>CALMST010000244.1 GCA_937872315.1 uncultured Ignavibacteria bacterium | reverse complement strand
ACACACTCCACACACTCCACACACTCCATACACTCCACACACTCCACACACTCCATACACTCCACACACTCCATACACTCCATACACTCCACACACTCCATACACTCAATTTTTCTTCCCGAAAAATATCTTATTGTAAATGATCATCACTATAGTCGCAAGAATGGTGTAGGAAATTATAACAGGCAGGTGCATTTCCATAGTGCCGTTAAGTTTGGTGAGAATAACCGCGGGAGCTGGTAATCTGTGAACAATCGAAAAAGGGAGTATAGGTCCGAATTCCCTTTCCGGAGAGCCCATTACATGTGCTATTACAAGAGATACAATTATAAATGACAGTAATAATATGATTGGTGTAATTCCGTTTTTAATTATCAGGGGCACTGAACTTATGAGGAGGGAAACTATCAATGTAAGCATTGCAATTTTTGAAACCGGTTCAAGGATCTTCTTGATCTTATCCGTTTTTTCCTGAGAATATTTTGCTATCAGAAAACCAATTCCGAGCGGAACTATGAAAAGGATCATCAACTTAATGACCACATCCACTACCCCCAGTTTCAGTACAATACCAAGATATGCCTGAAGCATCATTATAATAATGGGAAAAAATATCAGAGAAAGCAGCATAGTAAGGATCATCCATGCCGTGCTGACATTCTGATCACCCTCCAGTTTTGACATAACTTTTACTACACCGGGTGATGCAGGAGCTACCGCAATGATCAATACTACACTCCATATGCTTATCAGGTTACCTGTTATGTATGAAAACATTATGGCAACTCCCGGAATGATCACAAACATCGTAATTATGAATCTGCTCAGAAGCTTTTTCTGAGAAAATAATTCTTTGAAAAACGGTCTCCCGGCTTTCAGTCCAAGTATGATAGACTGTGTGGGAATGGCCAGTATTGCGCTTATGCTTATGACATTTAAAAGTATCTCAGCCAAATTTTTACTTTTTAAAAATTAAATTGTTGATCCGATGCTTCGGATACAAGTTATAAATTTCAACTTACAAATAACTGTTACAGGTCACTAAGTTCTTAAGACCGGCAACTGTATCATACCTATCATTACTGTTCATTTCTGTCAAAAATAAATTAATATTTATAGCCAAACCCCTTTCCAACAAGAAGAGGGGCAGTACGAATGAAAGCAAATCATTTGAATTTTGATAATTGACTTCTTACCTGTTACGTTAACACAACCTTTACAGTATTTATCTTCCCGTTATATCTGAACGGTGCTTTGTCAAAATATCTTTCAGATACAGGAGAACCAAGATCAACTCCTACATTAAAACACTCACTTGCTGTGAATGCCGCAGGAACTGTTCTTCCGACCATTCCGGTTGCCCATTCTTTCCCGTCAACTTTTATTGTGACTTTTGCGGATGACATTGGCCTCTTATCTGTCAGTTTTGTAATGACTTCAATTTTATGCCTGCCTTTGGAAAGTTTCTGCTTCGTCTCCACAGTATATCTTTCAATGATCATCATATTGTATTCATAAACAAGTTTCCCATTCTCCGCAAAGAAAGTAAGTCCTCCTGAAAATCCTCCAAGCGAATATAAAACTCCGTTTGCTGTTTCTCCAACTTCAAGGTCTATAACAACTTTATTGTTTTCTCTGCCCAGCCCCGGAGCTGTAAATTCAGGCATTCTGATGGTGCTTTCATCAAAGGTCCAGCTGCTGTATGGTGTTTTGATCCTGTCTTCGGGATGCAGCCTGAGCCATATCCCCGCTCCTATCGGAAACACTTTATTTTTCTTTGCTTCTTTTAAAAATAACTTTTTCATCTCAGCAAGTTTCTTTGGAAATTTTCCGGCAAGATCATTTGCCTGAGAAAAGTCTTTCCTCAGATCATATAATTCCCAAACATCTTTTTTCGGATCCCATTCGGCAAGACCCGGACTTACGGTCAGCCACGGATACAATGGACCGAAAGCGCATGCAAACCACCCGTCATGATATATTCCCCTGCTTCCGTTGTTATCAAAATATTGCGGACCTTTTTTACCTTTTGCTTTTGCTTTACTGAAAGTGTATTTCATGCTGATCCCGTCTATAGGATCCTGCTTAAATCCGTTAACTGAATCCGGAACAGTAATTCCAAGTACATCATATATTGTCGGAACAATATCATTTACATGATGGAATTGTCCTCTTGGAGTCTTATCGGCTTTGATTTTTTCCGGCCATGAAACAACCATAGGATTTCTTGTCCCTCCGAAATGTGATGCAATCAGTTTTGTATGTTTGAATGGCGCAGAACCTCCCCATGCCCATCCTGAATGATACATGTTATCAGTTTTTGGAGAACCGAGAACATCTAATCCTCCAAGTTTGTCTAGTGATTCCATCTGCTGTTTTATTGTATTCGGGATCTGGTTCTGAGCAAGCAGTTCGGATATTGATCCGCCCTGTCCTTCAGCGCTTGAACCGTTATCCCCCCAGATATAAAAGATCAATGTATTGTCCTTTATTCCCAGCTCTTCAAGCCCGTCAATTACTTTCCCTGCCTGTACATCTGCATGCTCGGCAAATCCTGCAAACACTTCCATCAGTCTTCTCTGAAAAGCTCTTTCACCTTCCGGAATGCTGTCCCATGATGCCATTGTTTCAGTTCGCTCAGTCAGCTTAGTATCCTCAGGTATCCAGCCCATTTTTTTCTGTCTTTCAAAAACTCTTTTCCTGTATTCATCCCAGCCGTCATCAAATTTCCCTTTATATTTATCAGCCCATTCTTTATGCACGTGGTGAGGACCATGAGCTGCGCCCGGAGCCCAGTACATGAAGAAAGGTTTGTCGGGAGAAAAAGCCCTGTGCTGCTTCAGCCATTCAAGCGCTTTGTCAGCAAGATCTTCGGTTAAATGATAACCTTCTTCCGCAGTTCGCGGCGGCTCGATTGCATTATAATTTTCATAAAGTCTGGGTTCATATTGAGAAGTCTCACCTGCCATGAATCCGTAAAAATGTTCAAACCCGTGACCGTTTGGCCAGCGGTCAAAAGGTCCCATGGATGTCGTCTGATCGGCAGGAGTGTTGTGCCATTTACCGAAAGCGCAGGTTTTATATCCATACTCTTTAAGGACTTCCGCTACTGTTGCTGATGTCTCGGGAATTACTCCGGTGTATCCGTCCCAGTCAACAGCCCTTTCGGCAATAGTACCTGAGTGGACCCTCTGATGATTTCTTCCGGTCAGCAAAGAAGCTCTTGTCGGTGAACATATCGAAGTAGTATGAAATGTATTATAAGCAATTCCTTCATTTCGAAGTTTTGTCATGGTAGGAGTATTTACTTCTCCACCGAAAGTTCCGCACTGTCCGAATCCTACATCATCCATTAAAATGATAAGTATGTTCGGCGCATCTTTCGGAAGATAATCCGGCTGAGGTCTCCTGATCATTGTACTTTCAGCCAGGGTTTCTCCTGCTTTACTTGCGGAAGGAACCGGAGGAAATGGCAGGATTTTCCCTGTTTCTGCTTTCTTTGATTTTGAATTCATAACGATAATATTTTAAATTAATTATTTAACATGTTAAGATTTTTTGTGTTTGCATAAACGAATATCAGACTTAATCTTATCAAATCGGATTTTGCATTATTGTCTCCGGTTAATATTTTTCCATAGCTGCCTGAGATACTTAAAAATGGTAAAATCTGATAACCTGCAGAGAGACCTCCTCCAAGAATATTTATTTTATTATCCTGAGTTACTCCGTCAAGTTCAACTTCACCTCCATACTGATACCTTAGATCTATACCTGTCCAGAATTTATCCGATAAATTGTAAGTGTAATGGGTCTCAAGTCCGAAGAGAGGCTTCTGATAAGATTCCTCAGAACGCGAAATAAAAGATGGTTCCGTGTTGGTTGAATAAAACTGTATAAATGGATAAGCTTCGATCCACAAAGGATTTTTAGAGCTTTTAAATACCGGGATTACAATTGGAAGTCCCATTTCATAAGTAAGGCGGTTAGATCCTAAATTAAGCGCATTACTGCTGTCATATGAACCTGAATACCAAAGTTTGAAATAACTCATTAATGAAAAATCAGGTTTATGTTTTGCAAACTGCAGAAGATCCAATGCAGGCGAGCCAATTAATCCGAATTTCAAACCCAAAAATCCGTCTGAAAAACCTGTAACGCTTTGATTATCATATGGAATGTTTAGATTAGAAGTGATACTCCCTGTCGCCTTACCGGGATTGAACATAAATAATGCCTGAGCATAATGATCAGCAATTCCGAAATTATAAAATAACGTAACCGGAAATACGTTTATATCCAGATTGGCGGATTCAACAAGTATATTGCTTCCGGGAAGAAAATTCTGATTTAAATTCATCCATTTGGCATTAATTCCGGCAACGCCTTTCGGAGCAAGCATGAATGCGCGCGGACCGTCACCCTGAGCATTTACCTGCCCAAAAGAGCAGATACAAAAAATAATCAAAACAAAAATATATTTCTTATTTTTAATAATCATTTTATTTTTTTAAAGTGCTGCAAACATAGCATTGACATTAATTCTGAATGTCAGATCGCCTGTTCCGGGACCGCTCAAAACATATTCGCCCGCAAGGAACATAGAAAGATTTTTTGCAAATGCTTTTCCCAAAGCAAGACTTACAGGAATATTATATTTGCTGATTTCCCAATCAAATTTCATAATTGGAGAAATTTGCATGAAATAACCATCCACGAATATTTTGTTTACTATTGGCTGGAACAGCATAAAATTTACGTCTTTTCTTTGCTCGCTCCCTGCAAATGAAAAAAACTGCTGAGCAAGAAAACCCAGCTGCAGTTTCTTAACTCCTGTGTAAAGCAAAACTCCGACAGGACCTGCGCTCCATTTCCCTGTTCCCAGAATTTCCGGAGATGCTGAAGGAATCAGCAATGCCGGACCTATTCCAATAAGACCCCATTTTTGTTTGAAAGCGATCACATCCAAAAGGACCATATCACTTATTCCTGTAGCATTCAGGACACTCTGACTGTCAGACAATGTCTGACCTATTACCGGCACTTCAAGCCTGTATATTGTATATACTTTTGAAGGGTCCTTGCTTTTAATAAAAGGCAGTCCTAATGTCTTTGTTGGTTTGGAAATTCTGCTGATAAGTGAAAGCTGATCACCTCCTTCATCTTTCCATGAGTAGTTGGGCTGGAATTGTAATTTTGTTACAAATGCGAGTGGATTGGTTGCATTTGCTGCGGCATTGTCTTCAGCAATTTCTTTTGAATCCTGTGCTGTTATTCTGAAAGCATATCCTGAGAATAATAAAAGAAAAAATATAAATTTCATTGTCGCAAATTAAATTAATAATATTTCAAAAAAAATCTGTCAGAGCCAATAAAATCTTTTCACTTATAAAGATAGCATCTGACAGAATTTTTTAGATAATATCATATAAGATGAGATCTACTGTTTCATTAAAAATATTTTCATTGCAGATTCATAATAGGCTACTTCCTCCCCGCTGACATCTACAATTACTCTGTTTATTTTTCCTGAAAATGAAAAAGGCGGTTTATAATCCGGAATTACTGATGATCCGGCATCTTTTCCTACCTGCATCTGCGCGCCTTGTCCAAGACGGATAGGAGTTGTAACAGGGAATTTTCCCTTTCCTATAACTTTCCCGTCCACCATCAGCTTTACATCGCCTGGTGTTCCTTTACCTTTCATTGGATCAGCTTTCCCTGTCGGTTTGAATTCCATACTCAGGAAATGATGTCCATCAGGAATTTTCTTATCAGACTTCACATAAAAATAATCCATGGTCACATAATTCATTGCATAGCATAAGTATCCGTCCTGAACATAAAAAGTAATTCCGCCGTCATTGCCGCCCATGCTTAACAGCACTCCGTCAGCCCCGCCTTTCGGAATTTCAACTTCAGCCGTAATTGAATAAGGTCTGTTCAGTATCTTCGGAGCGGCATTTGCCGGAATTGCTTGTGTCCCTGAATAAAGAATGTATCTGCTTCTTGGTCCGGCAATCTGAGGTCTTTCTTCTGCAATTCTCTGAGTTCCCCTGCCGTCAACAGGAAGAACGTTGTATTTTCCCGCTTCAATATACCACATACCGATCATTGCGATAAGACGATCTTTTTCTTTCTGAGCAAGATCTTTTGTCTCCGCAAAATCTTCTTTCAGATTATAAAGCTCCCAGCCTTTTATATCAAGTTCAGTGAGAGTCTTATCATCTATGGGAGTTCCGAATTTTCTTCCCGATTCAGTGAATGAAGTTCCGGGCCACGGACAGACAGCTCTCCAGCCGTCATGATAAATGGAACGATGCCCGAGCATTTCAAAATACTGTGTGACATGTTTACCGGAATCTTTCTCATTATCAAAAGTACTGACGAGACTTACGCCTTCAACGGGTGACTGAGTTATTCCTTTGATCGATCCCGGAGGATCTATTCCAGCGGCTTCCAGAACTGTTGGTACCATATCTATCGCATGAGTATATTGTGTCCTTACTTTTCCTTTTGATTTAAAACCTTTAGGCCAGTGAATAATGAACGGATCGCTTATGCCTCCTCTGTAAGTTTCCCTTTTCCATCTCCTGAAAGGAGTATTGCCGGCGTGGGTCCATCCCCATGGGAAATGGTTGAAACATTCCGGTCCGCCTATCTCATCCAGTTTTTCATAGATCTCATCGACAGTATCAGGAAGGTTATTGAAGAATCTGCATTCATTTACTGATCCTGTGGGACCTCCTTCAGCGCTGGAACCGTTATCGGATATCAGCATGATAAGAGTATTGTCATATTCACCGATCTTCTTTAAAAAATCCATAAGTTCACCAATGTAATGATCTGTATGAGTCAGAAATCCGGCAAATACTTCCATCATTCTCGCAAAGACCTTTTTCTCTTTTTTAGATAACTTGTTCCAGTCCTGCACATCAGGATCATGCCGGGACAATTTCGTATTCTTTGGAATGATGCCTAGCTTCTTCTGTTTTTCGAAGACTTCTTTTCTGTAAGCATCCCATCCTTTGTCAAATTTACCTTTATACTTATCCGCCCATTCTTTAGGAACGTGATGAGGTGAATGCATTGCTCCGGGAGCGAAATACATAAAGAAAGGTTTATTCGGAGCGATCTGCTTAGAATCAGCGATCATTGATTTTGCCTGATCCACAAGATCGGGAGTAAGATGATAGCCTTCTTCCGGTGTCTTTTCAGGTTCAGTCTGTGTATTGTCGCGTACAAGCTCAGGATAATACTGATGCGTATCCCCTCCGAGAAAACCGTAATATCTTTCGAATCCTCTTCCAAGCGGCCATCGGTCATATGGACCAGCTGCTGACATTGTCTCTTCAGGAGCCAGATGCCATTTACCAATGCAATATGTATTGTAACCGTTTTCCTTAAGTATCTCAGCCATCGTTCCGTTTTCAAAAGGCATGTATCCGTCAAACCCCGGAAAGCCGGTAGAGCCGTTAGTGAGGCATCCAACGTGATTGGAATGATGATTTCTGCCTGTAAGAATGCAGGATCTTGTGGGAGAGCAAAGAGCGGTGGTATGCATGTTATTATACAATAAACCATTCTTTGCCAGACTGTCAATGTTAGGTGTTTTTATCGGACTGCCGTAACATCCGAGATGACCGTAACCTGTATCATCAAGGACAATGAACAATACATTTGGAGCGCCTTCTTTAGCGCGGTTTGGTTCAGGCTAGGCAGGCTGCGATTGATCATATGTTCTTCCAATCACTCCTGGAAACGTCTGTCCGGATTTGTATTCTTTTAGTGGTGGCATTATTAGTGGTGGCATTATTATAGAGTTAATTTAATAAAAATAAACTTACCGATATTTTTAAAAAAACTGCGTCTTTGATATATTTAAAAAAGACGCAGTTAGTAATCAGCACTTATTTATTTAATTCTTTTGAAATCGATCCTTCTGTTCATATACCTGCCTTCTTTAGTATTGTTAGGAGCGATCGGATCATCAGGTCCCATACCGATTGTAGTAATTCTGGATCCGGAGATACCTTTACTTACAAACCACTCTTTAACAGACTGAGCTCTCTTTTCTGATAATTCCATATTCCAGGCTCTGCGTCCGGTATTGTCTGTATGTCCAATGATCTCGACTTCAACATTCGGATTATCTTTAAGTGAATTTAATGCTACTTCGAGTTTATCTTCTGCAAGCGATGTGATCTGCCAGCTGTTTGTAGCAAAGTTGATTCCTTCAAGTGTAATCACATCACCTACTTTTACCTTTTCTTCAGGTGGTGGAGGCGGCGGAAGATCATCTGACGGATCTAAAGGATCAGAACCTCTTCCCACTTCAACTCCGTCTCCCACAGTTCCTGCATCAGTATCTTTGTTCTTAGGATCTGTCTTATGAGTTAATACCTCCGCGCCGTCTTTTAATCCGTCACCGTCAGTATCAGGATTGGTCGGAAGTGTTGAGTATTTATTAATTTCATCATAATCATTTAGCCCGTCCGCATCTGTATCCATCTTTAACGGATTTGTTGAATGGATCCTTATCTCATCACAATCATTCAATGCGTCTCCGTCAGTATCCACATTTAGAGGATTTGTCAGATAAACATCAACCTCTTCTCCGTCCTTACATCCGTCACCGTCTGTATCTGGATTCTCAGGATCTGTTCCTAACTGTTCTTCTCTGCAATAGGTAAGTCCGTCTCTGTCCTCATCAGTTTCACATAGATCGCTTCCGGCAAAAGTCAAACCGATTCCAAGATTAGCTGAAGCATCCTGAAAATCCGGAATAACAAAATTATTTAACAGATCTGTGGTTGTATATGACACTCCTCCATTAATATCAAGTAAGACATTATCCGATAATCTTGCTTCCGTACCTATTCCCACAGGGAAATACCCTGCCCATCCGCTCTCCTTGGTATCAAATTGAGGAATAGCAGTATCACCAGGCACATTTTGGACATTATATTTTACTACTCCTCCGCCAAAATAAAAATATGGATTCCAGTTTTTGGAAGGAAATGGAGCAATTCTCAATCTTACATCAACAGGAATTATATCTGTTGAAACATCATGATCTCCAGGAGAAGATGCAGGATATGTATTAAAATGATCATCAGTCTTATACTGACCATAACCTGCGCCAAGGTCTAATGATAAAGTATTTGTTAATTCAAAATTAACAAAACCTCTTGCTAGAAATGAAAATCTTGCGTCAAACTCGGAAAAAGGAAGTAACTGCTGATATTGAATTCCTCCTTTAACCCCATAATTTTTGAATTGCGCATTTGCATTAAATGCAAAAAAAGCAAATATTGTGATAAAAAATAAGAAATACTTTTTCAAATTTATCTCCTTTTAAAATTTAATAATTTATTTTTCCGTAATTATGATTACTCTTATAACACTTTAGACAAAAGTCCGAGTGTGCTTCCACCGAGACTGCCGGCAAACTTCAGTACAGATCCTGTGAATTTAGCTGCCTGTACGGGACTTACTCCAAGTTTTGTAAGAACCTGAATTATATCTGCAGTTGAGCTTACAGAACCCGGAACTACTCCAAGCTTTGTCGCTTCACTGATCAGACTTGATGTTCCTCCCGGAATTCCTTTGCTGAGCTTTGAAAAATCATCCGGAGATAATTTATCTTTTGACAACATCATTATTGCTCCCAGACCTGCCTCGGTCTGATCTTTTGTCATTCCAAGTTCTTTGGAAAGTTGGTTTACCATTCCGGACTGAGTTAATGCATTTGTTGTTGATTTACTTCCGGAACATCCTGAAAGGAATACAACTGCTAATACTAATAGTAAAGCAGAAGAAATTAATTTGCTCATTTTTTTTTATTTTTAGTTAATTAAACATTGGGGGATTCATTGAAATATTATTCGGAAAAAATAATATTTTTCAAATTCGTACAATTTATTTAATAACCTGATATTTTCAAAACGATGCTTTTTTATTTCTTACCTTTAAAATTATGTAGATAATTGCTGTTTTTAGAATTAATTTGGACAAAATGAATTATTTATTACCCGGAAATGAAAGTTAAAAAAAATAATAAATTTTTTACGATTTTTAAGACACTTTCTGAAACAGAGAAAAAAGAGTTCTGTGAATTTCTAAGACTTTCATTTATAAAAAGACCAAGGCTTTCTGAATTCATAATCGAAAAGATATATAATGGAGAGGATCTGCATAAGTATCTCGACGATAAATATTCCGAAAGAAGCATTTGGAATATTTATTCAGAACTGACAAGAACCATTGGTGAATTCCTGGCTCTGAAAGAAGTCACAGGGAATGAAAAGAAAATGCATGATCTGAAAAGAAATCAGCTCAGTAAAAGAGGATTAAGAAAGCTTCTTTTCTTTGAATATAAAAATGAAGTCAGAGATCTGATCTCCTCTGAATTTTACTTTTTTAAGTTTAAAGACATTCATAATTCGGCATATTTATATATGCTGGAATTAATAAAAAATGGTTTGTCTGATCGATTTCATACCGTGCATGAGATGAATTCAGATTATAAGAATTTAGCATTCATTTTGGAGATACTGTCTTCCAATATTGAAGATAAGTTCAGAAAAGAATTTTACGAAAATAAAGCCGAACTCCTTCAGGATAAGATCATAACACATATTGACCTGAATAGAATTATTGATATTATTTCCTCGAAGTATCCTGAATACAATGAATTGTTCAGACTGCTTTATGACATGAACTGCTCAGTTAACGATCCTGCAGATTATAAATTATTCAAAATATTAAAAAACAAAATACTAAATAATGTCAGTAATTTTTCAAAAAGTTTCAGTTCCGATATTTACATTGCACTTATAAACTTATGCAATATTGTTTCAAACAGAAGCAAAAAGGATACATCAGCTGATTTGTTCGGAATTCTTAAATCAAAGATCGAAAACGGTTTCATTGAAGATCTTCAACAGTTAAAAATCGGTGAGAATCATTTCAGGGACTATATATATGCAGCTTTACAGGTAAAGGAAGACAAATGGGCTGAAGATTTTTTAACTGAATATTCCCGTTTTCTTCCTTCATCCATTAAAGAAAACAACGTAAATACAGCATATGCATTCATCAGTTATTACCGGAAAAATTATCAGGATGCGATCGATCATATTAAAAAAGTAAAAAGCAATTTTTACATCCACAATCTTGACTTTTATTCTATACAGATATTTTCATATTTTGATCTGGGAAATATTGTAGAATGCATGATTATCAAAAAAAGATTTCAGGAATATGTTAACAAGAATTCACAACTGACTGATATTAACAGGAAAGGAGTGATGAATTTCTTAAAGATTCTGACGTACCTGTTGAGTTATAAAGAAACCGGTAAGAAGAACATACTTCATGACCTGAAGTATGCTTTTGCAAATTCAAATGAACTGCACTGGAAAAACTGGTTAACGGATAAAATTAATGAGTTAGAGATCAGCAATCAGTGAAGTTCTTATTTGTTTCCTTTTGTCAGTCTTCGTATACTTTTGAAAGCAAACCAAATACACCCCCTTCAATTTCCTTTGAAAAACCCAATACAGATGACAGAAATCTTCCCGCATCCACCGGATTGGCTCCGAGATTGACCAGGATCTGTATGATACCTGCAGAAGTAGTAACAGAACCGGAATCAAACCCAAGATCTGAGGCAAGTTTAAAAAGATTATCCCCTCCCGGTAGATCACCGGTCAGCTTCGTGAATTCTTCCGGCGAGAGTTTATATTCTGACAATATCATTAAAGCGCTTAAACCGATCTGAGCCTGACTTCTTGTCAGACCGGCTGATCTTGATATTTTATCTATCATTACTGACTCGGTGATTTTTTCAGGTTCGGATTTACTGCCTGAACATGCTGATAAAAATATCAATATCAGAACAATGGCCGAAGTTGAATAAATTGATCTGATCATTTTTTTAATAATTGAATTAATAAAAACATTAACGGAAGTTAAACCATTGCTCAGAATTTTAATATGCTTAAATTTTGAATAAGTAATTGTTATTTTACTGTTCCAAAGAATTTCAATTAATCCGTTTTTTTTGATTCAGCATTTAAAATTTAAAAACTTGAAAACTTATTTATTACTTACCTATCTTTTGCTGAGCAGTATTTCGCCGGCACAGATAGATGATTTCCTTAAAAAGACCGTTGGCAACAAGGACGCCTGGCTTCCGGGAAAATCTATAACAACTTCAATAAATGATGCATATCCGACTGTCGGATGGCTCGGAATGCTCTCCAATTCGGAACCGGACACAATTGACAGCTGGAATAACATGACCCCGGGATATCACAGGATCCTGCTTCAGTCATACTGCCTTAAAGCAGGTACTTATGGTCCTACCAAAGGATCCGGTTACAGAACTGCTCCCCTTCTCGGAAAAAACGCTGACATTGTATACGGCATTGTTGAAAGATCTGCGGATCATCCTGATATTGCTCAAAGAGATATACAGCTTCTTCTGTGGGCGATCGAAGCCGGTACGAAATTCACCGATCTTCCCAATGACCTTCAGATCAGAGTTAAACCGCTGCTTACTGCGGAAGACATGGCCAGATTAAGCGTGGATGTCAGCGATCTTACCGACCTTCTGCCATCCGATCTTGTGGATCTTGCTAAATTTTACAAAGAGCTCGGCTCCAAGATCACTAACCCAACTCTTGCTTATCAGGATATTGAAAGATTTGCTGTGCAGAATGCAGGCGTGGAGCTGGATCTGAAAGAAGAGATCAATGATACAAGATGGGCATATATCGGAAATAATTTTTATATAAGGGCTGTGCCGATCGCTTATTATAAAACATCGGTTGATGTCTTTTATGCAAATCCCGCAAAAGTTGACAGAGACTCAAAGGACCGCATCGTGAAAATAGGCGAAGGTGAAGGAAGTATTGATATAGTATATGATGATGAACCCGGCAGGGATATTCTGTCTACAAGCGGAAATCCTGATCTTCCGATCTGGAGATTCAAAACCATCACACTTAACGGTCCGGACGGAGAGAGCATGGTTCTGGAAAATGCAGGGTGGATGGTAAGAGGTGACGGAAAACCGATTTCGGGAAGCACTGGAAAAGGCTTATCGGTTGAAACTGATAATAGCATTAACACTCCGACTTATGCCGAATACAATTCAAGACTCAAAGGTCTGGATGCGGAAAAGGAAAACATAAAAAAGGTCTATTCGGCTTTAAAGAAAAAAAAGTCGTCTCAGGGTGAGAACAGTCTTTCTGAATCTCAGGGAGGAAGTTTTGATGCCGATTCGCATTTCAAAGACGGGATGAAAGCAGCTACTGATCCGGGGAATATCAAGGACAAGCAAAAATGGATCGACAAAAATACTTCCAAAACCATGGAATGGTGGCAGTGCGCAATAAATGCGCTTGCGGGCGGAAGCTGCGACGGAGAACCTGAGAAACCGGAAAAGATTAAATTACCGAAGTTCCCGTCTGCACCTACAGAACCCAGTAAACAAAGGATCCTTGTTTCAAAGAGAAGTTTTAAATAAAATCTTGTTGAATAATTAATTTGTAACAGAAGTTTTTCTTAATTCAGGAAGCCGGATAAACTGCTCTTCGCTTATTCAGCTTCCGAGAATATTTATGGCTCTTGCTCCAACCACAACTATTACAACCAATGAAATAAAACTCTGAAGCATCATGAGAAGCTTGGCCCTGGATGTAATTGGAATAACATCTGTAGTACTGAATGCAGTGGATGTGGAATAACCAAGATAAAGATAGTCTACAAAAACCGGATTCCAGTTTTGTCTTACATATTCTTCCGGCGCAGTATCCTGAGGGAATAACCAGTCCGGCTTTCCTTTACTGTAGTTGATCCTGGATTCGGGTCCTCCTCTGTCTATTTGCCAGTACAATAATGAGAACATAAGAATATTCTGGATCCAAATGGAAATACTAGATGCAAGCAGCTGCAGTCCGCTGATGGTGTTTGTCGGTAAAAGCATTTCCACTACAAGATGCTGAAGATTGCTGAGATTTCCCAAGGCAGAGAACAAAAGAAAAATTCCCAGAATATAATTTTCTATCCTGATCCAGCGGTGATTTGCTTTTGTATATCCGATTGCTATAAGCTGAACCAGGATAAAGACTCCTATCACATAACCAACCCAGAGAGGAAGTATGGAAACTCTTTCGGGAATGAGTGTAAGTAATGCAAGAACTATGATAACTGTCAGACCAACCGGCCAGCGCTTTTCGAATAAAACATTTTCAGATCCTGAATCCTGACTCATATAAATTTTTTAAATTATCTGGAACATAGTATATTTTGTACAGATTTAAAATTTAAATGTTTATTCAGTTTCCTTTCCCCATTTTATTAGCAAAAGTTATTTCCCCGCAGATTAGATTATTTTCATAAAAAAACTTCCGAAACCATTAAGCTGGTTCCGGAAGTAAATATGATACATTGAAAATTTATCATTATATTTTGAACCTTGCTTTACTGTCTTGCCATTGCAATTCGCAAAGCTTCCTGAGGATCGACCATATGATCTGAATTCACAGCATCGTCAGAAATAGCAAGCTGAACTCCAATTACCTTTCCATTGAAGCGGTTTCCAAGCGGACCATAATCCTGGGAAACCGGTGCGCCGGTGTCTTCACCTACATCGCATCCGTCATCTGCAGAGAATACCATGGATTGCGTCATGGCGACTTTTCCTTCACCGTCTTTTTTACCGTCGACGAACAGTGAAACTGTACCGCCTTTTCCAAGACCTCCGCCATCATAAGCGAATTCCATCCTTACCTGATGTTTTCCCGAAGGTATTTTATTTTCCGATTCGACATAATAATAATTTATGCCACCCACGTTATAGCAATATTTCAGCTTGCCGTCTTTTGCATAAAGACTCCAGCCTCCTATATTAGCGCCCTGAGCGATTATTACACCTTCCGCGCCTGATTCAGGTACCACAATTTCAGCTGTTACTGAATGCGACTTATTCTTTATGCTGATAACGCAATTTTCGGACAATCTCCCCATACCTCCGAAAAGTATTTGTGAATTTCCTTTTATGAGAATTGGTCTGCCTGCTGTATCAGGATTCATTTTTTTTGCAAGATCATCATCCAGTGGTAATACATTATAACGGACAGCTTCCATTAGCCATAATCTCTGAAGTTCATGAAGTTTTTCAGGCATTTCCTTTGAAAGATCATTTGCCTGGGTCCAGTCTTTATTTGTATCGTATAACTCCCAGACGTCATCATCGAAAGGAGGAGTAACCTCACCCATTAATAGCCATGGTGTTTTATGTTTTGTAACTGCAGTCCAGCCGTTATGGTAAATGCCCCTGTTGCCGAACATCTCAAAATACTGTGTCTGATGTGCTTCAGGTGCCTTTGCATCATTGAATGAATACAACATGCTTACTCCTTCATAAGGATGCTGTTGAACACCGTCGACAGAAATCGGCTCGGGAATTCCGGCAGCTTCAAGTATGGTAGGTGCCACATCAATGACATGGCTGAACTGGTCACGCATTTCACCTTTACCCTTAATGTAGTTTGGCCAGTGAATGATCGTTCCGTTCCTTGTACCGCCCCAGTGCGATGCTACCTGCTTCGTCCATTGATAGGGTGTATTTAGAGCATGTGCCCAACCGACAGCATAGTGATTATAGGAATCAGGTCCGCCGAGCTTATCAAGCCTTTCCATCAGGAATTCCGGAGTCTCAAGCGATGCAAGACCGTTGAAGTTAAGCATCTCATTATAGGTGCCGTTGAGAGTACCTTCTGCTGATGCTCCGTTATCTCCTATAATATAATATACAAGCGTATCATCAAGAATATTCAGATTCTCCAGCGAATCAAGCAGCCTTCCGACGTGATAATCTGTATATTCCATAAAACCTGCATAAACTTCCATCTGACGCCGTAAAACGGGCTTCATGTCTTCAGGCATATCATCCCAAGCAGGGATCTCTTTAGGACGTTCTGTAAGCTGACTGTCAGGAGGAATCACTCCAAGTTTCAGTTGTCTTGCAAAAGTTTCCTCACGGAGTTTGTCCCATCCTGCATCAAACTTTCCTTTGTATTTATCCGCCCATTCTTTCGGTACATGGTGCGGGGCATGCGTGGCTCCGGGAGCAAAATACATAAAGAATGGCTTGTCGCTCAATAGAGCTTTCTGCTGACCTGCCCATGCAATTGCTTTATCCGTCATATCATCGACAAGATGATAACCTTCTTCCGGGGTTTTATCCGGTTCGACAGGAACCGTACCTTCATAAAGTGTCGGATACCACTGATTAGCTTCACCGCCGATGAATCCGTAGAAATACTCAAATCCGCCGCCGCCGGATGGCCATGCATTGAAAGGTCCTGCCGGACTGGTTTCCCAGACAGGGACTTCATGGCATTTACCGAATTGAGCAGTTGAATATCCGTTCAGTTTAAGAGTCTTTGCTAGTGGTGCCATTGTATTCGGAAGAACGGAAGAATAACCGGGAGCTCCGGTAGCAACTTCCGTAATGCAGCCCATGCCTGCCGAATGATGATTACGTCCGGTAAGCAAAGCCTGTCTTGTAGGTGAGCATAATGCTGTCGTATGAAACCGTTTTAATTTCAAACCTCCTGCCGCGAGCTTTTCAGCATTAGGTGTATAACAGGGACCTCCAAAAGCGCTTGATGATCCGAACCCTGCATCATCGATAAGTATTAAGAGAACATTTGGGGCGCCTTCAGGGGGGTGTATCGATTTGATTGGTGGAAATTTAGAATCAGGATCCTTACCGTCGTATGCTATATACCCTTTAAATTGTTTGCTAGGTATAGGAAGATGAGACCTGTGTAATTTACTTTCTAAACTCATGATTTTCTGTTTTTTAGATTACTGAATTGTGAATTTTAAAATATTTCATTGATGTTCAAGAAAAAATCCCAAACAATAATAATATTATTTACTTTGTTTGATAAATCAAAACTATATAGAACAGTTTAAAAAAAATATGTAATAATTTGGAAATTCAGAGATGCGTTAGATCTCTGGAAAAAAATAATTAAATTAAATCACCGGAAAAAATAAAAACGCAATTACCCTGATATCTTTAACGCTGAACAAAAATCCCTTAAAACTCTCCGTAGAAAATAGAAGGGCAGTATGGGATATTTTCAGAATTTGAAAAACTATTTTTGATTTTAAACTAACATAGAAAAATTATCACTTTGAATATAAAACTCTTTAAAGTTTTGGGCATGATAATACAGTTATGAAATTTCCGGAATTGCGCTCTGTATTATTTCATGAAAGTAACTGACCCGGTACTGACATCATACAATCCTCCTACTATGTCTATCTCTCCCTTTTCTTCCATCTCTTTGAGAATCGGACTGTTTTTTCTGATCTCTTCAATTGCAACTAAAACATTCTCATCTGTTACTTTTGTTACATACTCTTTATTTTTAGAAGTCTTATCTCCTTCAAATTTTGAAAGACTATCCACGGACGGCTTGATCTTTTCGAGTAGCTCGGTAATGTTTCCAAGTTTAACATCATCAATAGCTGCTTTCACTGCTCCGCATTCGGTATGACCGAGTACTACTATTAGTTTGGAGCCCACAACTTTACATCCGTATTCCATACTTGCAAGTATATCAGGATTAATAATATTTCCTGCTACTCTTGCCACAAAGATGTCTCCTATGCCAAGATCAAAAACTTTCTCGACAGGAACTCTCGAATCAAGGCAGGACAGAACTACTGCTGTCGGAAACTGACCTTGCGAAGTCTGCATTATCTGTTTCGGATAATCGGTAAAAGTAAGATCACCTTTTACAAATTTTACGTTCCCTGCTTTTAATACTTCCAGTACCTGCTCAGGTGTGGAAGCATTCTGAAGCTCTTTTGTCATCACATCATTTCTTACTTCTGTTTCTTTTTTAGAATCCAGTTTTTCTTCGTGTATTACTTCACTCTTTTCACCGCATGAGATTAAGAAAAGACATGATGAAATTGAAGCTAATAGTAATTTTTTCATTGGATTTGTTGGTTTAATTTATAGAATAGATATAATTACTTTGAAAATGGATTTTTAAGAAAGTTATTAATATACTCCAACCCTGTCCAATATGTTTAATAAAATATATAAAAGAATTAAGCTCTACCGGATTTAGCTTTTTAATTTGAAAGATCAGAAGAAATAAGAAAAAACACAGATCACGATTTATTTTTAAAGCTATTTTACTTATATGAAAACATTTTTTACAATATTTAAAAGACATCATAAAGTAAAAATTAAAATTTACAGATTCAATTCAAGAGCCATTAATTATACAGAGTAAATTTCAACATTGTCCAAAACATTTTACTAGATTTATACTTGAATTATATCCAATTCACAATCAAACATTTCAGGCTGAGATATCAAATAACCTAACTGTAATTATTTGCTGAAAAAATTTCAGAGCTTCGGCGATAAGCAAAAATTTCCTGTCCGGGATGCTCGGCAGATCTCATCCGCCGAACGCTTACTTGAAATATTTGCCCGCTTTCATCTTATCTTTCAAAAAAACCGGGGGGGGGGGTTCTATATTCAGATAAACAGTAATTTACTAAAGTTGACCGTCTGATCCCGAAACTGCTATTACGCCACAGATTAACCAGGAAGTTTGATATAATACACTGCAGATACAAAGAATATTTTAAATCGGGTAAATTTAAAAAAATATCCTGAATGACTTATATATTCAAAAAAAAATGATTAAACTTCCTCTTAGCTTTATTTAAATCAAAAAACTAAAGAAAGGAAAGTCATGAGATCTATTTCAGTTGGACCTGTAAATGATCTGTCGTTTATACAATCCGAGTTTATAAAATCCGTAAAAAGTACAGAATCAGACAATCCAAAAAAACCTTACTGCTTGATTATTGAATTCCATAACGGGAAATCCAAGATGGTTTATTTTATTATGGAAGATGAAGCAAACAGAAATCTTAAAAAGGTTAAGACAGAAATGCAAAAGGTTTTTAAAAATAATAATTTTCAAAAAATTCTCCCGGAGATCCCCAAAACTAAAATCCGAAAAAATAAAAAATCTGAATCAGAAAGTTCTTTACCAATAGAGAAAGCTAAATCTACAGCTAAGCCAAAAGCTAAATCTACAGCTAAGCCAAAAGCTAAATCTACAGCTAAGCCGAAAGCTAAATTTACAGCTAAGCTGAAAGCTAAATCTACAGCTAAGCCGAAAGCCAAAGCAAAAACTAAAAAAAAATAAGATAGTTTTTTAACTAACTTGCATGTATCTCATATTGCCCTGTCCTGTCATTTATAATTAATTTTAAATCAAAATATTTCTATAAAACCCGAAAATTAGATAAAAAAGAAAAAGCAGGATATTATCCCGCTTTTTCTTGTTCTATGCTAAAAAGATTACTATATAATTTAAATCTATCTGTTAAAATTATACACCAGACCTCCCGAATATTCAAATCCTGTCATCATTTTTCCTTCCTGACCAATTCCGGGATCAGCATCTTCCCAGAAGCTATTATTAAAATTGATACTTGCATTAATTCCAAAATTCTTTGTAAACTTAACATCAAAACCAAAGCCTACCTGAAATGCATACTTAACTGTTGTCTCATCATCATGATTAGAATCACCTGCAAAATCTGAAGCAGAAATTATGTTTATACCGTTCATGAAAGAAAAATACGGCATGAAAACATTTTTGTAAACATAAAATCTACCGCCGAAATGAATCGGAATATAATTAAAATTATTAAATCCGCCGGAATCCACACCAACTTTTAAAGGTTCATTGAAATATCCGGTACGAACTACCGCCAGCCATGAATTGGGAAAGTACATACCATAATTGATCATAACTCCGGATCCGTTACTATAATAATTCTTGAAATTACCTAAATTCTGTATAGAACTATATGTTACAAAGATCTGATCACTTAGCTGTTTCTTGTAATCATATGAACCTGCTTCTTTTACAGGATTTACAATTGTTTTTTTATTATTGTCCGATAATTTTAAAGGAGACAGTGATTGAGAAAAACTCAACCCGGTTATCGAAAGACAAAATACTATTATTAATAAAATTATTTTCATAGATTAATTTGCAGTTTTAAAATATCCTTGTTTTAAAGTATGCTCTGATAAGCGGTGACTGAAAACTTACATCCGGAGTCGCCATTGGTTGACCTGTATTGGGATCAGTAATGAATCCGGGTGGGTAATGGTAGTAACTGTTACTTTTATAAAACCCTAATGCAACTCCGAATACAAAATAATCTTTCAGAGGAAGTTGAAATCTTGCTTCACCCCACTGAAGTAAATGTTCAGAAAATGCAGGTTCGCTTTGTGTCCACAAATAGTCCATTGTATAATCAACTTCAAATATACTCCAATCACCTTTATACAAACCAATACCGGCACTTGCTCCAAGAGCTTGTCCCATGTCATAATTTCTACCGTCAGTAGAATCAAGGAAATAATTATCTGATGTAGCAGCCATAGGAGCTATTCTTAATCCAATATTTGTTCTTAATGTCAGGTTATTATCATTCAATTCATATTTTGAATTTAATTTTTCAATAAATGCAGCACTTCCGTAAATCAAAGCAATATTATTGATATAATCATAATTCAAAGTTGTTTCAAGAGAATGCTTGGCAGTTTTCTTATCAGAGATCTGAAATGCTAAAAGACTTCCATTTGCATGCATTTCCTGAAGTGAAGGTGAAATAGTTCCTATCCCAAGATCAAATCTAAAATTTGAGAACGGAGTTGTATGTGCTAGATCGTATTGATCACCATACACAATTTCCATTTCAAACAATCCTTCAAGTTCTTTATTATCAGAAGAATCATTTATAAAAACCTGAGTACCCGCATCAAGATTAAGATCAAAGAAATCCGGTTCACGCCAATCCGGATTCGGGAAAACTTTTGAAACTTCACCTGTTACTAATCTTTGAAATAATCTTACAGGATTAAATAAACCACCTGCGATCTCAGTCCAGACTCTGTGAGATCCTCGGGCAGTATTGTCAGTTACCATAGTAGAAAGTCTGTAAAGAATTTCACCGAAAGCCGCTCCGTTTAAACCGGTATTTACCCAGTCATTTATAGCTGGCTGATTAGTTTCCATGAAATGCTCCCATATAAAACTTCCTGCGAGTGCAAATGCGCCTGATTCCCAGAAGTTATAACCGTTTGCCCTTCCACTGTTAAAGAATAAACTTCCTCCGAACGGATGAGCGAAATAATTTGTCTGGAAGTTATCACCGTCATAATTCCAGCCGTTATTTAAATTAGACCAGATAGACTGAAAACCTATAAACGGCCATCTTTCCCCCTGACCGGGATCATCCCAGTCTCTTCCAAATCTTGCCAGAGCCCAAGGGAAAGCAATGTTGAAAAACAGTTCATCAAAAACTGCCCATCCGAAATGTTTCGATGATTCCCATGGAATATATTTCTCAGGAGGTGGTAGTTGTTTTGATGTAATGTTTTTTAAGGAGTATTTTGTTTTCGGAGATAATGATAAGAAGTTATTATCATCAGAATTTAAATTTCCAAAATCATCATAACTTTTAGAAAGAGCTTTATTGCTCTTAACTGAAAACTTTTTGATCACCGAAGAACTGTACTGCTCATCGGTAAAAGAATTAAAAGTTAATTTTATTTTATTACTGTTGTTTGCATAAGAAATTTTCTCCGAAAGTTTTTTCAAAGTAAGAACTTCTTTATTTCCGGCAGTTTCCTGTGCGTAAGAAATGTTTAAAAATGCAATAAACAGTACAAATAAAACAAGTAGTGTAGTTTTTTTAATAGGCATATTTAGTATTTAATGCTGCTTAATTTTTGTTTTAATTTAGAACAACTTATATAAAATTGATTTAAATCAAAACGTATTATTTTTAGATTAGAATTATTGTTTTTTATTTTTTCGTGTTATATTATTTTAAAATTTATTACTGCAAACACACTTTTTTAAAAAGAACTTACCAAAATTGAGTCATAATTAATATACGCCGGGGGTATTCAAGAAGAAGGTCGGTGAGTCATATTTAATGTAACCATATTATATTAATATAAAAACGGTTAATAAATTATAAGCATGGGATCAACAATGAAATATCTTTTCGCATAATTTTTAAGCAAATATGAAAATAAAATTATTAACATTACTACCATTATTAATAAAAGAAAAAAAACAAAAAAAAGTTTACTACTTCTATGGTTAAATTTAATTATGATCTGATTGGTAAAAATAAATTAATGCTTTTCAGGTAACCTGAATAAGATATTAGTCATAATATAATTTTATATAAAAATTCCAATCCACATCAGCAGAAAATTCCATACCAAAAATCATTTTAAATCTCTTTTATGAAATCCATAATAAAAAAACTCCTTCCCGGTATTATATCCGGAAAGGAGAATTTTGATGCATCAATTTGTGATATGGAAGATCCCGGATCAAAGATCCTGAAATTACAAAATCATTTAATTCCTGAAACCTGTAGCCCAAATCCTAAATCACGTTACTGTCTTGCCATAAGCGCTTTAAGCGTTGCTTCATCATCTTTGATCAGCTCACCGCTTACATCCACTACGGCTTTATAGACTGTCCCGGTAAAATCATAGGGAGGCTGATAATCAGGTATTGTCGGAGAACCGGGATCTGAACCGACTGAAACAGCTGCCCCGAGCCCGATTGATAAAGGAATTGTATATGGAAATTCGTTATCACCAACAAGTTTATCATCTATATACAACTGAGCTGAACCGGGTGTTCCTTTTCCTATTGCAAAGTCAGGTTTCCCTTTGACTTCAAACTCAAATCTGAATTTATGTCTTCCTTCCGTTACATCATCTACAGATCTTACATAGAAATATTCCGATGTAACATAGTTGTAACCGTAATGAAGTTTTTTATCCTGTATGTATAAAGTAAAACCTCCGTCGCATCCGCCCATACTGAAAAGGACACCTTCTGCTCCGCCTTCCGGTATCTCAGCATCGACAGTTATTGAATGTGACCTGTTAAGAATATTAACCGCGGCGTTACCCGGTACTGATTGCGTGAGAGGGTAATATGTATATGTACTTCTCGGTCCTGCAATCTGCGGTCTTGGTTCAGCCAGCCTTTCAACTCCTCTGCTGTCTATAGGAAGAACGTTATATTTACCTGCCTCCACATACCACTGCGAAACCATTTCTATAAGTTTCGGTCTGTTGACTTTGGCAAGATCATTCATCTCGGTCGGATCTTTTGAGAGATCGTAAAGCTCCCAGCTGTTTGCATCAAGTTCCGTGAGTTTAGCCGCATCTATCGGCGCTCCGAATCCCATGCCAGCTTCAGTAAATGATTCACCCGGCCAGGGACATACCGCTCTCCACCCATCGTGATAGATCGAGCGATGACCCATCATTTCGAAATACTGAACTTTATGTTTGGTTTCAGCATTGCCGTCATTAAAAGCATGCGCAAAACTGTTTCCCTGGATTGGCGACTGTGTTGTTCCTTTGATCTCTAAAGGCGCTTCAATTCCCAGCGCATCGAGAACAGTCGGCACCATGTCAATTGCATGAGCATATTGTTCGCGGATCTCACCTTTTGATTTAATACCTTTCGGCCAGTGAACAATAAACGGGTCGCTGACCCCGCCTCTGTATGTTTCGCGTTTCCATCTTTTGAATGGAGTATTGCCGGCAAAAGTCCAGCCCCATGGATAATGATTGTAATATTTTGGTCCGCCTATATCATCTATTGCTGCAAGATTCTGCTCCAGACTGTCCGGTACATTATTGAAAAACTTATTCTCGTTTACCGAGCCGGTAGGTCCGCCTTCCGCGCTTGCTCCGTTGTCTGAAATAAACATGATCAGCGTATTATCCCACTCCCCTATGTCTTTTAGAAACTGGAACAGTCTTCCGTACTGATGATCTGTATGTTCAAGAAATCCGGCAAACACTTCCATCATTCTTGAATACAGTCTTCTTTCATCATCAGATAATTTTTCCCAGTTCTGAACATCAGGATCGTGTCTTGAAAGCACAGCATCTTCCTGTATGATGCCAAGCTCCTTTTGTTTTGCAAAGACTTTTTCTCTGTACGCATCCCATCCTTCATCAAACTTTCCTTTATATTTATCAGCCCATTCTTTCGGAACCTGATGAGGCGCATGACCCGCGCCAGGACAGAAATACATAAAAAATGGCTTATCCGGAGCGATCTGTTTTGAATCCGCAATGAATCCCATAGCTTTGTTGGTTATATCTACGGTAAGATGGTAACCTTCTTCAGGAGTTTTGGGAGGATCTACCTGATGATTATCATATACCAGCTCGGGATAATACTGATGCGTATCTCCGGCAAGGAATCCGTAATATCTTTCGAATCCTCTTCCAAGCGGCCAGCGGTCATAAGGTCCGGCTGCGGAATTCTGTTCGGCTGGTGTTAAATGCCATTTTCCCAGAGCATAAGTATTGTAACCGTTTTCTTTTAAAATTTCAGATAAGAATCCATTCTCAAATGGAATATTTCCATTTGCGCCCGGGTATCCTGTCGAACCTTCAGTGATGCAGGCCATTGCATTTGAATGATGATTCCTTCCGGTTAGTATACAAGATCTTGTAGGAGAGCACAATGCAGTAGTATGCATATTGTTGAAGAGTAATCCTTCTTTTGCAAGCGCATCTATGTTGGGTGTGCTGATAGGGCTTCCGTAACATCCCATTTGCCCGAATCCTGTATCATCCTGAACTATGAACAGAACATTCGGAGCTCCTTCTTTTGCGCGGTTTGGCATTGGCCAGGCTGGTGTTGACTGGTCAAATGTCCTTCCTATTACACCGGAAAAAGCTGTTCCCGGTTTGTATTCCTTTAGTGCCATCTTGATCCTTTCTTTTTTTAAATAAATTATTAAGTAATATATTTATAATGCTAAAAATATTACAGGTTGTATTGAATAAAATTTATTTTATAAACGGGTAAAAGAATTAATCAGAATGAGGCAGTTAAATTTTTTGGTACGCAAAATTAGAAATCATTTCTATCTATAGCAATACAGTAATTTCATTTTCATATAAACAGATTCCAAAACTGTCCGGTAAGTTTTAAAGATAAATAGAATAGACCCATCTGTTTTCCGGTTTAACTTCTTTCTTCTTAACGAACAAAAAACACTGTTAGGTCTTTCAATATTCAGAAAAAAGCAATAATATAAATCGTATGTACGGGAATTCCGGTTTTAATTAAACTTATTTTTTTGCTGACCTGAAATTTATATAGTAAGATTTTTTCTTATTAGGTATTTTAATTTAAATTCTGATTTGAGATCGGAATGCTGACTAAAAAAATGATCGTCCGGTATGAATCATAAATTTATATGTTAACTCGCAGGTCCGAAAAGCAGCAGGGAATCTAATATCGGCACTCTGTTGGAAAACCGGTTTGACATATAATTCATCCGTTTTGAAGTCAATTTTAAAAAAATAAAACAATGAGTATCTATTGCAGATCAGAAATATATATCAGAGTCTTTTCAGATAATATAAATAGGTCATAAGATCTACTTCAGAAATATATAATGAAATTGTCTTTGGATCCACCGGCCTGACAGATTGTTTTGATCATATTTGATAACATGCTTTTGAATTTAAAACAGAATCATAAACTATTCACTATTGGAATCATTGAGGAAATAGATCTGTGTCCCGGCATATTAAAGTTCAGGGAAAGGTTATTACACATTGACATTTCTGATGAACCGGTGCTTCAAGTTAATGAAATGGCTGAATTGAATATTGGGTATTGAGTATTGAGTATTGAGTATTGAGTATTGAGTGTTTATGATCAGCAATAATAAATTTATTTAAAATTAAGTCACTAATAATTCGTTATTCGTTATTCGTAACTCGTAACTCGTAACTCGTAATTCGTTATTCGTAAATCGTAACTCTTAATTCGTAATTCGTAACTCTTTAATCTATATTCAAAATTAAAAAATTGAGTTTCCTAAATGACATAAAAGGTCAGTTTCAAAATAAATCTATCCGGCAATTAGTTGCGAATTTCAGAACTGAATATTTATCTGACGGAATCGATGAGGTTAATATGTCAGATGATCCGATATTTCAGTTTGAAATATGGTTTAATGAAGCAGTGAAAAATAAAATCCCTGAACCAAACATAATGCATCTTTCAACTGTCTCAGCTGATTGTAAGCCTTCAGGAAGGGTTTTGCTTTTAAAAGGTTTTGATGAAAAGGGATTTGTATTTTATACAAATTATGACAGCAGGAAAGGATCAGAACTTATTAATAATTCAAATGCATCAATGACCTTTCTTTGGTTTGAGTTGTACAGGCAAGTAAGGATCGAAGGGGTTGCAGAAAAAATATCCGGCGATGAATCCGATAAATATTTTCACAGTCGTCCGCGGGGTAGCCAGATAAGCGCAGTTGCATCTTCACAAAGCAGCGTAATAAAAAGCAGGGAAGAGCTTGAAAAAAAAGTACTGGAGCTTAATAAAGAATTTGAGAACAAGCCCGTACCGAGACCTGAAAACTGGGGAGGTTATTGCTTAAATCCGGTCAGTATAGAATTCTGGCAGGGACGGGCAAGCCGGTTACATGACAGGATTCTTTACACACTTAATGATAAGGTATGGACAAAAAAAAGACTGGCTCCTTAAAGCAATACGATATTTTATAAAATTGAATACCTGGTTTTAAGAATACCTTCAGCAGTTTTTCCTTATGAGTTTAATAAAGTAACTTAGGTTGACTGTCAGATAATGAAACTAAGGTTTAGCCACAGATTAACGCTGATTTTAAAGGATCTGCAAAAATTTAATTTATAAGAATACATTATTCATGATAATTTGTGTTAATTCCCGGCAAAAAAATCATTGATCAATTGCTGTTGATCAGAAGCGTTCAACTTTAATTATGTACTTAACACAGATCATTAGAAAAACAGGAAAAATGAAAAACACATATCGGACCGGAGATTATTACCGGGACAAAAGACCATTTCAGAACTGGGATCCGGGAATTTACTTTTAATTTTTATCTTTTAACTTTTAACTTTTAACTTTTATTTTAAAATGTTCATAGGTCATTTCGGAGTCGGGTTTGGAGCAAAGAAATATGCTCCTGTAATATCGCTTGGATATCTTTTCATTGCAGCGCAATTCCTTGATCTTATCTGGCCGACTTTACTACTTCTGAATATTGAGCACGTGGTGATCTCTCCCGGCATCACAAAATTAACTCCGCTGGATTTTACGGACTATCCGTTATCCCACAGCCTTTTAATGGTAACTGTATGGGGATTGATTTTAGGAATTGTTTCTTTTCTGTTTTTAAAAAAATTCAGATATTCATTAGTAATTTTTGTGTGTGTAATAAGTCACTGGTTTCTTGATCTGATCGTTCACAGACCTGACCTCCCGTTGCTGCCTGCTGAAGATTCTATGAAAACAGGTTTCGGACTCTGGAACTATCCTTATTTATCAGTGATAATAGAAGGTCTGATTTTTTTCACAGGGGTCTTCATTTATTATAAAGCAACAAAACCTGTTAACAGAACAGGAAAATATCTTCTCGTTTTTCTTATTTCTTTTCTTGTATTGATTCAAATTGCAAATATTTTCGGACCGCCACCGCCAAGCGTAAATGCAATTGCATGGGCAGGACAGTTGCAATGGCTGTTTGTGATCATAGCATTCATTGTTGACAGAAATAGAATTTCGGCTTGAAGAGCTTACTTCTTTTCAAAATTAAACTTTTTGTTTATGAGCAATCCAATAAAACGAGATCCGGCAATCCGGCCACTAAGCAGAGATCATCATCACGGACTATTGCTTTGCTGGAAAATCAGAAGAGGATTTTTAAAAGGTATTTCCCCGGAAAGAATGAAAGTTTATACTGACTGGTTTTACAAAACTCATCTGATTGAACATTTTGAGATCGAAGAAGAATATGTATTTCCCGTTTTGGGAAATGATAACGAACTCGTAAAACAGGCATTGAAAGAACATAAGATACTCGAAAAACTTTTTAAGAATAATAATATTCCGGATTTAGAAAGTTCTTTGAAACAGATCTCAGAAGAACTTGAAAAGCATATCAGGTTTGAAGAAAGAGTATTGTTTAATAAGATACAAACTGCAGCTACTGATGAAGAGTTAGAAAAAATCAGGAAACATCACAAGGATGAAAAATTCTGTGAAAATTCCGAAGATGAGTTCTGGATATAAGTCAGATTCAATAACCCGGATTTAATATTTTAAAATAAACAGAGTTATATTATTTCTTAATATGCTTAATATTAAACTGACCAAAGCAAGCATCTGTGACCTGGAAAAGATCCGTAAGATAGGCATTTACACTATAATAGAAACATTTGCTCTGAGTAATGAAGATGAGAATACTGAGAAATATCTGAGTGAAAGTTTTGATCCGGAAAAAGTACTGAAGGAACTAACAAATCCCGATTCTGAATTCTTTCTGGCTGAGTCGGATAATAAAGTGATCGGTTATCTAAAAATAAATTTCAATAAAGCCCAGTCTGACCTTAACGACCCCGACTCACTGGAGATCGAAAGAATTTACGTGTATAAGGAATATCACGGAAAGGGAATCGGCAAGATACTGTTTGATAAAGCTTTAGAAACAGCCTTAAGGAATAAGTTAAACTATATTTGGCTTGGTGTCTGGGAAAATAATCACAGGGCAATTGCATTTTATAAAAAATCCGGATTCATAGAATTTGACAAGCACATATTCAGATATGGCAATGATGATCAGACAGATCTTTTGATGAAACTTGTAATATCCTGATAATCAGATTTTTGAATTCAGAATATTCATTTGAATTTCCTCCCGGAATTAATATTTTTTTAAAGGCGGAAAAGTAATGAAAGCATTGTGTGAAGTGATTAAGACCGGCAATTCAAAACAGATGGAAAAATTTGAAAACATTATGTAATTAACAGATAGCAGCTGGCATTTTAAAATTAATCTTTTAAAGTAATGATAAGAAAAATAAAAGTTCTGACAATCTTTTTGATTATGATATTTTATTTGTTGCCCGGATATTCACAGACGATTGAAATACGGGATGAATTCAGAAAATACTTTGATGAATATCAGGTTGAAGGTTCAGCTGTAGTATATGACAGCAAAGCAGACAGATTCATATTTTATAATCAGGAACAATACAATCGTCAATTTACCCCGGCTTCCACATTCAAGATATGTAATTCCCTTATAGGACTTGAAACCGGTGTAATACCTGATGAAAATTTTGTGATCCCCTGGGACAGCGTGCAGAGAAATCCGGTTTGGGATAAGGATTATGATCTCAAAAATGCCTTTAAAAATTCAACTGTCTGGTATTACCGGGAGCTTGCAAGAAGAGTCGGAGGAGAGAGAATGCAATACTGGCTGGATACAGCTGATTACGGCAATGCAGATACGTCCGGAGGGATTGATAAATTCTGGCTTACAGGCGGACTGCGGATCACTCCATCAGAACAAATAGATTTTCTGATAAGATTGAACACAAATAAACTCCCCTTTTCACAACGCTCGCTGGATATAGTTAAAGAGATAATGATAGAAAATGATACTGCCGGCTATGTCTTAAGAGGAAAATCCGGCTGGGGAAGTCAGGATAATTTAGATATAGGATGGTTTGTCGGATATGCCGAAGCGAATGATAATGTATATTATTTCGCAATCTGTGTGCAGACAGACAGTAAAAATATTGATGATAATGAACGGGCTGATTTATTCAATAATTCTAGAAGAGGAATTACTTATAAAATTTTAAAAGAACTGAAGATAACGGATCTGTAATATCTACTGCATAATCAAACATAAGATTTTTAAATTATATATGTAAACAGGCAATCTTGTATAAAAAGATTTATATGATTTACTCTTTAATAATCTGAATTTAATCTGAATATAAAAAATCAGATGATTTTTATTAAAAAAGTTTTTAAGAAAAAAGGCATTCAGAGTGCTGATGAATCTATTCTATGTTTCATTAAAACGTTTTGGACATACATGCTGATAAATCAGAAATATCCGAAATAAAATCATCACCGTTGTTATTGTTCCAGAAAGTATAAACGTTTTAATTGCATAATTTCACGACACTCTTTGATCAGACTTTTTGGAATACCAATAGCATCGGAAAAATTATTTCGAAATGGTAATTTATCACAGACGTTTATTTAAATTTTCAAAACTTTAATTTTGTATAAATACCAATAGTAATCATGTAAAGACCGGTTAAATAAAAACTCCTTCCCGGTAAAACAAAAGAAGGAGTAATTGATAATTGTATAGTGATAATTGCTCTACTGCCTGGCCATGATAGCTTTCATTGTTGCTTCATCATCCTTTATCAGATCTCCGCTCACATCGACAGTTACAGAATAAATTTTACCTGTAAAATCAAACGGCGGTTTATATACCGGTACCACAGCAGAACCTGTATCTCTGCCTATATGAACACCTCCGCCGAGTCCAAATGCAATAGGAAGCGTAGTTTTGAAATCATTCTGACCTTTTAGCTTTTTTCCGAAATAAAGCTGCGCCGTGCCGGGAGCACCTTTTCCTATTTCAAAGTTTGGTTTACCGGATATTTCAAATTCTAATCTTAACTTCTGTCTTCCTTTTGGTACATCATCGACGGATGAGACATAAAAATATTCTGAACCGACATAATTATATCCGAAGTGAAGTTTTTTATCTTTAATATAAAAAGTAACACCTCCGTCATTTCCTCCGAATGAAAAAATGACACCTTCAGCGCCGTCTTTTGGAATATCTACATCTGCTGTGATACTAAAAGAACGGTTCATAACATCGACAGCAGCAAATGATGGTACCGTTTGAGTACCAGGATAATATGTATAAGATTTCCTGGCTTCAGCAATCTGCGGTCTTTCATCAGTAAATCTCAAGGTTCCGCGTGAGTCAACCGGCAGCACATCATATTTTCCGGCTTCCACATACCACTGCGCAATCATCTCTATCAACTTTGCCTTATTATTTTTTGCAATGTTATTTGTTTCCGTAGGATCTTTTGTAAGATCATACAATTCCCAGTTATTTGCATCCAGCTCTGTAAGCTTTGCAGCATCTATTGGAGCTCCGAATCCAAGTCCTGACTCAGTAAAAGAATCACCGGGCCAAGGACAAACGGCTCTGAATCCGTCATGATACAAAGACCGGTGACCAAACATTTCAAAGTATTGCGTTATGTGATCTCCTTTAGATTTTTTATCATCAAAAGTTCTGGCAAAACTCTTACCCTGTATCGGTGACTGAGATACACCTTTTATCGAATCCGGCGGAGTAATGTTGAGCGCATCCAGTACAGTCGGCAGCATATCTATTGCATGGGTAAATGCGGTTCTCGTTTCACCTTTGGATTTAATACCTTTTGGCCAGTGAACTAAAAACGGATCTGAAACTCCTCCCCTGTATGTTTCACGTTTCCATCTCTTAAACGGAGTGTTACCTGCGTGCGCCCAGCCCCATGCATAATGATTGAAATATTTTGGTCCGCCAAGTTCATCCATGGCTTTCAGATTTTCTTCCAGATCCTCAGGTACATTATTGAAAAATTTATTTTCATTAGTGGATCCGGTAGGACCACCTTCAGAGCTTGCTCCGTTATCCGAAATGAACATGATCAGAGTATTATCCCATAATTTCATATCTTTTAAAAACTGAAATAATCTTCCGTACTGATGGTCGGTATGTTCGAGGAATCCCGCAAATACTTCCATCATTCTTGAAAATAATTTTCTTTCATCTGCAGAAAGTTTCTTCCAGTCCTGAACATCAGGATCGTGGCGTGATAAAACAGCATCCTTTGGTATTATCCCAAGTTTCTTTTGTCTTGCAAAAGTCTTCTCTCTGTAATCATCCCAGCCTTTATCAAACTGACCTTTATATTTATCAGCCCATTCTTTCGGTACCTGATGCGGTGCATGCATCGCTCCCGGACAGAAATACAAAAAGAAAGGTTTGTCAGGAGCTACCTGCTTTGAGTCCGCTATAAAACCGATGGCTTTATCAGTCAGATCAACTGTAAGATGATAACCTTCTTCAGGAGTTTTTGGAGGTTCCACCTGATGATTATCATAAACAAGATCAGGATAATACTGGCTGGTATCTCCTCCGAGAAATCCGTAAAATCTTTCGAATCCTCTTCCTAGCGGCCAGCGGTCATAAGGACCGGCGGCTGAATTTTGTTCTGCCGGAGTAAGATGCCACTTTCCTACCGCATAAGTATTGTAACCGTTTTGCAACAACATTTCCGATAAGAATCCATTTTCAAATGGTATGGACCCGTTGCTTCCCGGAAATCCTTCCGAGCCTTCCGTTATGCAAGCCATTGCATTTGAATGATGATTTCTTCCGGTGAGTATGCATGAACGGGTTGGTGAACATAAAGCTGTTGTATGCATATTATTATATATCAAACCGCCTTTTGCGAGTGAATCAAGATTAGGTGTTTTTATAGGACTTCCGAAACAACCAAGATTTCCAAAACCTGTGTCGTCCTGAACGATGAATAAAACATTCGGCGTTCCTTTTTTGGCACGCTTGGGCTCGGGTCATGCCGGTGACGAAACATCAAATGTTCTTCCAATTACACCGGTGAAAGCTGTCCCCGGTTTGTATTCTTTTAAAGCCATTTTGCTTCCTTTCTTTTAAGTTAATTTTGATTAACATTCATTAATTTAAAAATTATAAAAATTCACAATAATTAAAATTTATTCAAAAGTATATTCATAATTTTAAGAAATAATTTATGATTAATTAATCTTGTCAAAACTGTCCACGAAGAAGAAACGAAGACACAAAATAAAAAATGTTTGAAAAATAAATTCATTGAGACTTAGTGTCTTTGTGGTAAAATTTAATTTCCCTACTTACCGGAAATACAAAAGCAACTTTTCCGGTAGTTCCGGGCGGCCTTACTGCATGGGAGCGGACTATGGGAGACCTTTTTTCGGATGCCGGATATTCAACTTTATGTTTGGGAAAATGGCATATCTGAGAAAAAGATGTAAGATGGGCGACAGATCATGGCTTTGATGAATGGTATGGTCCTCCGGGATCATATGATTGCGCATTATGGGAAACTGATCCATGGTATTTACCCGGACGGGATCCGGTCTCTTATATGATGGAAGGAAAGAAAGGCGGGAAGGTGGTTGAAAAAGAAAAAATCACTATGGTTCTGAAATTAAATCTTGATACCGAATATGAACGCCGCGCTTTTAAATACCTTGAGAAAAGCGTAAAGTCAGATAAACCATTTTTACTGTATAACAACTATACATTGATGCATATGCCTGTATTACCACGAAAGAAGTTTAAAAGAAAGAGAACCAATGAATTTTAAATATCTTCATACATGGACGGTTTTTCATTTTGCCAATATGCTTCAAAAATTTGTTGAAAGTACTCTCAGAGAAGAACTTACCAAACCCGGCGCTCCCATTTATTTTATTCCAAAGTCTGCAAAATATTCTGCACATGAAAAAGAATTGCATTCTATAAGTCAATGATCTGCCATTGCTGATTTGAGATAAATCCCGCTGGAGGTCGTTCCGGTGCAGGCACCTAACCTGAAAGCACTATTGTTATTTTAACCGAAGGCATAATGCCTGAGGTAAACAACAAAGATCCGTTAATCAAAATGGATTGGTTTTCGGACAGTCTGTGAGGCTTGAAAACGAAATGATCAGTTGCTATTGATAATAAGCGGTCAGACAAAATTACTTGTTATAATAAATACTCCGGTCAGTACTTTAATCATCTTTTCAGGATTTAAAAGAAATTGTAATAAAATTCAGGTAAGTTCTTTTGCTTTTTCCGTCAGCCAAACTTTATTCCGCAGTACAGAACTTTCTTTTATTTCGTTTAAAATTTTATATGATCTTTCAGAGTTATTTTTTCCTTTCAGACTTAAGAGTATTTTATAATATTTAAGATAATTGATCAGACCGGATTTTAATTCTTCGGACATTGATTTATTGTTATTTAAATAATGTCTGAATGCATTTGAAACCGAAATTGAAGACTTCCGGAATCCCATTTCAAAATATATCTTGGATTTCAGAATGTACGAATCAAGAGTAAATACAAATTGCCTGATCGATATTTTTGCCAGATATTCAAGTGACAATTCATATTCCTTTTTATAAAATGATAAATATGCCATACCGTAATTGTATATCTCATCTCCTGAAATAAATCCAAATTGTTCTTTATATTCTTTTATAAAATTTTTAAGCCATTCAAGTTCATTACTCCTTGTTGCGCTGTAGAGTATAGCTTTGAAATCATTTAAGTTTAAGCTTGGGGTTCCTTCTAAGCTAAAAAGTCTGTGTTCCATAATATATTTATAATTTTCAAAGAGGTCCTTATCATAGTCAGAATTATTTTTCAATTGCTCGGATATACAGAATGTATTCATTCTTTTTAGCAAATACAGCAAGTAATTCTTATCAATCAAATCTATATTTTTATTTACAAGACTCCTGAGTTTTCCGTAAGAAGATTTTTTTTCATTTGGTATATTCAGCTTAAAGTCATTGGAAATAATTTCTATCAGGATAATGTCATTTTTATTCAGGGCTCTTTTATTCCTGCTTTTAATTAATTCATTCAGACAAAACTCAATATCAATAAATTTAAGAACAGAATGAGCATATTCAGTCCCGTAAACAGATTTGAAGGTTACAGAATCAGTTTCAAACTGACCTGTATTTATACATGCTAAAGATAAAAAATGTATAAAGATATGAGTGGTTGAATCCAGAAGTTCATTCTGTCTTTCTCTGGATGAATTCTTTTTAGCAGATTGGTATCCTTTTATTTCACTTAATTTGTGGAGGAAATAAAAGTTATCATACTTTAATTTTCTTTTATAAATGAATTTTTTATATATTTCTTTTTTTTTCCTTTCAAAAATATCATCAATGTTTCGTTTACTTAGCTGCTGCATTATATTAAGTTCGTATTCAATTGGAATTGTACTTCTCTCAGACAAATCCAAAAATGCTTCTGCCAGTTTATATAATCTTGAAAGATATTTTCTGAACAATATGTCATTATAATTTTTCCCGGGATTCACTATTCCATACAGATATTCCTTTGTAAGAATTTTATTTTCAAATCCGGGATGATATTTCCTGAGCTCTGTAAAAAGGGTTAATAAAGTAGAATGATTATTATATAAAGGTGATCTCAGCATTTTATTAAACCCGCTAATTTCCTTTTTCGAAAATTTGCTGATTACTTTGATGAAATCATAATTTGAAATTCCTTTTGAATTTGGCATTTTCCGGGTCACGTTTATTTTAAATTTGCCTAATATATGCTAAAATACAATGTAAATATAAAGTAATCTCAGAATTTTAAATTTTTTCGGGTCACATTTAAATGAATTTATCCAAAAAAAAATACCTTTTTGAATTGCATAAAGTAATAGTAATATTTAAAATTTAAACCATTTAAAAATTTCATTACAGATAAAACTCAATTTTTAAGTATTATTTTTTAATTAAAATCAATTAAGATGAAAAAACTTATTTTTACTTTTTTAACATTTTCTTTAATCTCCTTTTATTTCAGTAATTCTTCCATAGCGCAGCCTTACAAGATCAATCTGTACAATTCTTATGTCTTTGACGACGGAGTTGACGCTACATTAGATAATGGAAGATACATCAGAGGAACTATAAACGGAAATTATCAATGGGGTGTGGGTTTTGAATATATATTAAAGCAGACCTACGGTATTGAACTAATGTACAACAGGCAAAACACAGAGTTTCCCGTAACCTACACATCTAATCTTGCAGATACAAACAGGACTTATGATGTGGACATTAATTATATTCTGATCGGCGGTAATAAATATTTACCATTGCCGGGTCAAAGTATAAAACCATTCGGCGGAATAATGCTTGGTGTAGCGATTCTGAACAATCAAAATCCGCCTCCTGGAGCAGAATCTTCTACTACAAATTTTGCATGGTCGGCGAGACTCGGATCTGATTTTATGTTTTCTCCAAATGTCGGAATAAGATTGCAGGCGCAGCTTCAGTCTGCAGTTCAGGATATCGGCGGCGGTGTTTATCTTGGCACAGGCGGAGTCAGTACCGGAATAAATACCGAATCCTCAATGTATCAGTTTGGACTTGGGGGAGCTCTTATAATTCAATTCGGTCAGCCAAAAACAAGAATAAGAAGATAATTAAACTAACTTAAAAAAAACAAAGCCATGTTAAAAACAATGTTAAAAAAATGGTGGGTGATATTATTGCAGGGTATTCTGATGTTCATACTCGGCTTATTCATCTTTAGTAATCCTGTGGATGTGCTTGCAGGAATTTCTTTATGGTTCGGAATTATTATTTTAGTGACAGGAGTTGTTGGAGTTTTTGGATGGATTTTTGCAGGCAGCGGAGAAAGAGATACAGGTTCTCTAATCTGGAGTCTGTTGTCAGCATTATTTGGCATTTTAATATTGAGCAATATATTAGTTACAATGAAAGCCGTAACTATTGTTTTTGGATTGTGGGTTCTGATGACAGGAATAAGTCTTATGGCAAATGGCTGGTCACTGAAGTCTGAGAGTTCAATGGGCTGGTTCTTGTTAATCGTTGGAATTCTTGGCATAGTTGCCGGACTTATGATGGTCATGAATATGGGAAGCGGTGCCGCAGGAATTGCTACTATTCTTGGGATGACCATTGTATTGACAGGTATAGCCCTGATCTTACTTTCCTTTGCAAAAAAAGCAATTGCGGGTAAAGTAAAGGATAAGATCGGGGAATTGAAGGCAAAGATCGGAGAGTGAGTGTGACTGGTTTTGAGTATTGAGTATTTTAAATTACTCTGTTAAAATACTATGCTTATGCTATTTTTTATCATTAAAAATATATATTTATTTCATTCAAAAACTAAAAAAGGAGAGAAACAGTAAATGGCAAAAGAAAAGAAAAGACCTAACATTCTAATCTTATGGGGAGATGATATAGGACAGACAAACCTAAGTTGTTATTCCAGGGGAATGATGGGATACAGGACACCAAATATTGACAGGATTGCTTCAGAAGGTGCTATCTGTACTGATTATTATGGAGAACAGAGTTGTACTGCAGGAAGATCCGCTTTCATTACGGGACAATGCACATACAGAACAGGTTTATCAAAGGTAGGAATGCCGGCCGCGCCGGAAGGTTTGCAGGCAAGAGATGTTACCATAGCGCAGTTATTAAAGCCTATGGGATACAGAACGGGTCAGTTCGGGAAAAATCATCTCGGAGACAGGAATGAATTTTTACCGACAGCTCATGGATTTGACGAGTTCTTTGGAAATCTTTATCATCTGAATGCAGAAGAAGAGCCGGAGCATAAAGATTATCCTGATCCAAAAGATTTTCCGCACTTCAGAGAAAAGTATGGTCCAAGGGGCGTGCTTCACTGCTGGGCAACAGAAGAGGAAGATACAACTGAAATGCCAAGATGGGGAAAAGTCGGTAAGCAGAAAATTGTGGACACAGGAGCATTGACAGCTAAAAGAATGGAAACTGTTGATGAGGAATTCCTGGCAGCTGCAAAAGATTTCATAAAGAAGAGTAATGAATCTGACGAGCCGTTCTTCTGCTGGTTCAATACAACTCACATGCATGCATTTACACATACCAAACCCGAAAGCATAGGACAAGCCGGAAGATGGCAGTCTGAATATCATGATACAATGATGGATCATGATAAAAATATTGGGGACTTGTTAAATCTTCTTGACGAACTCGGAATAGCTGAAGATACATTTGTCATGTACAGCACAGATAATGGTCCGCATATGAATACCTGGCCGGACGGAGCTATGACACCTTTCAGAAATGAAAAGAACTCAAACTGGGAAGGCGCTTTCAGAGTACCGGCAATGTTCAGATGGCCCGGTCACATTAAACCCGGAACAGAATTGAACGGAATAATGAGTCACCTTGATATGCTTCCGACTATTCTGTCAGTTGCAGGAGACAGCGAAATTACTGAAAAGCTCCTTAAAGGATTGGAAATCGGTAACGAAACTTTTAAAGTTCATCTGGATGGAAAAGACCAGAAAGATTATCTTACCGGAAAATCTGAAACCAGTCCGAGACAGGGATTTATTTATTTTAATGATGACGGTGAAGTAGTATGTCTGAGGTTTGACAACTGGAAAGCTGTTTTTATGGAGCAAAGAGAAAGAGGAACTTTACAGATCTGGTCAGAGCCTTTTACAAAGCTCCGGTGCCCGAAACTGTTTAATCTGAGAACTGATCCGTATGAAAGAGCTGACATAACATCGAATACATATTATGACTGGATGTTCAGAAGAGTGTATATTCTCGGACCGGTCAAAGACATTATCGGTAATTTCATGATGACATTCAAAGAGTTTCCGCCAAGTCAGAAACCGGGATCATTTACAATTGAGCAGACAAGTGAAATGCTTGACGGTGCAATGAGCGGCTCTCTTCATTAAATATTCTGTTTACACAGATCAGGGTCCGGTAATCCGGATCCTGATTTTTTTAATAACTTTTTAAAAAATCGCCCTTTTAAATTCCCGAATGAGATCATTTCTGGATTATGCAAAGACAACGATCTATGGAGGTGTTTTATTTTTAATACCTCTTACTGTTATAATTTATATAGTAGAAGATATTTATACCAGTATATACAAGATTGTAGCTCCTGTTGCAGTTTCAGTTGGTGTAGAAAGATTACTGGGAAAACTTGCAGTTATTATTGCCGTTATTTTTATTCTGCTTTTAATTTGTTTCTTAGCCGGATTGATAGTGAAATTCGGATTTGCCAAAAAATTCCATGACAAGCTTGATAATATTGCAAGTACGTTCATTCCGGGTTACAAACAAATGAAAACGGAAACAATTAAACAGGTTGATAAGAAACTCCTTGATAAGACTGTGAACATATATGATAACTGGCAGACAGTGATGATGAAAATAAATCTCGAATGGAAAATAGTTTTTATTGTCGAAGAAAATGATAATGGTTTTTTAACAATCTTTGAACCGGGAGCACCTGATTTTCTCAAAGGCGGTACAAAGATCATTTCTAAAAGTGATGTAAGCCTGATTGAAATAGATAAAGAAAAAGCGATCTCATATCTGAAAAAATACGGTTCGGGTTCTACCGAACTTCTCACCGGAAAAAACATTGTTGAATGATCAATTGCGGTAATCTGTATGGAAAATCTCATTGTTGTCCAAACATTCTTAAATAATATAAATTGATTTAGATTCAATACATAATCAGACATTACAGTTATTGAAACAAAATAATCCGCATTTGCTAATTTACAGAATGAAACTCAGAACATAGGGATAAGAAAATATTTCCCGCCGGAAACGCACGGCAGAACTTTTCTGAGGGCGGTGAGTTGAAGTTTTTGCCGCCAATGAAGAATGGATTTCCGGCAATCAAAATTTACAACATGCGGCCGTTGGTTTTCATTGCTTCTTGGATAGTCTTAAATGAAAAATTAATTTTTTACTCACAGACACAAAGGCTCAAAGAATTTAATTTTCAAACATTTTCTTGAATTTGAATATTCGTGGTACTTTATGACTTATTGGACAGACACAGAAGTTAAACCGAAATACAGATAAATCTATTTTGTAATTTATTAAAACGTTATGGACGGATTTGGGAAACTTTGTAATTTCCTGCAAAACATCTGACTCATAAAAAGTTAATTCATTGCTTATTTTATCATTCGGAGGTATTTTGAATCCTCTTAAAACAAAGGTTTACGGGCAATAACAATATAATTGAATTTCTATCTAAAGAATGACAACAGCCATTATTGTAACTCTGTGTATACTTATCTTAATATCTTATGCGTTTGATCTAAGTTCTAAGCATACGAAAATACCATCTGTTGTATTACTGCTGGCTTTGGGATGGGGAGTTCATCAGCTGATTTCTTTTTTTGATATTACCGGGGTACCGGATCTGGATCCTTTACTTCCCATACTTGGTACTGTCGGACTAATTCTTATTGTGCTTGAAGGCAGTCTTGAACTTGAAATAAACAAAAGTAAGAAGGATGTTTTAACAAAATCAGCGCTTTCAGCACTTATACCTATAATTGTATTATTTTTAATTATCGGATATGTGTTTCACTTGATGTCGGAAGCAAGTCTCAAGGACAGTTTTATACATGCAATTCCTTTTTGTATTATAAGCAGCGCAGTCGCGATTCCGAGTGTGAGATATTTAAGTAAAACTAACAAGGAATTCGTCATATATGAATCAAGTATGTCTGATATTTTCGGAGTCATCATATTTAATTTTTTTACGGTAAATGAGATCATAAACCTGACTGCAGGCGGACATTTTTTATTACAGCTTGTAAGTATTCTTCTGATCTCATTTGGAGCAAGCATAGGACTGGCTTTACTTATCAAGAATATTGATCATCATGTAAAGTTCATACCGATAATAATGATCGTGATCCTGATCTATACCGTATCGAAGATTTATCACTTGCCTTCATTGATCTTTATATTGATCTTCGGTTTGTGGCTCAACAATCTTGAAGAGCTGAAAAATTTTTCTTTCATAAAAAAATTAGCTCCGGAAAAACTTGAAACGGAAGTACAGAGGTTCAGAGAAGTAGTGGTGGAAATAGCTTTTCTGGTAAGGACAATGTTCTTCCTTTTGTTTGGGTTTCTTATAGACGCTTCAACTCTTCTGGAGCCAAACGGACTCCTGATAGCTTTCGGAATAATTTTTGTAATATACTTTGTCCGTTTCATTCAGTTGAAAATTGGTAAAATGGATGTCAGCCCATTACTTTTTATCGCGCCCAGAGGTTTAATTACAATCCTGCTTTTCATTTCCATACCTTCTTCGCAGCAACTTTCTTTTGTAAATGAATCTTTGATCATTCAGGTAATTTTATTATCTGCAATCATAATGATGGCAGGTATTATGTTCAATAAAAAAAATCAATTACAAAATGAACAGGCTTAAAATAGTATTTTTTATTTCTGTACTATGCTTCATTTCCTTATCGGTGTATTCCAGGGATGATAATTCAAAAAGAGATTTTTCCGCCACGTCAAAGAAAGTCATTAATGATTCATTAAAAGCTGATTCTTTAAGCAATGCCACTCAGTCTACACTTATGCACCAGCAGCAGATGCAGCATATGGATTCTTTAATTAAAATCCAGCTTCGAAAAGAACTTGAGGATGCGGGTGATGACAAACAGAAAACCGAAGAACTTGAGGCGAAATTAAATGAGATCGCCGTCAATGACTCACTTCGTAAAGCTGAACAGCTGGAAAATATTGCACAACTGAAAAAAAATGCGTTAGGATACCCGGTTACATTGAGGAACGACACTCTGTTTTTTATTTATACAAAATCCGGTTCATTTAACTCCAAAGACAGAGCATCTGCTATTTCGCTCCGGATCAGAAAACTTTATGATGATCCGTTTTTTAATCCGGATTCTTTAAGAATTGTAGAAACTGAATACGGAAATGACATAGTCTATAATAATGAATCCGTAATACTTTCCGTAAATAATCTGGATGCTCTTTGGTTTAATAAGGAAAGTAATCAGCTTGCGGAAGAATATCTTTCAACAATCAGATATGAAATAGAAAAAGTTCGCGGTGATAACAGCCTTATTAGCTGGCTCAAAAGAATTGGCATGGTTCTGCTCATCATTGTGATACTAAGTGTATTGATAATCTCCATTCGTAAATTATTCAAACGGCTTGAATTATATCTCCATAAAAACAAAGAGAAATATTTCAATGGATTTACTATACGTAATATAAAATTGCTGACCCCGCATCATCAGCTTAAATTTGCATTAAGAGCATTAAACATACTGCGTGTAATTGTGATCATACTGGTAATATATTTCAGTTTACCGGTTTTATTCAGCATTTTTCCAAATACAAAGGCTTATACAAATACTTTACTCAGCTGGGTTTTAACACCTGCCGGGAATGCAATGTCGGGAATACTTGATTACCTTCCAAATCTTTTTACGATAATTGTAATCTACTCCATATTCCGTTACGCACTAAAAGGCGTAAAATATTTCTTTGATGAGATCCAGAACGGAAACATTAATATTAGCGGATTTCATTCGGACTGGGCATTGCCTACTTTTAATATCATAAAATTTCTTTTATATGCTTTTATGATAGTTCTTATATTTCCTTATCTTCCGGGTTCGGACTCGCCGGCATTTCAGGGAGTATCTGTGTTCATAGGTGTTCTTTTTTCACTTGGTTCTTCCAATGCAATTTCGAACATGGTGGCAGGTCTTGTGATCACTTATATGAGACCTTTTAAAATAGGAGATCGTGTAAAGATAGGTGAAGTGACAGGAGATGTAATAGAAAAATCCATGCTTGTAACACGCATCAGAACAATTAAGAATGAGGACATTACGGTTCCGAATGCTAACGTATTATCAAGCAGCACAATAAACTATTCCACAAACACAAAACCGGAAGATCCGGGTCTGATAGTTCACTCTACTGTTACCATTGGTTATGACGTCCCCTGGAAGATCATGCATAAAGCTCTTATTGACGCTGCACTCAGAACTGATATGATTCAGAAAGATCCTTCTCCATTTGTATTACAGACAAGCCTCGATGATTTTTATGTATCTTACCAGATAAATGGATATACAAAAGATGCCGGGAAACAGGCAGTCATCTATTCCCAGCTTCACCAGAATATTCAGGACTGCTGCAATGAAGCGGGTATTGAAATTCTGTCACCTCATTACAGAGCAGAGCGTGACGGTAATACTGTCACAATTCCTTCGGAATATCTTGATAAGAATTATGAAGCTCCGGCATTCAGAATAACACAGATAAAGAATGATGACAAAAAAAATATCGAAGAATAGTTAAATCTGCATACTAAATATAAGATGGAAGAAATTCTCAATATCGAATTGCTGCATTATAAAGACTTCACACTTACCATAGGCAGAATACTTTTCGTATTTGCGGTTTTACTTGCCAATGTATTTCTGATAAAGATCATCTCCAGGATAATCATAAAGAGAATGACCACCACCAGAATACCAGATGGAAGAGTTCATGCAGTCGTTCAGCTTCTGAAATATATTCTCTGGATTGTCGCGGTTATCAGCTGCCTTAATATTCTGAATATTGATATTACTTTTCTGATTGCAAGCAGCGCAGCTTTATTAGTAGGTTTAGGACTTGGTATGCAAATCATTTTCAAAGATTTTATGTCCGGAATTGTTTTACTTATAGAAGGGACTATAAAAGTTAATGATATTGTTGAGATAGAAAATAAAATAATGAAGGTCAAAGAAATTTCTTTGAGAACATCAACAGTTCTGACAAGAGATGACAATATTGTAATAATTCCGAATCATAAGTTTGTAGAAGAATATGTAATTAACTGGACACACAACACTGCACCTACACGATTCATAATTGACGTAGGAGTGGATTATTCTTCCGATGTTGATCTGGTAACAAAATGCCTTCTTCAGGCTGTACATAATAATCCTGATATTTTTATCGGGGAAAAATATAAACCTTTTGTAAGGTTCAATGATTTCGGAGCTTCGGCGCTTGATTTTCAGCTTATCTTCTGGAGTCATAATTTATTCAGAATAGAATCTACGAAAAGTAATATCCGGTATGAGATCACAAAGATCTTCAGAGAAAATGATATTACAATACCATTCCTTCAGGTAGTTCTTCATCAAAATGAAAAAAATCCCCCTCCTGAAAATTAATCCGGACAAATCATATTAACTGATAAAGCTACTTATTCAGTCCAAGTGAAAAAATATCGGAATAAAAAGATACTATTAAACTAATACCCAATAGCGAGATCAGAACAGCAAGAATAAACGTAAATGAAATTCTTCTTTTTTGTCCTTCAAAATGGAGGGATTTCAGGACGAGAACATGCTGAATTGATGACAGAATAATGTATATTGTACCTATGATCACAAGCCATAACCCCACTCTGCTTGAAGGGATATTAGCACCTGAATTCAAAACATTCATTGATTTCAGATCCTGAAAAAACTTAGCTATTGTAAACCCAAAACTTATAAGAGAAACTGAAGTTCTGACAGTAGCCATAAGAGTTCTTTCCTGAGCAAGGACAGTTCTTCCGATAGCTAATTTATCAGAAGTCTTTAATTCGCTTTCAAATTGCTGCTGATTTTTTTGTAAACTATCTTTCATAAATATTACTTAATAATTATATACAAATTTTAAATTTTATACAAAATAACTTATTGCATATATAAATAAAACTTAATCATCAGCATAAGAATTAAATTACTTAACTTCAGAATACATATATCTGTATTTGATCCGGAATAATTTTTTAAAGCATCAGCATATCTTCCAAAGCAATTTTTAAAATTAATTTTTGATTTAAATTCTATTCAATATCCGGCATTTGAGGTTGTAAAATAAAACAAGAGTGCGGTTTTTCTTTGCTTCTTTGCTTTGACCTTTCTAAAGTCAGATGGTTAGCCGGAGCAAAGTTGAATCCATATAACATTTAATAAAAAGCTTTTAACGGATTTTACCTGTTTTACATTACTTTAAATCTTTTTGAACGGATGCGAAAGCTTTGTCTATCTGATTATACTTATTAGATTGAATACCTATTCCTTTATATATACTTTTAACACTTAAAAATAAAATTCCGGGAGCAAATGAATTCCATTCAAGCTAAAGATACAAATGAAATTAAATCAATCGTAAATTCTGCTGCAAATACCGCCTTAACGGTTCTTCATTTTAACGGAGTTACAGCGATGGCAGAAAAAGCCTTCAACAACGTAATGAGCCTTACAAATATTAAAAATTTTGATATACTCTGGCGGCTTGACAACATAACAGTAACATACAAAATTAATGGCGTTTCTGAATATTTGATAAAACCTATTTATTCGATCGGAACTTCTCTGAACGGTCTTGATAAAACCATGGAATTTTCTGCAGATGTGAAAAGCGGTAAGATCCTTGTATCCGGTATTGATTCAGAACTTACGAGAGTAATTGAGCTTCCTCTTATACATAAACGGATCGTGTATATTTTACTGGATGGTCTTGCAGCCGCTTTTTATCTGAAATTTCATCATGGCAGTTTTGAAAGTATTGTTATTGTCTTTTGTGCTGCTATGATAGGTGAAACAGTCAGATATAAACTACAGTCAATGTCTGTACCCGGAAACCGTATAATGTTTATTTCAGGAATTACTTCTGCCGGTATAACAGGTATTATTCTGCACTTTGGATTTGGAACACTTGATATCATTACTTTGATAGCTTCCATAATTTATTTAGTCCCCGGACTTAGAATGATAAATGGATTCATAGATCTGACAAGCCTGAAATATACTTTCATAGGTGCGCAAAGGTTATTAAACGCTTTGTATTTATTACTGATCCTTGCAGTTGTTATTTTAGTAGCTTTTTCAATTACATTAATTTAAAAAAAATTTTATACAGGAAAAAATGGATCTCGAAAAAATTCTTCTCGACGGACTCTGGTCAGCATTTTTTGCAACTGCAATGAGCATACGAAATTCCACACCGTATAAATATATAATTCCTACTTTTTTAAGCAGTGTTGCCGCAGTAATCACACGCGACTCTCTTGAAAATTACGGTTTAAGTACAAACTGGTCCACTCTATCTGCTGCCTTTGTGATAGTAATGCTAACCGGCCTTTACATCAGAAGTCAAAAAGTACCTCCGGTTGTTATGATCTGCGCTGTATTACCTCTCTGGGCTTCTGTTTCAATGTTTGGATTATTGAATGATCTCAGAAAAGTCTCTTTACTGAGCGGAGATGCATTGAATCAGGCAGCAATAGATCTTAGCGCAAATACAGCAATTGTATTTGTAATAACTGTATCAATAGCTCTGGGTTTTGCGGCCGGTCTGGGTTTACTAAGACTTATTTTCAGAAGAGAAACTCTGGAAGATTCTCTCCTGGATAAAAAAGAGGATATTCCATTTTCTGTGTAAAGAGTAGTTTAATTTTAATTATAGAAACATATAAATGAAATGTTGCTTTCTTTACAGTCCGAATATAACTTTTTGCCCGGCAAAGAAAACATCCTGTTCCGTGGGATCCGTGAATAAATTGCCTGCAACACTATGAATTTCTTCTGTCAATTTATTACAGGCATTTATAAAAAGTATCTTTACTTAATTTATTTGAAAGTCAAATTCCAAAACTCTTTTTAGCCACAGATTGAAAAGGATTTTCACAGATCAGTAATAGAATTTATATTGTAATAATACATAATCCGTGATAAATCGCGGTAAAAAATTATCATTTAATTACCTTTTATAAAAAGCGGTAACCCAAAGTTACATTTTTAAAAATATTCCGGAAAGCAACGATTCATATCCGGGGAGTATAAACTTTTTTAATTACCTGACAACCAACCCAGCGCATAAATAATATTTAGCATTATCATATCCTGTTTTAATCTTTGTCTTAATCCATATTCAATATTGTATTTAACAGAAGTATAAAGCTTATTTGCTACTGGCCATCCTGCAACCTGAAAGCCTATATATCCCATCTGATCAAGTATTGAAGCATTCCACCAGACATCACTTCCCTTATCATCCGTTATCTGAAAATTATTTCCACCCATGAATCCGACTTCAAATCTCGGACTTAAATACTGACTAATTCCATATTCAACTGTTAATCTGTTTCCGGGTGAAACATTAACATCTTTAATCTTACTGTTTATTTCATAAGTCAATGCTCCCATTATTGCCATTGCCTGACTTGGTTTTCCTTTAATTTTCATTGGATAAATATATCCGAATGCCTGGAACATGTTTGTCCAGTAACCATATCCTACATTATCACTTCCGCCGGGAGTATAACTTCCGGTTGGAGCTGTAAGTGAATAAGCAACTGTAAGATTCAGCATTTCCGAAGCCCAGCTTAATCCAAAAGGAAGGAATGTCATGTCGCTGAAGCCGCTGATGTTTCCAGTAATTGTTTCTGATTTAGTTAATGTATCTCTCAGAATTGTAGCAATGGCATCATAAGCAAAATCAGTGTTTACCGTACTGTAAGGAGGTGTTATTCCGGCAAGATATGTTCCGCCTAAAATTTTAAAATCAGATGCATAAAAAAAAGTAGGAGCATTTACATAACCGCTTACATCAAGATTCAACGTAGTCGTGCTGTTCGAACGCACAATCTCCGTTACCTGATTTCCATCACTGTCAAAGAATTTTGATCCGCTGAGAAATATATTATAATCCAGAATGTAAAATCCCGGAGCAGGTGTAGCATAATCTCTTATATCCCATACACCGGGAACATAATGTCCCGCTGTAAAAGGGGAAGCTCCTTTTAGCGTGTCAAGTCCCTGCGCTTTTGCAGATCCGGATGATACCAGTAAAAGAAGTGTAATTATAAAAATGTATTTCATTTTTTTCATTATCTTAAATTTTGATTTGTCAAAAAGTTATAAAAAAAACAGACTGATAGCCGGTTAAAACTAATCAGTCTGTTATAATTTATGACTGCATTTATTTAACCAAAGTAATTGCCGGGGCTTTCCACGTTCCGTTCAATATAGCCTCTTTAGGCCAGTAACATCTGAGAACAACATATGCATCACCATCAGGAGCCGGCAGCCAGTTTGATTCCTTATCTTTTCCGGGAGAATCTTTCTGAATGTAGATTGTCAGTGAACTGTCAGCATTCAGTTTTAAATTTGGGAGCATTGGTGAATTAATGATATATCTGTTAATAGGATTCTCTATAAGCAGCTGTGTCTTACCATCATACATAGTAAATGACCAGAAGGCATTTACAGGAGGGAAATCCCCTGCTTTAAATGTAACTTCATATTTATTAACAGCAGTATTTATTGGCTGTCCGCTTGCATCCGTTTTCATCGGATAATATTCAGCTTCCTGTCCAATAAGTCCGCCTATTCCCAGTTCTGCGCCAATTGCCCTGTTAATATAATTGTCACCCAGGAATTCTCTGGATCCAAAAAATTTACCCGAAGAAACTTTATTCTTAAGATCCTTTTCTGTGGTTTCCTTCATTAATTCCATAGCTTCTTCATACCCTGCATTTATCAGCGAAGCTTCTTTCGATCCTTCGTTAAAAGGTTTTCCCGGAACAACTCCAATCTTTTCAAAATTTGCTCTCAGAGTTGTTTCAGATTTATCGACCGGACAGAACTGAAGAAGAAAATTCAGATAAGAAAGCATTCCATCCCTCTCTGCAACCTTAGGATCAAATGCCGGCCAGTTAACTACCGGAGGCGCAGGCGGAGGTGTTGTTTTTAAATAAGCGCTCAAAGGTTCTGCGTTATATTGATCCTGTATTTTTATAACATTCTTCAGGTCAGCCGGATTAAACAATTGTGTTCTGAAACAGACAAATGAAAACTGAGTTTCACATCTGAAAACTTCCTTAATTCCTTCAGGTTTTTCACCTTTCCAGTCAGGTCCTGCAATAAGAAATTTTCCTGCACCGTTTCCCGTTGCACGGCTTCCTATTACACCATATATATAAGTATACAGATCCAGCATCATAACTGAGTAATACCTGTCTTTTTCAATTTCCGGAACTGAGATGACAATCGGTTCCGCTCTCAGATCCATTGTAAGAAATGAATAAGGAGTATCTGAATTAGGTGTTACAATCGCTTTATCGGCAGGTGTGAAAACTTTTGGCACATTGTGTATTTTATTAAAGTCACCTTTGTATTCAGGACTTTTTGAATTAATATTATAAGAATAAATTATACCGTACAATTGCACCATTGGATAGGCGTAAATATATGCCTCTTTTGCAATTGTCTTTGTTGCATCTGCCTGTGAAGAGGATTTTTCGTTTGTCTCAGTTTTTGAATCGTCCTTTTTTCCGCAGGAAGATAATGCTATGCAGGCAATAAAAACGATAATGATTATTTTTTTCATGAAATAAGGTTTTTGGTTAATTGGTTAATTGGTTAATTGGTTAATCGGTTAATTGGTTAATCGTAAACAATTTTCGAATTATCAACTTTACAAACTTTACAAACTTTACAAACTCAACATACTCAACTGACTTAACTATTTTCTAACGATACACCTGAATCCGATATGGCTCATCCCTGTATCGATCATCTGCGGCTGCCGGGCAGCTGGTCTGTATCTGAGGCAGTAATTCGGAGCGCAAAGATGCGATCCGCCTTTTACAACTTTTCTGGGGATCTTAACCTGAGGCTGGCATTCATCAAAACTTCCTCCGGGATTATCTACTCTTGGGTTTACTGCCGGAGTGCAGCAGGATTTGAATTCATCTGCTCTTTCATCAAGATTTAAAACATACCAATCATTCGTCCATTCCCATACATTCCCTGCCATGTCAAAAAGTCCGTATCCGTTTGGTGCAAATTCTCCGACCGGAGAAGTTCCTTCATATTCATCTATCAATAAATTCTGATACGGAAATTCTCCCTGCCAGGTATTTGCCTGCGGCTTTGAAAACTGCACATCTTCGTCTCCCCATATAAAATTCTTTCCGTCCAGTCCGCCTCTTGCAGCAAACTCCCATTCGGCTTCAGTCGGCAATTCTTTCCCGATCCATTTTGTATAAGCTTCGGCATCTTCAAAAGCTATATGTACTACAGGGTATTTTTCCTTTCCCGATAAAGAGCTTTCAGGACCTTTTGGATGTTTCCAGCTGGTGCCCGGAACCCACGCCCACCAGTTGTGATAATCATAAAGATTTACGGGACCTTTGGCTTTCTGGAATACCAGCGCTCCGGGAACAAGGAGCTCAGGATCTACTGAAGGATATTCCCCGGGATCCAGCGGTCTCTCAGCCACAGTTACATATCCGGTTTCATTCACAAATTTTTCATACTCTTCATTTGTGACTAAATATTTATCCATATAAAAACCGTCAACTGTCACCTCGTGAACCGGTGATTCCTCGGGATAAAAATTTTCAGATCCCATCAAGAACTTTCCGCCGGGGATCTTTATCATGTCAGTAAGATCAGCTTTGATTATTTTAACTTCACTCATTATTTTTTTTTTATTCTTTTTGTTTAATTTACTAAATTAAAGTATGGATTTGAACACAAAAGTATTTTCCAAAAGGCGGGTTTGTTTTGAAAATTAATTTAAAAATGTTGATTTAGATTATAACAATATCTTTTTATAACTTTTTTAAATTAATCCGGATACTACTGTTCAGAAATATAAATTGAAAATTGAAAATACCCCAGGTGCAGTTCTTAGTATCAGTAATAAAAAAGGTTCTGACTTTGTGAATCAGAACCTCTTAAAAGTTTAACAAGAAATAAATTTACTGTTTCTTAATTGCAGGCGGAGACCATGTACCATTAAGCATTGTTTCTTTTGGCCAGTAAAGACGCATCATTACATTAAAATCTCCTTTAGGTGCCGGCAGCCAGTTGTTCTGAAGATCTTTTCCCGGAGATTCGTTTTGAATATAAATATCCACAGAGCCATCGGCATTGTATTTGAACGGAGGTCCGTGTCCAATGGCATATGTATTTATAGGATTCTCAATAAAATATCCGTTCTGATCATACATTGTAAGACTCCAGAATCCATCGACGGGAGGCGTCTGACCTTTATCAAAATGTATCATGTATTTATTTGCACCGTTGTATGGCTTGCCATCCTGATCAAGACTGTTTGAAGGATATACAGCATCCTGAGGAAGATTTGCGCCTAAACCAACATATGTAACAAGCGATCTCATCTCATAATCCGTTCCGTAAGATCCCATTCCTTTAATTAAAATGTTCCATCCGTTAATTAGTTTTTCAGGTTTTGCGAGTTGTTTATCAAATGCCGCATAGACATTCTTTGCAATATTCTTCATTGCTGTCTGTGTTTCTGCGTCGAATTTACTCAGATCAAATTTAATACCCGGACCGACTCCCAACTTCGCAAATGCATCTAATGCAGGTTTGTCCGCCGTGGCAGGAGGATTGTTTACCATAAGTTCATTAGCATAATTAAAGAACTCATCTATCGGCATGTTAAGAACTGTATTATTCGGATCATCTTTTGGAACTGTGGGATCAATAGTCCCTTTCGGGTCAGTATATTCCATACCCCACGAACTTAAAGGTGTAAGCTTTAATTTTTTCTGTATTGGTATTACTACCTTTTCACCGTCTTCTTTTCCGTTACATTGTATTCTTCCGAGAATCCATATCATATCCGTAGGAGCTTTAATTTGTTCTTTAATTCCTTCCGGTACCGTCCCCTTCCATTTTGGTCCTGTTATTAAATAATTACCCGCTTCTGTTCCTGTAGTTCTTTTTCCGGGTGAAGAAAAAACATTGGAATAAGCGTCAAGCATCGGCATTAAATAATACCTGTCATTAGTATTCGGAAGAGAAAGAACCAGAGCGTCTTTGCCAAGATCGCAGAAAGCTGTCGAATAATAAGTATCTGCATTTGGTCGAACGACATCTTTAAATGTGTAATCTGGAAATGAGCTTTTATTTGCGAACTGATTGATTGGAGCGGCATTCTGACCGGGAGTTTCAGCATTAGTCAGTTTTTTTCTTGTGATATCCATTATTACCAATGAATAGCAGTACAGAAAAGCTTCTTCTGCTGTCTTGATTATTGCGGAGTCATTAGTTTTGGAGCTTTTGTCTTTGTTATCTGCCTGTGTTTTATCTTCCTTACTTCCGCAGGAAGAAAATATAAGACAAACAGCAAGTAACACGAGTAAGGTGTTTTTCATTTTGTTTTTTAGTTTATATGTTTGTTGCCTTTTTTTAAGTTAAGTGTTACCATTAGAACAATTTTGATAATTAAACAGCTTTTAATCTGATTGATAATAAAAGAATGACCATAACCATTTATATAAAAAGGATGCATTTACTCATAGTAAAATTACCGCTTTTAGATCATTTTTCCAAAAACTTAAAATCCTTATCTTACC
>CALMST010000243.1 GCA_937872315.1 uncultured Ignavibacteria bacterium | reverse complement strand
CCTATCATCTGCCAGAATTTGATCTGCGAATTCACGGGTTTCATAAATCCAAGATTCACCACTTCAGGAAAATCAAAACCCGTATCCAGCATATCCACCGAGATAGCTATTCTGGGAAAATTCTCTTTCTTGAAATTATCTATCAGCTTGCTGCTCCGCTCCATTTTCGAATCTATCACCTGCACTAGCTTGCCTCCGTATTCCGGATACATTCTGTCAAAACTTTCCTTAAGCCTTACTGCATGATTGTGTGAGATAGAAAATATTATTGTCTTACCGGGAAGCTGACCTGTAGAATCCTTTAAACACACATCCATAAATTCAACCCATTGTTTATTCAGGGTATCTGTGTTTGTAACTTTCCTTTCGAGATCGGTTCCTTCAAAGTTGATATCTTCGGGATCCAGTCCGTTATCTATAAGTGTCTGCTTGTCTTCATCATTCAGGTCAACAAACTTGATCCCCTTCCTCTGAAACTTTGTCTGAGCGGAATACACATTATAATCGGCGAGATAATTTTCCTTCACGGCAGTATCATATTCATAGAGAAAAGTCGGAGTCATGCCGTCACAGCCAAAGAACTTAAAAGTATCCCGTTCAATAAAATTAGCCGGAGTGGCGGTAAGACCTATCTGCACGGCATCGAAGTAAGAAAGTACGTCAGTGAATTTATTATAAATGGAACGATGGCATTCATCTGATATTATAAGATCAAAATCACCGGGTGTGAACTGATTGTAACAAAGTTCAAGAGTCTGAATTGTCGAGACATAAACACGTGCGTTTTTATTTATATCATAGGTTCTGATACGCGCTCTTGCTTCATCGGGCAGATGCACTTTAAACCCGTCTGTAAGAGCCTGATCAACCAGAGTATCCCTGTCGGCAAGAAACAAAACTTTCTGTGCATTATTGGATCGAATGAATACGTCTATAAGAGCCATAGTCGTTCTGGTTTTACCGGTACCGGTAGCCATAACAATAAGAGCTTTTCGTTTCTTCTTTAATTCGATTGCTTCGGCTGTTCTGCGGATAGCTTCTATCTGGTATGCCCGGTTAACAATGGATTCTTTGATCTTAATTTCATTGATCGGCTTTCTGTTATTTCTGAAGAATAAAAGTCTTTCCAGATTATCGCGGGAGAAAAATCCTGCCACCTGCCTCTCAGCAGAATTATCAATATCCCAGAAGAAGACTTCCCTGCCGTTACTGAGAAAAGCAAAAGGTTTGAAAGACTGAGTCTTTTCAATAGACTCCACGTAATCCTTCACTTGTTGCTGACCGACACGGGCATCCCTGCTTGTCCGTTTAGCTTCAACCACAGCAAGCACTTCACCATTTTCTCTGTATAAAGTATAATCAGTAAAACCGTTTATTAAAGATTTGTCATAATTTTCGGTAGGAATTTCGAAACGCACTTGTGACCGGTCGTGTATATTCCATCCGGCTTTGGCAAGCATAGGATCAATGAGAGTATATCGCGTTTGCTGTTCGCTGATAGTATAATCCGGCAAGTGATAAAAAATAAATTATGAAATATTGATTTAATGTAATCAAATATTCAAGCAGGAATCGTTGGGGGTCTTCATCTTTGTTCTCTGAAAATTAAAATAAGTGCGAATAAAATAATTAAATAATCACACTTGTTCAATGTTCATATAAGAATTGAGACTAAATAGGTCTGGTTTGATAAGTATTACATTAAATTTTAATATACTTCATCCGATAAACTTCCTGGATCCCGGATACGCCTGCCTCTATTTATTTTAGTAATTAAAAAATATCTCAGGCAGGCGTTCCGGGATGACAATATGGGAAGGGATCAATGAAAATATTGATCTCCAAAGTAACCCGCCTGTGATAACTGGTCGGGTATAGATATAATTTTGAAATTTATCATACCTATCCGGTCTTTGTATTCAATGATTTTTGAAAATTAATAAATTTCAAAATTTCATTTATATATATCGCGCATTCTCCTGATGCTTTTCTGTGTCTGCTCTCCGAACTCTTTAAGATCGTCATCAGAGATAATACCATCCAACAACTGAGCTGCGATGACATACACATAATCCGATCCTCTCATACCGTCATACCTGCGTGCGATATGCTTATCATTTTTTCTCACTGTCCCGAAAAGATTATGGTATGTTTCCCTGGTGTCGGTTTTTTTATCTTTCCATTTCTGCAAATCATTGAACGCTTCATTCAGAGCATTTGCATATTCTATCTGCAGCCCCTTTTCTATTATCTCCCGCGCTATTTTCTTTTCTCTTTTTGAAAGTGTGATCATGGTCGTAATTATTTTTCATAAATATTTTTAATAATCTATTTACAAAATTTAAATTATTGATCTTCAATAATCAATACTACACTGTGGGAATTAATGTGATTTAGGTCCGTACTG
>CALMST010000242.1 GCA_937872315.1 uncultured Ignavibacteria bacterium | reverse complement strand
CATACGATATGTTGATTGGTGTTGCATTTTAATACAGTACCTTTGAGGCAAAAAAATAGTTTCGGAAAATAAACATTTAACATTAACAAAAATGAGCATAGATAAATATTTCGAAGCCAATAAGGCTTCATGGAATGAAAGCGTAGCAATTCATAAGAATTCCGAATTCTATGAACTGAAAGAATTCAAACAAGGCATGAACAAACTTCATGATCTCGAACGAGAAGAACTCGGAGACATAAATGGTAAATCGGTTCTTCATCTGCAGTGCCATTTCGGTATGGATACTCTCTCTCTTGAAATGCTCGGAGCGGAAGTCACGGGAGTGGATTTTTCGGAAGAAGGAATAAAGACAGCCGAAGAGATCAGGGATGAACTCGAAATGAAAGCAGAGTTCATTTTATCTGATGTTTATTCTCTGCCGGAAAAACTGAATAAAAAATTCGATATAGTTTATACTTCATACGGAGTGCTGATCTGGCTCCCTGATCTCGATAAATGGGCGAAAGTGATCAGCCGTTTTTTGAAAGATGACGGATTCTTTTATATGGCAGAAATGCATCCTGTCTCTTATGTGTTCAATAATGATAAAGATGCGAAAGAACTTGAAGTAAGATACCCGTATTTTAAAAAACCCGAACCGCTGGTTTTTGAAGATGAAGGATCCTATGCGGATAAAGACGCAAAGTTTGTTCACAAGATCTCGTATGAATGGGTACACAGCCTGTCCGATATTTTTATGGCTTTGATCAATGCCGGACTGAAGATTGAGTTTTTTCACGAACACCCGTTCACGGTTTACCAACAGTTTCCCTGGATGAAAAAAGGTAAGGACAGATATTACAAAATGGATGAGGAAATTCCTCTGTTGTTTTCGCTGAAGGCGAGAAAACAGTAGAGACGAATTTATTGAGTCCTTTATAATTCCGTTTACAATATTGAATATTAAAAAACCGAAAGAAATATATTCTCCCGGTTTAACATTCTTAAAGTAATTGGATTTAATTCCTTAAGCTTAATTCAATACTTATTTGATCAGCATCATTTTCCTGATAGATTCATAACTTCCTGCTTTGATCTTGTAATAATAAATTCCGCTTGGAAATTTCGAAGCATTGAATGAAACAATATATCTTCCGGCTGATTTATTTTCATTTATCAAAGTCGCTATTTCTTTACCTAATACATTATAAATTTTTATTGAAACAAAGTTATCTGTTGGAAGATCATATTGAATATTGGTGTTTGGGCTGAACGGATTCGGATAGTTTTATTTTAATGAATATTCTTTTGGAATTTCATTTTCATCTGAAATGAATAATCCGTCTTCTTCTTCCGGTCCAATTGATATACTCGATCTATTCCAACCCTTAGTGCTGGCAAAGTCGGATAATACTGATTTATCATTATATTGGGCGGAGTATTTCGAATAAAATTCGAAAAACTTTTAACCTTTCGCACAGGTAAGAGCTTCCGCCCGGTTTTAAATTTTTAAAGAGATTTTATATTTAAGGACCTCTTATCACTTTAAATATTATTTTTATTTCAAAAATATCATCCGTTTAGTTTCAATTTTTTCACCGCCTGCAATTAAAGTATAAAAATATACCCCGCTATTTATATCGGAAGCATTAAAGTCTATTTCATAATTTCCTGGATTCTGAATTATGTTAACAAAAGTCTGAATCTCTATTCCAAGAACATTAAATATTTTTACCTCAATAAAACTTCGTTTATTAATTGAATATTTAATTTTAGTATTTGGATTAAATGGATTTGGATAATTCTGCTCAAGAATAAATTTTTGTGGTTCTTCAGAATTAGATATTCCTACTAATGTCTGACCTCCGTTAGTTGTATTTATTATTTTTCCACCTCCACCTGTTATCCAACATATAGAGTCATTATATAAAAACATCGAAGACATAAAAGCCGGAGGAAACATCCCTGAATTTTCTCTCACCCAATTTGTTCCACCGTTTGTTGATTTATACAGATAACCTTGAAAGCCTCCCACGAAACCTGTATTCTCATCAATAAATTCTGCAAATCGCATTTGAGGATTTGCATCAATTGAATCTATATAAGTCCAGTTTTCACCAAAATCCGTTGTTTTAAATATCCTTCGATCACTTCCGGCAACCCAACCTGTAGTATTTTTTACAAATGATATTTTATAGAAATCCGGAATTCTAAAACCAATAGGCATAATTATATTATACCAGTTCAATCCGCCATTTGTAGTTTTAAACATATCTGTTCCTGAACCGGTTACGATTCCTGTCAATGCATCTTTGAAGTACATATCATGTAGATTTCCGGCAAATAAAGGTTCGGTAATAATCGAATCGCCACCGTTTGTTGTTCTCAATATCTTTTGTCCTGTCCCTGCAATCCATCCTGTATTCTCATCTATGAAAAATACTGCGTCATAGCTTGATCCGAAACCAAAAGTTCCATTTCTTATTACTATCCAGTCATCGCCGCCATTAGTTGTTTTTATAATTGTTTCAAACCAACCAACGACATAGCAAATATTTGAATCAACAA
>CALMST010000241.1 GCA_937872315.1 uncultured Ignavibacteria bacterium | reverse complement strand
AAATTATTCGGAATACTTGCGGATAAAACCGGATCTTCTGAAATAGAATTCGAAATCGATAATACTGTTGATGCGGAAACTCTGTTAACAAAAATAAATAAAAAATTTCCTGAGTTTGAAAAAACAAATTATGCTGTTGCCGTGAACAAAAAAGTTGTATCCGGAGATCATCTGATAACATCAAATGATGAGATAGCTTTACTTCCGCCATTTGCAGGAGGATAAAAGAACATGCTGGATCATAATGAAATAGAAAAATACAGCAGGCAGATCATTCTTGAAGATATTGGAGAAGAAGGTCAGCTGAAATTAAAAAACGCCGGAGTTATTGTAATAGGAGCAGGCGGACTCGGGAGTCCTGTGCTTGAGTATTTAACTGCTGCCGGAGTCGGGAATATTTGCATTCTTGACTTTGATTTAGTTGAGAGATCTAATCTTCACAGACAGGTTATTTATAATGAAGATGACATAGACAGACCAAAAGCTGAAGTTGCAGCAGAGAAATTGCGAAAGAAAAATTCAAACATAAACATAATTGCAATTAATGAAAGACTGGGAAGTCACAATGTGAATTCTTTGTTGGGTAATTATGACGTCATTGTTGACTGTACCGATAATTTTGAAAGCAGATATCTGATAGATAAGTTTTGTGATTATACCGGGAAGCCCATGGTTTATGGATCTGTTCACAGATATCAGGGACAGGTAAGTGTTTTTAATTATGAACTTTATCACCGGCCGGATCATCCTCCGACATACAGATGTCTTTATCCAAAACCGCCGGAAGAAGGAAGCGGACTTGATTGTTCCGAAGGCGGAGTGTTTGGAGTATTGCCGGGAATAATCGGAACAATGCAGGCTGCTGAAGTTATTAAGATAATTACCGGTATTGGCGGTGTATTATCAGGAAGGCTATTATGTTTTAACATGAAGACTATGGAATCTACGATAATTGAAATTAAAAGAAATATAAAACACAACGGATCGTCATCTCCCGATGAGGAACTGAGGAAATTCTACTTTTCAGATCATGATGAAAACAGTGATCCTCCGTATTCTGAAGGAGAAGATATATCCGCAGAAGAATTACTGAAATGGATCAATGAAAAAAAAGACATTCAGATAATTGATGTAAGGGAAGATAAAATTAACTGGCTGAATATTGATGAATATATTGGTTTAGACTGCATAAAGATTGCTAAATCAGAAATAGAAAATGATCCTCAAAGAGTAAGCAGGGATAAAGATGTTGTTCTTTTTTGCGACTATGGAAAGATCAGTCAAGGAGTAATGAAGACTTTGAAAAAAAATTTTGGAATAACTAATCTGTATAATTTATCAGGCGGGTTCAATGGATGGAAAAGATTGAAAAAAAAGTTAGACAAATAAATGAGCACAAAAGAAAACATAACCGGGAAATTATTTATTGAAGGAGCTGTCAGTCCGCAGTTCATTGCTGATTCTATTGCAAAGCACAGCTCAAAAACGAACATTGGAGCTCATCAGATATTTCTCGGTCAGATCCGGAGAGATGAAATTGATGGAAAGAAAGTAAAAGCAATAGATTTTTCAGCATACAAAGAAATGGCGGAAGAAGAATATTACAACATTCGCGAATTGATCTTTTCAAATTATGATCTTACCTGTATGCATGTATATCACAGTCTTGGAATGATCAGAGCGGGAGAGATAAATTTGTTTGTGTTTGTTTCATCAGTTCACAGAAAGGACTGCGCGGAGGCTTGCAGAGAAATGGTGGAACTGATCAAAACGAAACTTCCAATATGGGGTAAAGAGATCTTTGAAGATAATGAATACAGCTGGAAGGTAAACTTTTGAAAATCGGGATCTGGGATACCATGTAACTTTGAATTCAGGTTCTTAGATTTTGGATAATAATTCTTTTAAATTTAAACTTATCAAATGGTTGATATTACAAATAAGACAAGCACCCTCCGTTACGCAAAGGCACAAGCTATTGTTAAAGTAAGCAGACAGGAGACGATAGATTCGGTTAATAATAAGACAGTTCCGAAAGGTGATGTATTTGAGATGAGCAAGGTTGCAGCTTTGTTTGCAGTAAAGCGGACAAGTGATGTCATACCCGATTGCCACCCTCTGCCAGTAGAATTTGCATCAGTCAGTTATGATATTAAAGGGCTTGAAATATATATTGAAACAGAGGTAAAGACAATATACAAGACAGGTGTGGAAGTTGAAGCAATGCACGGCGCATCAGTTGCTGCTCTTACAGTTTATGATATGCTCAAGCCGATCGATAAGAATATAGAGATCTGTAATATAAAGCTTATCGAAAAAAAAGGCGGGAAGACTGATTTTAGTGAAGATTTCTGCAAAGGATTAAATGCGGCGGTAATAGTTTGCTCGGATTCAGTTTCACAGGGAAAAAAAGAAGACCGCGCGGGAAAAGTTATTACAGAAAAACTCGAGGAATTAAATATCGGCATAGCAGAATATTCTGTCATACCAGATGAAGCTGAAGTTATAGAAGAGAAGGTAATTAAATTAGTTGATGAGAAGGTGAATATGATCATACTAACAGGTGGCACAGGATTATCGCCGAGGGACAATACTCCTGAGGCAATTGAACCAATGCTTGACAAAAATATTCCCGGAATAGCGGAAGCAATGCGGAGTTACGGTCAGCAAAGGACACCATATAGTATGTTGTCGAGAAGTGTTTCAGGATTAATAAAAGATACTCTTGTATTAGCTTTACCCGGATCGACAAAAGGCGCTGAGGAAAGTATGAATGCTTTGTTTCCATTTGTGCTGCATGTATTTGAGGTGATGAAAGCGATGAGACATGAGAGTTGATATTTGATAGTTGGCATTTAGCAGATAGCTGTTGAGATTTCACAAGAATTTATTGAAGTTAAAGTAACAATAATAAATTTTAGTTATGGCGAGGTTTATAAAAAAGCATAAAGAAGAGATCGGATTGTCGCCTGATGATCTTTCATACAGGGGAAAGCAAAAGATCGGGAATGTGTTATTGAGGATCATAGATTTTGATGCGGATAATCTTGAGGAAGATGCAGTAAAGACTGTGCAGGAAGTAATAAAGTATCAGGAAAAAGATACAGTAACCTGGTTCAACGTTGACGGACTTCATAATTCCGTAATCATGGAAGAAATTGCAAAAGCATTTGATCTGGATAATCTTGTTCTGGCGGAGGTCATAGACACGCAGTCAAGACCTAAGATAATTGAATATGATAACTGTATTCTTATCTCATTAAAGATGATGCAGCAGAATGATCAGACGGGAAAGATCACAGTTGAGAATTTAAGTTTAATACTCACAAAGTCGGTTCTGATCTCTTTTCAGGAAAGCAAGGGTGATGTTTTTGAACCGGTGCGTGAGCGCATCAGGAAGCAGAAGAAAAGGATCCGAAACGGCGGTACTGATTATCTGACATTTGCTTTGCTTGATATTGTAATTGATAATTATCTGTATGTGATAACCGGCCTCGGTGAGAAAATAGAAAAGATCGAGGAAAATCTGCTGCTTAATCCGGGTGAGAATGTGATCAACGAGATAAACAATTATAAGCGTGAACTTAATTTTCTCAGAAAATGCATCAAGCCTGCAAAGGAAATGATCTTTGCGCTTGCAAAGCTTGATTCGGAGCTGATAGAAGAATCTACGGATATACATTTCAAGGAGCTTCAGGATAACATAAGTCAGGCAAGCGATTCATCAGACAGCTACCGGGAAATTTTATCGGATCAGCTTAACATTTATCATACTACCATAAGCAGCAAGCTTAATGATATAATGAAATTCCTTACTGTGTTTTCAGTTATTTTTATTCCACTTACTTTCATAGCCGGTATATACGGCACCAACTTTGATTTTGTACCGGAGCTTCATTTAAAATACGGATACTTTATTATGTGGGGAGTAATGATTCTGGTAGTGATCGGTATGCTGTTTTATTTTAAAAGAAAAAAATGGCTGTGAATATGGGAGACGTTAAACGTCAAACGTCAAATGTCAAACGT
>CALMST010000240.1 GCA_937872315.1 uncultured Ignavibacteria bacterium | reverse complement strand
CTGCTATAAGATTTTTCATTTCTGATAATGTGTTCCCAATAATTACGGTGCCATAATTTCCCCATAACTTCATTTCTAAATTTGTATATATCCAGGCATTTATTAAAAACCAGTGATTTATATGCGCCAATAACATCACCCAGATATATTAATTTATTATTGTCGATAGTTCGGGCGGGGTTTACCCCCGCCCTGTTAAATTGATTATGTTTTCCTTTGTCAAAAGGAATCCCGGTTTGATTTCCTTTGCCAAAAGGAATCCCGGTTTGATTTCCTTTGTCAACGTCATTCCCTGTTTGATTTCCGGGGGCAATAACATTCCCGGTTTGATTTCCGTGGGCAATGACATTCCCGGTTTGATTTCCGTGGGCAATGACATTCCCGGTTTGATTTCCTTTGTCAACGTCATTCCCGGTTTGATTTCCGGGGGCAATGACATTCCCGGTTTGATTTCCTTTGTCAACGTCATTTCCGGTTTTATTTCCGGGGGCAATGACATTTCCGGTTTTATTTCCGGGGGCAACCGCAAGGGTTGCCCCTACAATATCTTCAATAATTAATATTGCATGCATATGATTTGGCATGATCTGAAATATATCTAATACAATATTGTGAAACCGTTCAGGTAATTTTATCCATTCGTCAAATGCAATTTCACCAAATTCATTTAAATACATTATTCCATTTTCAATATTTCCAAACCTGCAAATTTTATTTTGACAGCAGATTGTTACATAGTAATATCCTGCTTTCGAATAATCATAACCTTTTAACCGAATGGATTTTCGTTTATGAATATCTGGATTATACATACAAAATCATTTTTAAATTTAATTATATATAAACAACCGAAACAGCTTCGTATGGTTCGTACGCGCGGGGTTTACCTTCGCGCTGATGTCATACCACAATCTCATTTTAAAGAGCGATGTTTATCCCTTCTCTGCCATATTCCAATGGGCAGCCGCAAGGGTTGACTCTGCAATGTATTTATTTTAATTATTTTCACCAATGATTTTTTATTTACCTGCGTTTTAAAATTTTGACGTGTACTTAGATTAAAATTGAAATTTCTAGATAGATATAAAGATATAAAGACATAAAAAAAGCGGGACTCATCATTATGCTTGTCATTGTCTTGCCTTACTTGAAAAGCCTGACCTTTTTTAAGGTCAGGGAATAGTACTCATGAAACTGACAAATATCATACCCCGGATATTATTTTCTAACCTGCAAAGAAAATTCATAATTAGTAAATTGATGTCAAATTTAAATTCTAATATGACGAACATTGAAAAAATTGAACAACTAAAAAAGATAAAACAGGAAGCCTTACTGGGAGGCGGTCAGAAAAGAATTGAAGCCCAGCATAAAAAAGGAAAATTAACAGCTAGAGAAAGAATAGATCTTTTGCTGGATGAAGGCAGTTTTGAAGAAATAGATATATTCGTGAGACACCAGTCAACGGATTTTAAGCTTGAAGATACAAGATTTTACACTGACGGTGTTGTTACAGGTACCGGTAAGATTGAAGGAAGATCAGTATGTGTCTTTTCACAGGACTTTACAATTCTCGGCGGTTCACTCGCCGAATATCACGCAAAGAAGATATGCAAAATAATGGATATGGCTATGAAAATAGGAGTTCCGGTGATAGGAATAAATGACAGCGGCGGTGCAAGGATTCAGGAAGGTGTTGTATCTCTTGGCGGCTATGCTGATATCTTTTTAAGGAATACACTTGCAAGCGGTGTGATCCCGCAGATCTCGGCTATAGTTGGACCCTGCGCGGGCGGTGCTGTTTATTCACCTGCCATAACGGATTTTGTCTTTATGGTGGATAAAGTATCATACATGTTTGTGACCGGACCGAATGTAGTGAAGACTGTCACACACGAAGAAGTTACTTTTGATGATCTTGGCGGAGCAAGTACTCACGCTGTTAAAAGCGGAGTCAGTCATTTTACTGCTGATAATGAAATAGAATGTTTTCAAAGCATCCGTAAACTTGTATCTTACATTCCGCTGAACAATATGGACCCGGTTCCTTTTACCTCTGCGCAGGATAAAGAAGCGGCTCAGGAAAAACTAAACCAGTTCATCCCTGAGAATCCCAATAAACCTTATGATGTAAAAGATATCATTTCCACTGTTATTGATGATGATACTTTTTTTGAAGTTCACAGGGAATATGCCGAGAACATTGTTGTAGGTTTCGGGAGACTCAACGGCAGGTCCATCGGCATAGTGGCAAATCAGCCGCTTGTACTTGCAGGAGTTCTTGATCTTAATTCATCGATCAAAGCGGCAAGATTCGTAAGATTCTGTGATGCTTTCAATATCCCGTTACTTGTATTTGAAGATGTTCCGGGATTCCTACCGGGTACTGATCAGGAATGGCGCGGAGTGATCAGGCACGGAGCAAAGCTGCTTTATGCTTTCTGTGAAGCGACTGTTCCAAAAGTAACTGTCATTATAAGAAAAGCCTATGGCGGAGCATATGATGTGATGAATTCGAAGCACGTAAGAGGAGATATCAATCTGGCCTGGCCATCAGCTGAAATTGCCGTAATGGGAGCCCAGGGAGCCGCTGAGATCATTTATAAAAAGGAAATAGATGCATCCGAAGATAAGGTAAAAGCTCTTAAAGATAAAGTAGATGAATTCACAGTGAAGTTTGCAAATCCATATTTAGCCGCAGAGAGGGGATTCATTGATGATGTGATCGAACCAAAAGATACAAGAAAGAAGCTTATCTACTATTTCGAGCTTCTGGAAAATAAAGTTGATACCAACCCAAAGAAAAAGCACGGAAATATTCCTTTATAAATATTCCTGTTTAAAATCTTAATCTTCCTGCAGCCGTGATAATTATCGCGGCTGCTTTTTTATACACTTATAATGTATGTCAGGTAAGGGGGTTATGCATGATAATGATCCGGTGCCGCGCATAACATTCTTTAAAATTAATATTTAGTTTAAATTCCATTCAGAATAAAACATTTCAGATTCTGAAAAAAACAAACCCACCTATGATAAGCGCTGACTTACGTTCCGGAAAGCCGGTCAGGTATTTCTGTATTCAGATTAAGAGTAGTTAAAGTATTTCATTTTGGGTAAGACTGCATTCAGACTTGCTGCTTTTTTAAATTAGAATGTTTTATATATACAGGAATAAATTTTTTAAGATTTAAACCGAACAAATAGAAAGTTACTACTTCTGATCCTTTTATAATCTGAATTCATCCATGCTTTAAAAGCGCATTTTTTTTTGACCGGAAAAATTTCTTGTCGTTCAGCTTTTAAAAAAAGTAAATAACCCCGAAATGCATTTTCACAAATTAAAGTATTTTTATTTCCACTCTCCTTTTAAATTGTCTCCGCAAACCCTTGTATTCTCTACGTTTCCTTAAATGTGACAGTAAATGTAAAAAATTCACAGCCCTGTTTTTCTCTAATTTCATTTTCACAAATCGGTTTTTTTAACCTTTGACTGAATTCAAAAATATGGATAGCTTTGCCTAGTTTTTAAAATTGATTATAAAAACCGGTTTTCCAAAAAAATTTATTAAATGAAAAAATCAGAAAAAAATATTTATCCGCATAAGTCTGGATTCAGGAATCCTGTCAGATTCAAAATTAATATAATCACAATGTTTTTAAAAATTAAAAATTTTAGCCATGAATGACCTTATAAAAATTTTACTGATAATATTATCGATAATTATCAGCAGCAGATCTTACAGTCTGGAAATTCCTGTATATACAGGTTCGGAAAAAACATACATGCCTGTCTCAGCGATATCAGGCTATTTCGGTAAAGAAGACGGTATTCTGATAAGCTGGTTTGAGGAAAGCAATAACGGGTGCATAAAGATTCAAAAGCTTGATGAAAATGGTGTGGTAATGTGGACAGAAAACGGAGTTATACTTGAAACTGAGCTGGGAAATGAATTTTTGGAAGAAACAGATTATCCTTTTTTGTTTTCGGATAACAAAGGAGGAGCTTTAATGATATACAGAAAACGATACTTTGAAAGGGAAGATATAATGGCTAAAAGAATTTTGTTCAACGGATCTGTTGAAAAAGATCCTGTAAGAATATCATCAGGAATACCGGGCTTTAATTTCAGTCCTTCGGCTATAAAGACATATGATGACAGGATTGCGGTTGTCTGGGAAAATTTTTCGGGAGGTGATTTTAACATAGAGGGGCAGCTGCTGGACCTTCAGGGAAATAAAATATGGGCAAATGGAAATCCGGTGCAAATATGTAATTTCCGTGATGAACAAAGAAAGCCTGTTGTTACCTGTGATGAAAATAATAAACTTCTTATCACCTGGCTTGACACCAGAAAACACAGTGAATATGTTTTTGATGTATATGGAAGAATTCTTGATCTATATGCACCTGACTTTAATTATAATCCATTTGGAACATTGATATTTAAGAATGCTATTACTGATAATTCACGGAAGCTTACAATGTATGATCTAAACAATGCCCCAATTGATAAATCTTCATTCCTCATCGTATTCGAAAACTCATATGATAATCTGTTTAATGATATAAGAGCAATCAAAATAGACAATAATCTGGAAAAAGAATGGGAAATAATAATTGATTCAGAATCAGACAAAATAAAGCCTTTCATTGCGCGGATAGATAATAACAGGGCAGGTTTTTTCTGGAACGACATAGGAGATGATCACAATGAGATTTACGGAATTATTGCCGGCAAAGACGGGAATATTTTATGGGGAGATAAGAATGGCAAGAAAATATCATATAATGAGAGTAAGGAAATCACGGAAAAGGTCTTGCCTTTATCCGCTAACAGGAATAATTCATTATTTAAGGATGATATGCTATATCAGACCTGGTCAGTGAAGGATTCTAAAAAACTATTTGTTTCGAGTTTACACTTATCTGATGGATCCATTCCATTTAATAGCTCAGAAGAGATACAGGAAAAAATCAGCGGGGGGGAATTTGCTTCAATTTCTGCTTTAAAAAATAATCTGATGATAGTTTATAAGGTATCAGATTATATTTACGCTGCATCAAAGGATATGAATAAACAGGGTATTACAAATAATGCAGAGATACCTGTTTTGAAAAATTATCCGAATCCATTCAATCCGGCTACCAAAATAGACTTCAATATTCCGGCTGATGGATTCGTCAGATTAAGTGTTTTTGATATTTCGGGAAGACTTGTGAAGGAACTGATCAATGGATATCAAACCAAAGGTGATTATCAGATCGGATTTAACGGAAGTAATTTGTCTTCAGGTGTCTATTTATATAAACTTGAAGTTGCCGGTAAAATCTTGGTAAGTAAAATGACACTTTTAAAATAACGGGTATGTGAAAATTACCTGCTTAGTAAACAGATTGAAGAAGAATAAATGAAATAAAGTGTAAATGTGCTGCTCGCATAATGTAAGGACAAACGCTGAAAACGTAAGGTCAGAATGAGACGTGAAGAATAAACCCCGGCGGGGAGGTTGACCCTGCCGGAGTTT
>CALMST010000239.1 GCA_937872315.1 uncultured Ignavibacteria bacterium | reverse complement strand
ACATTGTACATTGTACATTGAGTTTACAAATATAATTCTAACTCGGATTATTTAGCTGTTTTCTCTCAGATCGTGTCCGGTAAGATTCAGGAACACATCCTCAAGTGTTGCAAGCTTCATCATTTTCGGTCTTTCAAAACCCTTGCTTATAAGATCATCTATTAAATTATCAGGAGTATCTATCGTAAGTATTTTCCCGTTGTCAATGATACCTACACGATCGCACAGGACTTCAGCCTCATCCATGTAATGTGTTGTAAGCATAATGGTGGTTCCTTTGCCTTTAATTGATTGGATCAGTTCCCAGAGATTTCTTCTTGCCTGAGGATCAAGTCCTGTCGTTGGTTCATCAAGAAAAATTATTTTAGGATTATTAATAAGAGTTGTGCATATCGAAAATCTTTGTTTCTGACCGCCGGAGAGTTCCTTGAATTTTGATTTTGCTTTTTCCTGCAGATCAACCAGTTTGAGCATTTCGATTGGATCTGCATCAACATTATAAAGTCCTGAAAAGAGTTCTATAAGTTCAGGTAAAAATAAGTTAGGATAAAATCCTGCCGCCTGAAGCTGAACTCCGATAATCTTCTTGATTTCATTCTGATCTTTGTCAATCGAAAGTCCGTCTATTATTATTTCACCTGAAGTCTTATCCCGTAGTGTTTCCATGATCTCCAGAGTAGTTGTCTTACCCGCGCCGTTTGGTCCGAGAAGCCCGAAGATCTCACCTTTTGTTACTTCAAAACTGATCCCGTCAACTGCCGTGAGGTCGTTGTATTTTTTAAAAAGATTTTTAACCTTTATTATTGGATTCATTAAAATCTTCGAATTCGTAACTCATAATTTTTAATTTGTAATTTGAAATCTGCAATTTGTAACTATTTCACATAAGCCGACAGTCCCTGCCTGCCGCCTTCTCTTCCAAATCCGCTTTCCTTGTATCCGCCGAAAGGAGAAGCCGGATTGAATTTATTATAAGTATTTGACCAGACCACACCTGCTCTGATCTTGCTTAAAGTTTTGAATATCTTCGAACCTTTATCAGTCCATACTCCCGCTGATAATCCATAAAATGTATTGTTTGCTTTTTCTATTGCTTCGGAGGGTGTTCTGAATGTAAGTATCGAAAGTACCGGTCCGAAGATTTCTTCGTTGGCTATTCTGTGAGACTGCGCCACGTCCGAAAAGAATGTCGGTCTGAACCAGTATCCCCTCTGCGGTAAATCACACTGACTCTGATAGAATGCAGCACCTTCATCAATTCCTATTTGCACAAGTTCTTTAATTTTATTCAACTGCATTCTAGAATTTATTGCGCCGACATCCGTATTCTTATCAAGCGGATCCCCGACTCTCAGCGACTCCAGTCTGTGTTTTAATTTTTTGATAACAATATCTTTCACGCTTTCCTGAACAAGAAGTCTCGACCCCGCGCAACAGACATGTCCCTGATTAAAATAAATTCCGTTTATGATGCCTTCCACCGCGGCATCGAGAGGAGCATCTTCAAAAATAATATTGGCTGCTTTTCCGCCGAGTTCGAGCGTGAGCTTTTTATCAGTTCCGGCAGTCTGTCTCATAATGATCTTCCCGACTTCGGTAGAACCTGTAAAAGCGATCTTCTTTGTTTTCGGATGATTTACAATTGCAGCTCCTGTAGCTCCGTCTCCGGAAATAATATTCACAACTCCTTCGGGAAGTCCTGCTTCTTCAATGACTTCCGCCAGTTTATATAAAGTAAGCGGTGTTGTCTCAGCAGATTTTATCACAACCGTATTTCCGCATGCAAGCGCGGGCGCGATCTTCCATGCAGCCATAAGTAACGGAAAGTTCCAGGGTATGATCTGACCTGCAACACCAATAGATGAGACTTTCCTTCCCGGAAATGCAAGATCAAGTTTATCAGCCCATCCTGCATAATAGAAAAAATGAGAAATGACCAGAGGCACATCCACTGTCTTTGATTCCTTTATTGGTTTCCCGCCGTCCATTGATTCAATAACCGCAAACTCCCTTGCCTTTTCCTGTATTATCCTCGCAATTCTGAAAATATATTTTCCTCTTTCCTTCGGAGGCATTTTACTCCATACTTTATCATAAGCTTTCTCCGCTGCATTTACGGCTTTGTTCACATCCTCTTTTGAAGCGTATGCTACTTTGGCGATCAGTTCTTCATTCGATGGATTTATTGTATCGAAATATTTCTTTGACTTTACCCATTTGCCGCCGATGAACAGATCATATTTATCTTTGAGCTTAATATGTTTTGGATCCTCGATGGATTTGGAATAATTCCAGTTCTGTTTTTTCTGAACTCCGTTTGATCTGCCGTTTGTTTTCATATGGCTTCCGTTCGAAGTGATCATTTGCTTTTGTCCGGTTTGTGTTTTCATATTACTGTTTGTAAAAAAATTGTTTTGCCTCAAAGGCTCTAAGACTCCAAGGTTATTTTATGATTGATTATAATAAGTTACAAATAAATATAACTTTTATAAATTCTATTTTTAAATATAAATATCTGATATGACAATATTATCCAAATTGCTGTGTTGAATTTGTTCTGATTCAGGAAGCGGAAAGTATGACGGAAGGTTTTATTGACGGACCCGGAAGAAAAGTTAAAACCTGATAGTTCAGAAATTAAGTCCCGGAGTTTATGAGACTGTAAATGGAAATTTGGTTTCGGAGTTTATACATTCTTCCCCGAAAGAAAGAATTGTATGAAATTTTATTCTTATAAAACAACTGATAGTTTTCTCACTAATTAATCCATGAAAAAATTCTGATGTATAACTTTTAAAAAGGGTCTGTAGTCTGTTCTTCATCAGATTTCTTCTCCCCAAGATCTCCAAGATCCTTCCCTTCTGTCTCTACAAACTTCTTTATTACATCTATGTTTTCCAGTATAAGCTTCGCTTTTGATAGTCCGAAAGAAAATGTGAACTTAGCTTCGGGATTAAGATTCAGTACTTTGTTTCCTTTGAACTCCTGTATTTCTGCCATGATCTTTTGTTTGATTTAAACTGACTGCAATATTGTCATTCTTAAGGTTTATAAAAAGTCACAGGTAACGCATCAACTTCAAACGGGGCAATTTCTTACTCTGATCTGCCCGTTCGCTTCAAATTTATTTTAAAAAAAATTCCGGCTGCCTGCAGGTTGTTAAAAAATTTCCATTATGGGATCAAATAAAAACATTGATTTCGGTTTTAAATCAGGGATTCCTGAAGTACTCTAATAAAGTTAACAGGTGATTTTTAGGTGTAAGTTTAGCTGAATTTTCTTTTGCGGGTTTGAATTTATTGAGATAACTTGGAGTAGTTCAATTCATAAATTATTAACTAAACCAAAAACAAAATGAAAAACAAAAATCTTATCCTTTCCTTGTTGATCCTCATAACAGCGTTTATTTTTTCATCCTGCTCAGATGATCAGTCGGGAATTGTAACTTCGACCAATTCATCAACTGATGAAATTCCGGATTTTACAGAAAACGGTCAGAACCCGGATGATCTGGATCTTTCCAAACAGGCTGACCAGTTCGGACCAGGCTATCTGTATCTCGAAAGTAATGATGCCACAATAAACAGCATACTTGTTTACAAACAATACTTTGACGGAACTATCACACTTCAGTCAACTGTAGAATCAGGCGGAAGCGGTACCGGAGGCGGTCTGGGAAATCAGGGAGCCATTGCCCTGGAAAACGGTAACTGGCTATTTGCCGTAAATGCCGGAAGCGGTTCCGTTTCTTCTTTTAAAATGTCCCATTCCGGAAATCTTACTCTCAAAAACACAATTGAATCCGGCGGAAAAACACCTGTAAGTCTGACTGTTCACGGTCGCATTTTATATGTGGTGAATGCAGGAAGCGATAACATTGCAGGATTTAAAGTCATGGAAAACGGTTCATTTCAGCCGATCCCCGGTTCTTTGCAAACTTTAAGCACCACAGGCGCCGGCGCTGCGCAGATCTCATTCGCTCCAAACGGAAGATACCTTTATGTTACCGAGAAGGCAACCAATATGATCACAATATTCCCGGTAAATGGTCAGGGAGTTGCAGGTCCGGGTAATTCAATGAACTCAACCGGTCAGACTCCTTTTGGTTTTGACTTCGCTCGTAACAGATTCATGATCGTATCAAATGCCGCAGGAGGCGCGCCTAATCAAAGCTCTGCTACATCTTATGCCAACATTCTTAACGGTATCCCGAATCCCGTAAACGGCGCTGTCGGTAATAACCAGGCTGCAGCATGCTGGGTCGGAACTACAAAGCACGGAAGCTATGCCTATGTCACAAATACAGCCAGCAACAATATCTCTTCGTATTATGTAGCGCCGTTCGGAGCAATATTTGTGGCAAATGAAGCAATGAAAACTGATGACGGTCCGACTGAGATCATCGTCTCAAAGAATAATTTGTATGTACATGTTCTGAATGCAGCTTCCCATACAATAACTTCTTTCAGAAGGACTATTATAGGAGGTCTTGAATTGATCGGAACAACTTCAGGTATTCCGGTAGCTGCTACCGGAATTGCTGCTGACTGATCAGCAAAGTTAATTTGTAAATTAAAAAGCCCGGTATTCCGGGCTTTTTAATTCCTGCTGGTAAATATAATTTTATGTTCGGGAAATTATCCCGGAAAATCTTAATACCTGTATCCGAACCTGTAGCTATCCGGATCTTTCAATTCCGAATATGTCTGATCAGTAAGTTTTTTCAGATCTTTTCTTTTTGTCTCTTTATCGGAACATGTATAATTCTTATCAAAAAACGCCCATCCCTTTTCTTCATCTCCCTGTAACTTCTGCTGCATCAGATAAGCTTCAAAATATACTATGAACTGACTGCCTTCTTCACATTCGTCATTATCTTTTTTATACTCATCGATCGGATACCATATATCTTCGTCTTCTGGAGCTTTACCGACCTCCGCTTTGCTGTCATTTCCGCTGACGAGATTTAAATTTCCGTTTTTATATTTCAGATCAAATGAATATCCGGCGCCGAGAACTGACGGACTGAGCCTGACAGTAGAAAGTATTTCCGGTATGCCGTCTTCTGAATAAACCAGTTCGGCATTATGCACTTCAAGAGGATCAATATCCTTTTTGCCAAAATCAAATATCAGCAACATGTTATAATCATACATCAGCGCCCCTGTCCCGAGATCAAGCACAAGCTCCTTTGTCCCGTTTTGGTCAAGATCTGTTAGTGTGTCTTTGTAATATTTTGTATAAAAACTGTCAGCATAAAATACCGTGTTATTATACTTATCCGCAACCTGAATACTACCCGTAAAATAATTGTCTTCATCGTATGTAATGAATATCCTGTAATCGCCTGCATTAATTTCTTTTTCAAACAGATCATTCAGCCGTGATGATAATTTCCCGCTTTGCAGTATTATAAAAAATATTAGAAATACTAAAAATCTATATTTCATTATTTCAAATAAAAATTTTTACTCCATACACTCCACACACTCCACACACTCCACACACTCCACACACTCCATACACTCCA
>CALMST010000238.1 GCA_937872315.1 uncultured Ignavibacteria bacterium | reverse complement strand
CACCCTCAAATCCAAAATAGACTATTTATGGTACAAGTTCTGGTCGGGAGGGATTTCATACAATGTGCGGCAATCGCACTTATATTGTATTTAAAAACGTCAGCAATTAAATTTAACAAGCATTAGAAAAGATAAATAATTAATCATGGAAACATTCAAAACAAAAACTACAGTTAAGAAGAATCATAAAATAGAAATAGAAAATGTTCCTTTTGAAAACGGTCAAGAAGTGATAGTTTCAGTAACACAAAATTCTAATCTTTCTACTGAGGATATAATGAAACTGGAGGATAAGGGAGGAGCATTTGATTTTCTTAATGATCCCAGAGAGGATATTTACACGGTGAAAGATTTAAAAGTAAGATATAAATGAAAAGAGGAACAATTATCCTGACTCCATTTCCTTTTACCGACTTATCTAACAGTAAAGTCAGACCGGCTTTGGTAATTTCAACTGATAAAAGAAATGATTAGAAATGATAACAATATTATTATTGCCTTTATTGCTTCTGTTATTGATGCGGGGAACTCTCCGGAAACAAACATTTTTTTAAATTCAAATGAATCATATTTTAAAGAAACAGGACTAAAAGTTTCATCAATAATACGGACTGACAAACTTGCAACCATTGATAAGAAAATTATCCTTGGTGAATTAGGATATTTAAACAGCCAGTTACTCAGCTTGGTTAATGAGAAGCTTAGAATTGTTCTTGACATAAATTAAGATAATATCAACCATATATGCTCACTGACACAACCCTAAAATCCAAAATAGACTCGCTCTGGGACAAGTTCTGGTTAGGAGGTATTGCTAATCCTCTGACGGCTATAGAACAGATGTCTTACCTTATATTTCTGAAACGGCTTGAGGAAAAGGAGGAAAGTAATATTAGAGTTAAGAACGACTGTCATCGGCAGCAAATAAACCCGTAAATACAAGTATTGACAGATGCACGCGGTACCTTCGGAGAGATTTACTGTGCTTAACTCTAAATAATAATTAAAACAATTGCATCCAAACAATTATTTTAATATGAAACAATAATCCTTTTAATTTTTAGTTCAATTAATTGAATAAGCAGCCTAATTTATATATTATTGCCGGAGCAAATGGCGCAGTAAAAACAACTTCGGCATTTACCGTTTTTCCGGAAATTATGAAATGTAAGGAATACATCAATGCAGACCTGATAGCAAAAGCACTGTCGCCTTTTAATCCGGAATCTAATTCTAATTCAATTCAAGCCGGAAGAATAATGATTAACAGAATTAATAAACTGATAGATGAAAAAGTGAGATTTGCATTCGAGACTACTTTATCTTCAAGAAGTTTTGATAAACTGATTGAAAAAGCAAAGAAGAATAATTACAAAATTAATATAATTTTTTTATGGATAAATGATTATAATGTTGCTTTTAGAAGAGTTAAATCGAGAGTAAAAGAAGGCGGACATTCTATTCCTGCAGAAATTATTAAAAGAAGATATTACAGAGGATTGTTTAATCTGATAAATATCTATCTTAAAATTTCTGATTTTACATTAGTTGTTGATAATTCCGGTAAATTTCCGGAAACAATTGCTGAGTTTGAAATTGAAAATGCTGAAATTAAAAAAACTATTCATAAAAAAGATAAATGGAATAAATTATTAAATCATGTTAAAAAAGAAAACTAAAGAAAATCCAATTTCTCAAAAATTTATTAAAGGAATGATAATAGCAAGAAAGAGGATGCTTGAAGAGAAAAGCCTAAAAGGACAATATGTAATTTATTCTGAAAATGGAAAGATAATTAAAGAAAAGGCAAGTGTAATTTTAGAAAGAGAAAACAAAAATAAGTAAACCAATCACATTTTCACAAATTACATGCGGGAAGAAATATTCATAAGTAAATAAAATTATGTTTCTACAAAAAGACTTATAACCTAATTTGTCATTCCCGCGAAAGCGGGAATCCAGGAATGTTGTCGATAAATTATATTTTGATGAAGAGGAGAAGTTGTTATGAAAAGTTATTATGTTTACATATTAGCAAATAAAAGAAACGGGACGTTGTATACGGGTGTTAATAATAATCTTTTAAGAAGAGTTATTGAACACAAAAGAAAATTGATAAAAGGATTTACAGAAAAATATAATGTTGATAAATTGGTCTGGTATGAACAGACAAATGACGTAAGGACTGCTATTGAAAAAGAAAAACAAATTAAGAAATGGTACAGGAAGTGGAAGTTAGAACTGATAGAAGAAAGTAATCCCGAATGGAAGGATTTGTTTTATGAAATCGGGGGGACAAAGGAGATGCTTGAGCCGGGATTTATTTTTGAAGATTATAGATAAGATTATTTAGGAATAGTGTTCTAAATTTGGAAATTTAATCACTTATAAGCTTTTCTGGATCCCCGCTTTCGCGGGGATGACAAAAAAACAGGAATGATGAAAAACAGGAATGACAAGTATAAAGGTATAAAAAATAAAAACTTACAATGCTCACTGACACTACCCTAAAATCCAAAATAGACGCACTCTGGGACAAGTTCTGGTCGGGAGGGATTGCTAATCCGCTTACGGCGATTGAGCAGATGTCATATCTCATTTTTCTCAAGCGGCTTGAGGATAAGGACAATGAAAGAAAACGGACTTCGGAGAAAAGGAAAGTCGAATATGAGTCTTTATTCGGCAAAGCTATCGGGGATATTCCAAGAAAGGAAGTTGAGAAATGCAGATGGTCATACTGGAGCCGGCTTCCGGGTGAGGAAATGCTGCCATTTGTAAGGGATGTAGTGTTTAAATTCCTTAGATCGCTGGGAAGTGAAACGAGTTCGTTCACGCAGTATATGCAGGATGCCATTCTGATCATTCCGAAAGCCACGCTGCTGCAGGAAGCTGTTAATATCATTGACGATATGCACATCTCCGAACAGAATACGGACGTGCAGGGAGACCTTTATGAATACCTACTCAAGAATCTGACTTCAGCCGGAAAGAACGGACAGTTCAGAACTCCCAGGCACATTATAAGAATGATAGTCAGGCTTGTCGATCCGAAGATCGGGGAGAGCATCTGCGATCCCGCGGCGGGAACAGCAGGATTCCTTACCAATGCATACGAACACATTCTCGAAGAAAATACAAGCAAAGATATTATTGAATATGATGAAGAAGGCGAGCCGCATCATCTTATCGGCGATATGATCACGGATAAGAAACTGATGAACTTCCTCAAGAGCAATGCGATCACGGGGTATGACTTCGATACGACCATGACAAGGATCGGCGCGATGAACCTTATGCTTCACGGAATTGATAATCCCAATTTCAGATACGCCGACACTCTCACGAAATCATTCACTGAAAAAGAAAAGTATGACGTAATACTTGCAAATCCGCCGTTCAAGGGTTCGATAGACAAGAGCGACATTAATGAAAGATTCAAAGTGAAGACCACTAAGACGGAGCTGTTGTTTCTTGAGCTGATTTATGACATGCTTGTGATAGGCGGGCGGTGCGGAGTGATAGTTCCGGACGGAGTATTGTTCGGCTCGAGCAACGCGCATAAGGAAGTAAGGAAAATGCTTCTCGAGAAATGCAGCCTCGATGGAGTGATCTCAATGCCTTCGGGAGTATTCAAACCTTATGCAGGAGTTTCCACCGCGGTGCTGGTCTTTCAGAAAGGCGGAACGACTGACAATGTCTGGTTTTATGACATGCAGGCGGACGGATATTCGCTGGATGACAAGAGAGATAAGGTAAAGGAAAATGACATTCCGGATATACTGGAGAAGTGGAGCGCGTCTCACGTCAAACGTCAGACGTCAGATGTCAAACGAAATGAGGAGAATGACAGAAGCGCTAAGAGTTTTTTTGTTCCTTTCGATGAGATAAA
>CALMST010000237.1 GCA_937872315.1 uncultured Ignavibacteria bacterium | reverse complement strand
CCGTCATCATTATAAAATTGCCGGGTAACTGTCTTCTGTAATCGCTGTGCTTTTCGGAAACCGATCTTTTTCAGATTATTCTGAGCTTTAATATTTTCAGTATGTATGTATGCAACAATGTATCTGAATTTGTGAAGACTCAGAATGTAATCTATAAGTATCTTTGAAGATTCGAAGCCAAGTTTCAAGCCTCTGTATTCTTTCCTGATAGCTGTTGAGATCTCGCAGGCTTCATCATAATGTTCCCTCCACTTAAAACACACATATCCCACATATTTTCTTCCGGCTCTTACCGCATACCATACCTCTACCGGATGAATCGATTTTTTCTTTATCCATTTCCGGATCTTCGGACGTGTCCTGTAATTAAGATAATCCGGATTCAGAAAATCCTCAGTCTCTTTTTCGGTAAAAATACTAAAGATCATGTCTGTTAATCTGTCATCTCCTTCCCTGAATCTGAATTTAACTAAAGAACAGCCTTTACCCTTTATGAGCTTTTTATACAAATATCAGATTGATTTAAATTTCATAAATTAAAATTCAGAATATCAGTCTTTAGGCACTACAGTTCCATACCAGAATTTCTTCGCTCTGTCCTTTATTTCATCAATGTGAATGTGTTTGGCTTCAGTATATTCCTTAAGCCCGTCCATTCCAAACTCTCTTCCTATACCGCTTTGTTTATAACCGCCAAACGGCGCTCTGTCACTGAGAAGATGATATTCATTAATCCAGACAGTACCGGTTCTTAATCTCTTTGCAATCTTCAAGGCTCTCTCATCGTTTCCGGACCATACTGCTCCTCCGAGTCCGTATATTGAATCATTTGCTATTTCCACTGCCTCATCATCATCTTTGAATTTAATAAGAACAACCACAGGTCCGAAAATTTCTTCCTGACAGATCTTCATTTTATTGTTGCAGTTTACAAATACGGTAGGTTCTATGAAATATCCCTTATCTCCGACTTTGTTACCGCCGGTTAATATCTCCGCACCTTCTTCCTTTCCGGTCTTAATATAGTCCATTATTATATTAAACTGTTTCTCATTTATTACCGGACCAACTTCGGTCTTTTTATCCGCCGGATCACCTATAGTCATCTTTTCAATTTTCTCTTTGAGTTTATTGGTGAATTCATCATATATCTTTTCATGTACAAGCAGTCTTGTTCCACCTTCGCAGCATTGTCCCTGATGATAAAAACCGGCATAAATTGCGCCGTCAACGCTCATCTCCATATCGGCATCATCAAGTACAATATTAGCTGATTTACCACCGCATTCCAATGTAATCTTTTTCAGATTATCGGCAGCATTTCTCATTATTATCTTTCCTACTTCAGTCGAGCCTGTAAATCCGACCTTATCAACTTTCGGATTCTTAACAAGCTCCGTACCGATCAGACTGCCGGGACCTGTAATTATATTCACCACACCTTTCGGCATATCAGTCTCGCTGATGATCCTTGCTAATTCACATGCGGTTACAGAAGTTTCCATCGCCGGCTTTAAGACAACTGTATTTCCCGCTGCAAGAGCCGGTCCTAGTTTCCATATTGCCATCTTTAAAGGAAAATTCCACGGTGTGATCAAAGCGCACACGCCTAAAGGCTCTCTCCTGAGAATATTTTTACTTACACCTTCTTTAGATAATCCCGCAATGTCCTCGTTCAGATCCACAGATGCCATTTTTGAAAAATAGTTTAGACTTTTTGCTGATAGAAAAATGTCTTCTCCGGCTTTTCTGATAGTTGATCCCGAATCAAGAACTTCAAGCTCCGTTAGTTTTTTAGCATTCTCGTTAATTTTATCTACAACCTGTTTTATTATTCTGCTTCTTTCTTCACCGGATAAGTTACTCCAGACTCCGCTGTCAAATGCTTTTCTGGCTGCATCAACAGCTGCATCAGCATCTTTCAAAGTTGCTTTGGATATTTTAGCAATGACTTCCCCGTTAGCCGGATTTACCGCATCAAAAGTCTGTTTATCTTCAGATTCACGGAACTCCCCGTTAATGTATAGCAAATAGTTTTCCATTTATGAATTATATTTTATTAAATAAATTTTAGTTTTTTGTTAAAAAAAGGAAGCTGATTTCGGATGTAACATAAAAGAAAAGATCTGAAAGATCAGATGTTAATTTTTATTTCAAATCTTAACTACATATAAAGGTAAGGTTTCCATTCATCATCAATCCTTCCCGCAAAATTTTTTATAAATGTAATGTGCGAAGGTCTCTTTGGCGGATTCGTTAACTTCATCCTGGATTCTTCCGGAGTCCTGTTCCCTTTTTTATTATTACATTTAATACATGCTGTGGTCAGGTTTTCCCAGCTGTCCTCACCGCCTCTGGATTTAGGCATGACGTGATCAACAGTTAAATTGGATGTCGTACCGCAATACTGGCACCTGTGTTCATCCCTCCTTAATATATTCTTCCTGGACAAAATTATCTTCTTGAAAGGAACTCTGACAAAAAATACTAGTCTGACAATACTCGGATAATCAAAGCTTCTTTGAACGCTGCAAATTTTCTTTTCAGCAAGACAATATATTGCCTCGGCTTTTCCCAGATAAATTAATACGATCGCTCTTTTAACATTACATATAGTGAGAGGTTCGTAGCTTTGATTTAAAACCAGAACCTTTCCGTTCAGATAATTTATCTGATTTTTAAATTTATGTTTATTGTCATGCTCGTAGAAGACATCCTCCTTGTATTTACCTTTTGTTTATATATCTGATAAATTAAAGATATTAAAAGGAATAATCAATTTTAATTTGAAAACATCTGAAAATTTTACAAAAGCTTTATCTCAATGAATGTAAGATTCAATTTTTTAATATTTCACCGAATGCTATGTCATATCCATCAGGATCGTTTATGCCGAATTCTTTTACGCCGTAAGGCTGTATGCACAGATCCCAGTCAATAGTAGCACCGGACTCCCTGAACTCATTATATAACTCCTCTGCATTATCAGTCCAGAAATATACATTTGAGATCTTTTCAGCATTCTTCCAGTTTGGAACTATCTTGCTTTTATCACATACCGCGAACATCAGATGATTGCCGTCCCTTTGTATTATTGCAAAATGAGAGGGCTCTCCGTAAGTTGATTTTAAATTAAAACCGCATTTTTCGCAGTACCATTTTACGGATTCATCTACATCATTTACTAAAAGTACGGGTGAATGAGATGTTATTCTTGCTTTCATAATATTTTTTGAAACCTTTGATTAATGATGTAAGTCTATAATTGTAATTCAGATCTGTAAATTTTTAAGATCCGGATAATTAAAAAATTAACCCTCAAAATTAAAAAAAATTTATGAAAATTGTAAAACTATTTACTATAGCTTTTATCCTTAACATTATTATCAGTTTTAATGTCAGATCTCAGGATATCTCTGATCAAAGTGAAAACGCCATTCAGTATATTGACAGTCTGGCAAATGCTTTTTACCCCTCTGCAGAACCGGGATTGTCTTTACTGATATCCAAAAACGGGATCCCGCTTTTCGTTAAAACCTACGGGCTTTCGGATATTAAGGATCAGGATCCGATAACAGCGGATAATGTGTTTGCAATTGGTAGTATGTCAAAGCAGTTTACCGCCGTTGGAATTCTCATGCTTGCAAATGAAGGCAAGTTAAATCTAAGCGATAATATTAAAATATATTTACCACAGTATAATACTCACGGTAAAGAGATCACTATTAAGCAGTGTCTCACTCATTCCAGCGGAATCTTAAGTTTTACGGAAAAAGAAGGTTTTGACTCATTGTTCACCATGACATTATCAAAAGATGAAATGATCGGATTTTTTGAAAACGATGATTTGCTGTTTGAACCCGGAAGCGATTTCAGTTATTCAAACTCGGGTTATTTAATTCTCGGAATGATAATCGAAAAGATCAGCGGCATGGATTACAACGATTTCATCAGAAAAAATATATTTGAACCTGCAGGTATGACAAATTCATATTTCTATGGTGAAGAAAATATGATACCCGTAAAAGCGATCGGATATGACGGCAGAGACTCTTCGACATATAAAGAGACAAGTCAGTTTTATAACGGATGGACTAAGGGAGCTGGTAATATAAAAAGTTGCGTCAATGATCTGTTGCTATGGAACAATTTTCTGATAAACGGGAAATTGATCCCTGAAGATCTGATTCAGGAGGCTTTTACACCAAATATACTTTCCGGCGGAGTAAATTCAAATTATGGTTTTGGCTGGAATGTAACTATGCTTGAAAATAAAAAAATAATAAGACACGGGGGAGCTATAAATGGTTTTCTGTCAGATGCCGTTTATCTGCCGGAAGATAAAATATACATTGTTGCTTTATCAAATAACACCGGTAAATCACCGGGTAAGCTTATGGATAATATTGTTTTAAAAACATTAAATCTGACCGGCGCTGACCCCGAAATAATTGCTTATGACAAAAATTCTTTTGATCAGTATGAAGGCTCCTATGAAATTCAAAGAGAAGGCGGTCGATTAATGAAGAATTTCTCAAAAGATAAACAATACAGATTCATATTTGAAGAAAATGACAGTCTTAAACTGCAAAGAACCGGAGGTGGTCTTTTTACACTTCTGCAATATGGCAAGGATAAATTTTTTATTGAATCATCTGACAAAAGATTTGAATTTATTCGGGATAATAATGGAAATGTAAGCGCCCTGGAAGTTTCTGACTATCCTGTAACATTCGGTCCGGCAGATCTTTGTTTAAGATCAGATGCCGAAAGACCGAAAGAAAAAGAAGTGATCATTGTGAGCGAAGATGTTTTGAAAAATTATGAGGGAGAGTTTGAATTACAACCCGGTTTCAATTTGAAAATATTTTTGGAAAATGGAGAATTGTTTATACAGGCAACAGGTCAGCAAAAATTAAAACTTTATGCTGAGAATACGAATAAATTTTTTTTAAAAGAGGTTGATGCTCAGGTGGAATTTATTCAAGAAAGTGACAATAAATTTAATAAACTCTTATTTACCCAGGGACAGCAGATGGAATGTTTAAGGATTAAATAAATTATTTAAAAACAACTGCCCGAAAACAATAACTTTCCCGGGCAGTTTTCAATAATATTACTTTATATCTATTATTTGCTAAACTTTAAAACAGTTTTTCCTGCCGCTTTAAGACTCAGTATTCCGTTATCAATTGTAAATGTATCAGCTGATTTCATTGCAGAAAGATATTCGCTCTCAGACGTTCCTTCACATGGCATATTTGATGACATGAATTTTGAGAATGATATCAGATCATCCTTTATCTGAACAGCTCCTTTGGATGTATTACATCCGGACATTGTTGTAAACTTATTGTCGGATTCAGTAATATTAAGGGAAGGCAATCCGTTTTTATAATTCTTTTCATCCGGTTTCTGACCGTTAATTTCAGTAAGAGCCCATAATCCTGTGACAGAATTCGGATCTTTTGAAAGTGTAGTATCTACCAGCATGAAATCCGGTATCTGAATTGATCCCGGTTTCAGCAGATATGCATCCGCTTCTTCTCCGGTAAATTTTTTACCGTTACTGTCGAGCATTATAAGCCCTTCCTTAGTAATCAGGAAAAGGCTCATAGCTTCAGTATCTTTTTTAAATAATCTGATCTTTGTGTTATCATCTTCAAACTGCCATGTACCGTTATTAAAGATAGGTTGAATATTTGAATTAATATAGATCAGTCTTTCATTGAATTTCAGATCTTCATTAAGGCTCAGCTCATAACTTAATCCTTTACAGCCGTTACACGGAAGAAACCCACTGTAAGCGCCTGTCATTTTTATGATAGCCCCTTTTTCAAATCTTTCCTCCTTGCATCCTGAAATAAATGTGAATAATATTACCGCAAATAATAGTTTTTTCATTTAAGATATTTAATTTCAGCAAAAATAAATCTTTTAACTTTCAAATGAAATTTAAAATTATTTTCACCTTAAATACATATAGACTTAACATTTTTTTTGCCTCTAAGGTACTGTATTAAAATGCAACACCAATCAACATATCGTATGTTGATGTTTTTG
>CALMST010000236.1 GCA_937872315.1 uncultured Ignavibacteria bacterium | reverse complement strand
AACCGATCAACAATTTAACCGATCAACCAATTTACACTTCCACATTAAAATGAGGTGTAAGCTTCGCAGAGATCTGAACTTTCGGCGCAAATCCGACAATCTGATCTACTATTTTTCCTTCTTTGAAGATCAACAGTGTAGGTATGCTTCTGATCCCGTATTTAACTGAAACTTCCTGATTATTATCAACATCAAGTTTACCGATCTTAACTTTGCCTTCGAGTTCGCCGGCAAGCTCTTCTACTATCGGAGCGATCTGTTTACAAGGTCCGCACCATACTGCCCAGAAATCTACCAGTACAGGTATATCTGATTTAATTACTTCCTGCTCGAAATTAGCGTCTGTGAATTCTATTAGACTCATTTTACTATCCTTTCTTTAAATGATTTATGTGATTATTAATTTAACCTTAAGTTATTTTCTCCAACTATATTTTTCAAGTTGGAAATTAATTCCTTTGTTGCTTTTATTTTAAACTCTTTTGAGATGAATGCTCTGGAATTTGAGGAATTGGTAACGTTGAAAAATAAGTTAGAAGTTCCAGGGTAGTTTTCCACCATTTCCCTGATCTTATAAAGATTCTCTATTTCAGTATCTTTTTCCGGCAAATGCAGCATCATATTTTTAACATACATTTCAAGAAAAGCATCAATGCTGTATATTTCACTGACAAGTAATTTGATCTTGTCCCCGTTTTCCTCGGGAGTGCCTCTTACTATCACAAGATTATCATTGGTAAAAAGACTGGCTTTCATTTCAAACAGTTTGCCGAATGCAATGCATTCTCCCGAACCTTCAAAATCCACGAGATTAAAAACTACAAACTTGTTTCCTTTCTTTGATATCTTTATCTGGGCTTCATTTATCACACCGCACATTGTGACTGTCTTGAGTTTGTTGAAATCAATCTCTGACGGATCATCACCAAACGAAAGGTCTATAAAACTCTGTATGTCATTTTCATAAACTGCCAGCGGATGTCCTGTAATATAAAAACCTATGGCTGCTTTTTCTCTGTTGTATTTTTCAGTATCGGCAAAATCCTCATAATTCTGAATGATATGATCCTGATTCACAACTTTAGAATTACCGCTGTCACCAAAAAGACCTTCCTGTCCCATAGCTTCTTCGCTTGTGCTGTATCTCTGCGCATACATTGTAGATCGTTCAAGATTCAGAAAAAGTTTATTCCTGTTAGGATCGATACTGTCAAAAGCTCCGGAAAAGATAAGATTCTCAACACATTTTTTATTTACCAGTCTGAGATCCACTCTTTTCAAAAAGTCAATGAAGCCTGTATATTTACCGTTGAGCTCTCTTTCTGAAATTATATTTGCCGCAGCTTTCTCACCTACATTCTTTATCGCACTTAAGCCGTATAGGATCTCGCCGCCCGAACTGTTTTCACCATTTACATCATCAGGATATTTAATTCCGAAATCCATCTCACTTTCATTTACATCAGGAGCTCTGAGTTTGATCTTCATCTTCTTGCATTCATTTGCCAGCTGCTGAAGCTCTGTCTCATCATCTTTTCTGCAGCCCATTGATACTGTAAGAAACTCGAGCGGATAATGTGTCTTAAGATATCCTGTATAGAATGCAAGTATGGAATATGCCACTCCGTGTGATTTATTAAATCCGTAATCCGCAAATTTCAGGATCAGATTATAGATCTCTAAAGCTATCTTTTTGCTGACTCCGTTTTTCAATGCTCCTTCAGTAAACTGTTCTCTTATCTTGAGCATACTTTCCACATTCTTTTTACCCATTGCCTTTCTCATATTATCAGCCTGCGCAAGCGAGAATCCCGCAACGTCACGGGCTATCTGCATTACCTGCTCCTGATAAACAATTATACCGTAAGTTTCTTTAAGAGTGTTTTCCAGTTTCGGATGTAAATATGTAATGGGTTTTCTTCCAAACCTCTTATCAATGAAATCCGGAATAAGAGCCATCGGTCCCGGTCTGTATAATGCATTCATGGCAGCAAGATCATTGATATTCTCGGGCTTAAGCTTTGCCAGGGATTCACGCATCTTGCTTTTTGAGAACTGGAAGATACCTACAGTGGATCCTGCCGAGAAAAGTTCATATGTTTTTTCATCATCAAGTGGTATATCGTCAATGGTAAGATTTTTATTGTATCTTTTATTTATACGCGCCAGAGCTTTTCCAAGAACTTTTAACTCTTTCAGTCCGAGGAAATCGATCTTTATCATTCCGGCGTCTTCAAGCTGCTTCATGTCATACTGTGTACAGAAAACATTATCCTCTCCCGTGACCTTTGATAAAGGCACAAAATCTGTAACATTGCCGGGAGCTATTACCACTCCGGATGCATGGATGGAAGAATTTTTATTAAGATTTTCCAGTACTCTGCAGTATTCAAAAAGCTTTTTCTTTTCCTCCTTCTGATAAGTATCACCTGTCTGAAAATATTTTTTAAAATCTTCTTCTTCTTTCATGCATTCACTGAGCTTCTTGACTTTCCCGAAAATTATAGGGATTGTTTTAGTAAGGTCATTTATTTCCTGATAAGGAAAGTTCATGACTCTCCCTACGTCTTTCAAAACACCGCGGGGAGCAAGCTTGTTGAATGTCACTATCTGCGCGACCGAATTCTCGCCATATTTTTCTTTAGCATACTGAATAACGAGATCCCTTTTATCATCCTGAAAATCTATATCAATATCAGGCATTGATATTCTTTCGGGATTGAGGAATCTCTCAAAAAGCAAACCGTAATCAAGCGGATTTACATTCGTGATCCCTATGCAGTAGCAGACAAGACTGCCCGCTGCGCTTCCTCTCCCGGGTCCGACAATGATATCGTTGTTCTTTGCATAATGTATGAAGTCTCGGACGATAAGAAAGTATCCCGAGAAGTTCATTTTCTTAATGACCTCCAGCTCGAACATGAGTCTGTCTTCAGCTTCCTTCGTAACAGTTCCGTAAATCTTTTTTAATCCTTCCCTGGAAAGCTTCTCTAAATATTCATCAAATGTTTTTATATTTTTTTCTTCTTCCGGTATGCGGTAATTCGGCATGTAATTGGTGGAAGTATCAAGTTCGACGTTGCATTTTTCCGTAACTTCCATAGTAGATCTGATAGCTTCGGGATAGTCTTTGAAAAGCTGACACATTTCCTTTGCAGACTTGAAATAGATCTGGTCAGTTCCGTATCGCAGATTTGTAATTACATCATTTTGTCCGTTATTTCTGACTGATTTTGCAGATTGTTTAGCGCTGAGATTAAGATAAATATTATGTGCGATCGCATGCTCTTTTCTGATGTAATGAACATCGTTAGTTGCAATGAGCTTCAGACCGAATTTTTTAGCAAGTCCCGGCATGACTTCCAGCACTTTTTTTTCAGCCGGAATATCATGATCCTGAATTTCGAGATAAAAATCCTCACCGAAAATATCCTTATATACACCTGTCATCTTCTCAGCTGTTGCAAGATCATTTCTGGTAATATAGCATGAGATCACACCGCCTGCGCATGCGGAAGTTGCGATAAGCCCTTCACTGTACTGACTCAGTACTTCGAGATCAATACGCGGTTTGTAATAATATCCTTCAGTATGTCCGATAGAAGTGAGGCGCATCAGGTTTTTATAACCTGTTTCATTCTTGGCAAGAAGGATAAGATGCGCGTAATTTATGTTTGAGGAAACAAGTCCGTCCGAATTTTCGAGACTCTGCTCTTCCACCTCGGCAATCGCCCTGACTGTCTTTTTGGTTTTATCAAATCTTGAACCTGACTGTGCGACATATACTTCGCAGCCGATTATTGGTTTAACCCCGCTGGACTTTGCCTTTTTGTAAAACTCCATTATACCGTACATTACTCCGTGATCCGTGAGCGCAACAGCTTTCATGCCGTTATCAACGGCTGCTTCCACAAGTCCGTCTATCGTAGATATTGCATCGAGCAATGAATAATGTGAATGATTATGTAAATGTATGAACTCTGACAATTATACTTTTATATATAATATTTTAAAAAAATTATTTCTTTCAACCTTTTACTACCTCTAAGACTCAAAGACTCAAAGACAATATGAATTTAAAGCTCTTTTGATTAATCGTAACTCTTAATTTGTTCCGTCGCGGAGGATTGTAATTTGTAATTCTTAATTATTTTTAAGGAGTAATACCCGTAACAAACTGAGACGAATTATTCTGTACAAAGACAACATCCGAAAGATCGACAAGCATATCACCGTTAACATCTGAATTTGTATAACCTGATTCAAAAGTCGTTGCATCATTTCCCGCCTGCACAATATCACTAAGATCAACAACCCCGTCTTTTACAACTTCACCTCCGTAGAAACAATACTTGTTTCCTTTCAGGATCTGATTATTACCATAAGCTCTGTTTATACCTCCCGTAAAATCATAATTATAAATATTACCGGGAAAAAGATTTTCACCGCCTGCACGACTCCAGGTCTCGACACTGTTTCTGTGTTTCACCTGAAAATAATATGATCCCTGCGGAGCATTATAAAATTTATATATTCCTTTTAATGTAACAGAATCAACAACCGCAGAAGAAGAATCAACAAGACTAAACGGTGCGGCTGATTGTCTTAAATATACAAATACTGAATCTTTCATTCTTAAATTTGATGTCGCCTGTACCATGAAACCCTCAAGTCCGGTATACATATTTACGGTCATGTTTTTCAAAAACCATGGCCTGGTGGTTTCATCCGTTGAAAAGAAAGTAAATAATCTTGAAGCAACTTTTATGATGCCTGTTGTATCGGGATGAGTTCCATCCGGATTAAAATCCGAACAAACCCAGTTCAGTCCGTCAAGCCTTGGTAATATTCCATCCGCCCAGACATATGCTCCCCAGGAAAGCCAGGGTGAATTCGCCGATACTCCTTTATATACAAGACTTGTATCTCCGCTGATCTGATCTTCAATCATCCATTTTACGGTCCATCCGTTGTAGTATGCATATGGCTCAGGGTTAGTAAGTGATGTAGCATAACCTGCATATATCCTGCTGTTGTTATAACATAATTTTAAATTTACATAGTTGGATTTCATAATATTCATCACAACCTTGAATTTATCCTTAATGTCATTTGTGTAACTTAAAAAAGCAGTATCAGTCGGACCTTTATCTGTCTCTTTAAACCAGACTGCCTGAACTTGCTTTACTGTAACTCCTTTTAGTGCCAGTCTCTGTTTAATAAATGTCCAGAAAGAATCCAGTGGATTGACAATAAAGTTAATATCTTTGCCGCCCTGAGCGCCGTTTACAACAACCAATTTTGGATTTATCAATGGAGATGACGAAACATAACTCATAAATTTTGTGAATTCAAGACTGGTGTTGGACATTCCGACCGAAAGCAACACTACTTTTCCATTTACCGGATCATAATTTCCGGCAGTGTCAAGAGGTACAATATTATGAGCTATAATAACTCCGTCCTTATTGTGAAGCGCCGGTCTTGTATTCGAACCGCCCGGATAAAGCCCGGCCTGAAAGCCCCTGAAATATCCCGGTCCAAGATCATTGATCGGTGTAAATCCAACAGATGTAATGCTGCAGTCACTGGAGCTAACAGACTGAACAAAACTAAAACTTATTACGACCAGAAAAATGAAAGTTAATTTTGCCATTTGAAAGATATTTGAATTATAAAATGTTTCTTTTATTTTTTGCCTCAAAATCTCAAAGACACCGGGATTTTAAGAAAAACTTCGTAATTTGTATCATACAACTTGTTCCGCCGCCGCAGATTTTAACTTGTATCTTGTAATATATTTCACCTATGCAGCTTTGTAATCTGTAATTTGTAATTAACCGTCACAGATTAATTATTAATTCTTAATTCCTAATTCGATTACTTTTTCCATCAGCCAGTCTCTCCCTATCACATTAATATTCTTCTTCAGTTCTTTCTTTAGCATATGTATCTTGCTTTTATCTTCCTCTGCAACTTTTAAAAGCATTCCCAAAAATTTCATGAACATTATATATCTCTCATAGTGAATCGACAAAACCTCACGTCTCCTTTTCAAATAGTGTCTGACAGAATCCATAAGCGACTCTAATGCAACAAATTCCTTTTGTTCATAATAGATCTGAAGCAGCGTTTCCCTTGACTTAAGATAGTAATATGAATTTTCATAATTAACTTTATTCAGAAGACTTATGGCTTCATCATATTTCTTTTTCTTAAAGCAGACAAGAGAATGAACTAAGTTGACCGTACTTTCTTTATAACTGCTTTTAAGTTTTGATTCATATTTTACACTAAAGTCTTCCGTCCATTGTACCTTATTCAGTCTCAATCCGGCTATGCCTATACTGATGAAATCTATATCCTGAATGTATTCCATATCACTGTAAAATCCCCTCTTCTCAAAGCTTCTGTATATTTGAAATATTTTTTCGAGATACTCAATCTCGCCGAGAGCAACTTTATTGAACCCGAAATTTATCATTGGAAAATATACCTGTTCGAGCGAAGCGTGATCATACTTACTGATATTCTTTATGACATAGCTTTGCAGTACATTAAAATATTTATCACTTTCTGTGTCCGTCATCATTTTATAGATCAGATATTCACAATAGATGAACGGATCGGTTTTCTTTAATTCATTAAGATTTGCCTCTATGAACTTAACTATCTCATCTGTAAATTTCAGATCAAGTTTAAAACTCCCCAGCACATGATATTTTCTGCTGAGAAAAGAATTTATCAGATCCAATTTGGAAGAAAGAAAGTAATGATCAATAGCGTCAGAAAGTTTGTAATAATGCTTATCCAGATTTACCTCTACATTAGTGCCTTTCTTCAGGATCATAGCTTTTTCAAACCCGATCATTCTCAGATAATGCTCAAATCCCTTATAATAATTTTCACCGAACCCGATCCCGATCTCATTTGAGACTGCATCAAAATTTTTCCCGGCGCTTCTTGATGACAGGGATGTCTGCAGATAAACTTTCTGATCCTCAGGTCTTTTTTCATACTCGGTGACAATTAAAAATTTTTCACACAATTTTTTAAAATCCGAAAGTTGTGACCGGAGTTTACTGTCATTGAATTTTTCACCGGGATAGATAGCTTTGAAGATGTCTTCTTTTTTAAGCGACTTTATATCAGAAGAATTTATGTTTCGTTCAATGTATTCAAAAAGTGTGATCTGTTTTTTATTCTTATTGTAGAAAGGAGATCTGACTAAATCACCGAATCTTTTTAATTCTGAAGGAGTGAGACTTAGTAAAAGTTCTGTGAGTTTTAAATTCTTCATCGGGTTTAATCTATGTTATTTTTTTGAATAATTTAACATACAAATTTTGGAATTTATAAGGTTGAACACTTCTCTTACCACAAAGGCACTAATTTAAAAAGAAAAAATTTTTAATAATCAAATCTTAGTGTCTTAGCGCCTTTGTGGTAAAAATATATGTTCAAATTCGAACCGGTATACCCCACAAACAGCATTTTCATTCCGAATCTTTTTCGGAAAAATATGTCGATTAAAGCTTAAATATAAACTTTTCATAAATTAATAAAAAATTTTCATCCATTATTTCACCAAAAAACCTCCCCAAAACTCAAATAAATATCTTTGCTGTGGATAGGGTTTTAAGCATATATTTGTGATAAGTATTGAGTATTGAGTATTGGGTATTGAGTATTGGGTATTGGGTATTGAGTATTGGGTATTGGGTATTGGGTATTGGGTATTGGGTATTGGGTATTGGGTATTG
>CALMST010000235.1 GCA_937872315.1 uncultured Ignavibacteria bacterium | reverse complement strand
TCGGTAAATCATATTTTTTGCAATTCGACATTCTTTTAAAATATTTTTTTGAATTACAGAATAGATACTACTGCATTATGGTTTCATTCATTTTTTGAACTATCAAAAGAATGAAGCAAAGAAAAACCGGCTTATGGTATTCAAACTTTTTCCTCTTTATACTGCAGCTGATACAAACGGTAATATAAACCGCCTTCTTCAAGTAATTGCATGTGTGTTCCCATTTCTTTTACTTCGCCTTTATGCATTACAATTATCTTGTCACATGTCTGAATAGTCGATAATCTGTGCGCTATAATAATAGAAGTTCTGCCTTCGATGAGTATCTGAATAGCATTCTGAATCAATATCTCTGTATTTGTATCCACGCTTGAAGTAGCCTCATCAAGTATCAGGATCTTTGGATCATAAGCGAGAGCCCTGGCAAAAGAGATAAGCTGTTTTTGTCCGACTGAAAGAGTAGAACCTCTTTCATTTACTTTATGGCTTAGTTTATCAGGCAGCGTATTTATGAATCCTTGAAGTCCCGTATTGTTTACAGCTTCATCAACTGCTTTAACCGTGATATCGGGATTGTTCAGAGTAATATTGGAACGGATATCACCCGAAAAAAGAAATACATCCTGAAGAACAATTCCGATATTGTGTCTGAGTTCATCCAGACTTATTTCTTTTATGTCTATTCCGTCGATCGTAATCTGGCCTTTATTTATCTCATAGAATCTCGACAGCAGATTAATAATGGTGGTCTTGCCTGCTCCGGTAGCTCCTACAAAAGCTACTTTCTCACCTGCATTAATTATAAATGATACATCCTTAAGCACATAATCCTCATTATTATATGCAAACCATACATTTTTAAATTCAATCCTGCCTTTGATCTCACCGGGAGATACAGGTTCTTCCGGATCAAAAATCTCCGGTTTCTCATCAAGTAATGCAAATATCCTTTCGCTTGATGCCATCGCTGTCTGAAGTATATTGTATTTTTCGGAAAGATCTCTGATAGGTCTGAAGAACATTTCCGTAAACTGAATAAATGATATCAGAACCCCCACTGAAACGGCATTCTGAACAACCTGTCCGCCGCCATACCATATTATAAGTCCTGCCGAAACTGCTCCGATCAACTCCACTACCGGAAAAAATACTGCATAATAAAAAACACTTTTCTTATTCTGCTCTGTGTGTTCCCTGTTGATAGCTTCAAAATCATCAGTCGTTCTTTCTTCTTTTGAAAAATACTGAACTATCGTGATTCCTGTAATATGCTCCTGTATATAAGAGTTTAATTTTGCTATGAGTATCCGGATCCTGCGATATGACTCCCGGACCTTTCTTCTGAAAACCGATGTGCCGTATATTAAAACCGGAAGCACTGAAAGTGTGACTATTGCAAGGGTCGCATCCAGATCAAACATAAAATACAATATCCATAATATAAGAAATATATCTCCGAAAGCCGTTACAAGTCCCGAAGAAAATACTTCGAATAAAACCTCTACATCGCCTGTGACTCTTGTAACTATTCTCCCTATAGGATTCCTGTCAAAAAATTTCAGATCAAGCGACATAATATGATCAAAGATCTTTTTTCTGAGATCATAGATTATCTTTTGTCCTATCCAGCTTGTCAGATATGTCATTATATACTGAATGATCCCCTGAACCACCAGTGTCCCAAACATTATCAGAATTATGAACTGCAGTCCGGGCATGTCATGATTCATTATTTTATCATCAATGGCAATGGGTGTAAGTCTTGGACGTAATGCAGCCAGTGCCGATATTGTTATCGTCAGAAATGTCGCGATAGCAATATACTTACCGTAAGGTTTAAAAAAGGCAAGCAGACGCTTCATTATCTCGGGATCAACTTTCTTAGTTAATACCTCTTCTTCGGACTTGTTTATTTTCTGATCAGCCAAATTATTTTTTAATCACTCAAATCCGCCGTCACGGATCTGAAACTCAAAGTAACATTTTTCCCCTAAGGCACAAAGGCGCTATGAAATATGTATGCATCAAAATCCATAGGCTCAAAAAATTACTAAGACAAAACCTATTTGATTCTTTGTGCCTTAGTGTCTTTGTGGATATAAAAAAATTTTATATACTTACATTCTTAAAAATTTAAAAAAACCAAACTGTAAATCCAGGATCTGAAATTAAAAATCCTTAATCTCTTCTTCAAGCAGCTGCTTCGTATAAATATCATTATATATACCGTCCAGAGCTATCAGTTCATTATGGCTTCCTTCTTCTACGATCTTCCCGTCACTCATTACAATGATATTGTTTGCATTCTGAATTGCGGAGATCCTGTGTGAAATAATTATACTCGTCCTGTCGTTCATTATCAGCTTAAGTTCCTGTAATATTTCTTCTTCGGTCTTTGTATCAACTGCCGAAAGCGAATCATCCATGATGAGTATTTCAGGTTTTTTATAAATTGCTCTCGCTATGGAAGTCCGCTGCTTCTGCCCGCCTGACAAAGTAATCCCTCTTTCACCCAGCATTGTTTTGAATTTATCGGGAAAGTTTTCGATATCTTTGTATAACCCTGCTATCTTTGAATTTATGATCACATTATCTTCATTTATGACATCATCCGAATAAGCAATATTTCTCTCGATCGAATCCGAAAACAGGAATGACTCCTGCGGCACTATGCCTATTGATTCTCTCAGAACTTTCAGCGGGATCTTCTTTATTTCCATACCGTCAACATATATTTTCCCTTCTGTCACATCCCATATTCTCGGGATAAGATTTATCAGAGTACTTTTACCCGAACCTGTATGACCGATTATTCCAAGTGTCGTGCCCTGTCTGATCTTCAGATTAATATTCTTCAAAGCATATGAATTAGCCAGAGGATATTTGAAAGAAACATCACTGAACTCAATTTCACCTTTTATGTCTTCTTTGGTGATCTTTTCATCAGTGTCTTTATTGTCAGCTATGTCAGGGTTTGTATTGATAATATTAAGGATCCTCTGCATCGAAGGAGCTGCTCTCTGTATAAGATTTATTATCCAACCGAAAGCGATCATCGGGAATGTCAGTTGCCCTATGTAAATAAGGAATGATGAAATATTACCGACAGTCATATTTCCCTCTATGACCTGTATACCGCCATAGTATAATACTATTATAATTGAAAGGCTTGTAAGCAGAAACATCATTGGAAAAGAAAATGCCTGCACTTTTGCCAGCAGTAAATTCTTTTTCTGATAATCATATGAAATTTTATCAAATTCTTCTGATTCATTTCTTTCCCTTACATAGGATTTAATCACTCTTATCCCGGATAGACATTCCTGCGCCTTAGTGGTCAGATCAGAAAAAATTTCATTTACTCTCAATGATCTTTTGAATGTAAGTTTACCTACTTTATAAACCAGGAAAGTGATCAGGGGCAGCGGTAAAAGTGCCAGAAGTGTTACCGTGGAATTAATGGAAAATAATATGAACAGCGTAATGATTATTCTTGTAAATGTCTGAAATGAATACATGATGCCCGGACCGACAAAATTGCGCACATTGCTGATGTCATTCGTGGCATGCGCCATGATATCACCTGTCGAACGGATATTGTAAAAACCTTTCGACATCTTCTGAAGATGCGCAAAAAAATCATATCTAAGATCATTCTCTATCTCTCTCGAAGTAACAATAAGTGTCTGTCTTGTAAGAAAAAGAAATGTTCCCCGTATTACCACAACACCAATTCCGGCTAGCGAATATGCTAGCAGACTGTGCTGAAGGGTTCCTTTGGTAAGATCATCAATAGCTGCTCCGATAATAAGGGGATAAACGGCATCCGTTGAATTTGAAAGTAAAATAAAAACGAAACCCGTTAATATTTTAGTTTTAAATTTACGTAGATAAGGAATTAATGCTTTGAGAGATTTCATGTTATCTGGTGATTAAATATAAGTTATTTGATTTTTAGATTTGAGGGAGAAGAAAAGGGATTTGGGATTTGAGATTTGGGTGTAATCATCAGGTAAAACTTAAATTTACAATTCCTATTAAAAAATAATATTAGTATTATTGTGGGAAGATCCATTAATCCTAAAACTTCTAATTAACTTTATGGCAATTGAATTAAATGATGATATAACCGGCCTTGCTGAAATTGAGAAAAAGCACGCTGAGCCTATCAGGTTTCTGGTTTTCTCGGTTTCACTTCGAAAGGATTCTTACAACTCTCGTCTGGCACAGCTTGCCGGTGAAAAACTGATTGAAAGCGGATGCATTGTGGACTTTGCCCGAATGGAAGATTTTGATTGCATTTCATATGATCAGGATATTGAAGATAAGAAGATCTTTCCTCCCGGAGCGGAAGAATTCAGGAAGCGGATCCAGGCAAACGACGCTTTGATAATTTCATCACCGGAGTATAACGGTTCGATGCCGGGATCGATCAAGAATTCCATAGACTGGGTCTCGCGCTACAGACCGCAGCCTTTCAATGAAAAACAGGTATTGCTGATGTCGGCATCACCTTCAATGGCGGGAGGAAATAAGGCGTTATGGTCGCTCAGGTTGCCGATGGAGCATCTCGGCGCGAGAGTTTATCCGAACATGTTCTCGCTTGCAACCGCACATAAGGCATTTAATGAAGACGGCACACTTAATAATCCGGAGCTTGATAAGAGATTTGCGGATAATTTAATTGCATTCAGAAGCCTCACGGAAGCTGCAAAGAATTATCCGTGCCTGAAAAAAGCATGGATAGAATTTCTTGGAGAAAAGCCTGATCCTGTTACGGATCGTATCGAATAGAATATTACAGAATATTTTCTGAAATAGTCATTTCAGATCCATTACTATTTTGAGATCCGCATCGCTTAGATTCACAAGCCCCACCTGAGGAAGTCTTGAAAAGAGAAGTTTCCAGTTTTCATCTTTTGAAAATACATCTTCAAACATCGGAAGCGCCTCGTCAAGCTTGCCGTTATTTACAAGCGTGACGGCATGCCAGAATTTCATTTCAGAATTTTCCGGAAACATTTCTTCCGCTGCTGAATATTCTTTCATCGCAAGCTTCATGTCATTTTTTTCGACAGCAACGTCCCCGTTATTCATGTGTTCATATGCTCTGTATACCTTGAGTAATCGCTTCAGTTCAGCAATCGGCTCCGGACTGTCATCGACTCTCAGGTCAAACATCTTATCTTCCCAAGGCTTATCTGTAACTTCCCCTTTTACAATTAAAAGACATGCAGACTGTTTGCCCCGGATATCACCGCCGGCATTCTGCCCGGCTTCGAGCGCTGTGATGAGTCTTTCGGCAAGCGGACCGCTGGAGTTTTCGAAAGCTTCAGACATTGCTGGCCAGACAGTATTATTAAGCATCATATTCGCCTGCACGGAATAATTTTCCTTAGCAATGTTACCCGCATCGGGAATGCAGTTCTTACCGGTGTAAGATGCAGACCTTCCTTTGGTATCAAGAATAGCCAGCTGTCTCACATCTCTTCCTTCATCGGAAGCTATCAGTTCATCGACAGCTTCCTGCGGAGACTTGCCTGATTTAAGAAGCTCCAGTCCGCGCAGTCCAAAAGACGGATTCACGAATGACTGTGTCGCGACAACTCCCACACCAGACTCTCCCCAGCTTACTATTGATCCCACCGAGAACCAGTGTGACTGTACAGCTACTCCCATCTCACCGGTAACGGCGTCTCTTGCGACTATCGAGAATGTATGAGCAAAGGGTTCGGAGTAAAAGGTCTGGGATTTAATATTCATTGACGTGATTAAAATAAAGATTAAAGTAATAAAATGTTTTTTCATAACAGGATTTTCTTTAAACTTAAATATAGTAATTGATTATTGCAATGTGATGGAGGATGCAGGACGCAAGACGGGAGACGCAAGACGCTTGACACAAGACACATGACGTATCACCTCCCACACATATTAGTTCTTTAATCTTCCCTCCTGTTTAATTATTTTAAGAAAAACTTTTTTTATTATGTCAGAGAAAAATGAATTGTACGGCCTTGTTCTGTGCGGAGGGGAAAGTTCCCGGATGGGGATCGATAAAAGCGAAATTTTTTATTACGGCAAAAAGCAGAAATATTTTCTTTATGATCTGCTTGAAGAATTCTGTGACAAGGTCTTTATTTCCTGCACTTATGCGCAATTGATCGGATCTGAATCAGGCTATGAAAATATAATCGATGATGAATCTTTTGAAAACGCCGGTCCTATGACGGGGCTTCTGTCTTTTTATGTGCATCACCCCGAAAAATCTGTTCTTGTGGCAGCGTGTGACTATCCCTTCATTAACGGCGAATGCATTGAAAAACTGATTGAAAACAGGGATGCAGAAAATTTTAAAGCTGTTTGTTATCTGAACGAAGAAAGCGACAAGTATGTATTTGAACCTTTGCTTACCATCTATGAAGCCCCTTTTCTTGGAACTATCTTTAAAAACTTCATATATCAAAACTATTCCTTGAGCCGTATTCTTGAAAAAGAAAATGTCAAAGCCATAGAACCTCCTTCGGACCTGATCTTACGGAACGTAAATTCTCCCGAAGAAATGGATGAAGCAAAAAAACTGATAGATATTCTAAATTACAATTATCATTATAAACTCAGAAATCCAGGTGATGAATACTGACTCTTCATCAGAAATGCTGTCTTCGGTAAAAATTGAGATAAAAAAATTCAACGGCAGTGATTCGGAAATATTCAATGATACTGTAGCTGTAGAGGAACCTCTTGAGATCCGGCTGGAATACGGTAAAGCGGGCAGCAAAGTAATTAAAACTGTTTCCATTACCATGAGAACTCCCGGAAGCGATGAAGATCTCGCCGCGGGTTTTCTTTTCACTGAAGGAATTATTCAAAAACGTGAACAGGTGTCTGGGATTAAGTTGCTACCTTATGAAGTGAATAAAATAAAGGTCATTCTGAAAGATAATGAGATTCCCCGGCTTAAGAATTCCGAAAGAAATTTTTATACAACCTCAAGCTGCGGTGTCTGCGGCAAGACAAGCATAGATTCAATTAAGACTGTTTCGGTTTTTGATAATATAAAAGATCATATTAATATTGAACCAAAAGTTTTGTATTCATTGAATGAAGAGTTGAAAACGCGCCAGAAGATATTCATGTCCACAGGCGGCCTGCACGCATCGGCGTTGTTTGATCTGAATGGAAAGTTTGAAATGTTGCGAGAAGATGTCGGAAGGCATAATGCTCTCGATAAACTTACAGGTCAAGCTTTCATGAATAATATGCTTCCATTGAATGATAAAATTCTTCTGCTCAGCGGCAGGGCGAGTTTTGAGCTGATACAGAAAGCAGTGATGGCGGGGATCAGGATAGTTGCGGCGGTAGGGGCACCGTCGAGTCTGGCTGTTAAGCTCGCCGAAGAGTTTGGTGTCACCCTGATCGGATTTTTGAAGAGTGACCGGTTTAATGTTTATTCTGGTGCGAATAGATTGATCACTGATTAAATGATTTTATGATCTCGCTGAATTATCTCTGACTCAATTGTCATTCCCGCACGCTCTTAGCGGGAATCCATTTTCACCGATGAGCAAATATGAAAATCTATTATATTTCATAATTAATGATTAAAATAAAAAATCTTTCTGAAATCACGCATAATGAATTATTGTCATTTGGAATAATTCAATTTACTTCCAATTCAAAATATAAAGTCATCAGGGAGGAATCTGAAGATGAGATTGAATTTAATTTAAAACTTACGCGTCATCCGGAATTTCTTGTGGGAGCCGGGTATAATGATAAGAATGAACTGGAAAAATATAACAGGATCATGAAGGAAGGAAATTCTTTCGGAGCGTATGAAGATGATAAACTCATAGGATTTGTAATTGCCGAAAAGCGGGAATGGAACAATTCGCTCCGGGTTGAAATGATAAGAGTTGCAAAAGATCACAAACGAAAAGGTATCGGAACGTTATTGCTTAACGAACTTGAGAAACATACAAGATCGGTTAATGTCAGGCTCATTGACATAGAAACGCAGAACACAAATGTTCCAGCGATAGATTTTTACCGAAAGAACGGTTATGAATTCGCAGGACTGAATATGACCTTATATGATCCGGAAGAAGTGGGGGAAGATATAGCGGTGTTTTTGTCGAAAAGTATTAAGTATTAAGTATTAAGTATTAAGTATTAAGTATTGAGTATTGAGT
>CALMST010000234.1 GCA_937872315.1 uncultured Ignavibacteria bacterium | reverse complement strand
ATTCCAAATTCTTCATTCCAAATTCTTCATTCCAAATTCTTCATTCGTAATTCCAAATTCCTGATTGACATATTTTTAACAATTTGACATTTTTTGATTTATCAGTGATTGTCATAATTCTACGTCACAACAGGTCAAGGCTTCTGTTAGGATTTTGTTAGGATTTAAATTATATTTACATAGAAATAATTAATAAAATATTTGCAGGCAATATTATGTTTACAATTACAAATATTTGACTTATTTTGTTTCCTCAAAAAATTATTAAATCAGAAAGGAGAAAAGAAAAATTAAGTATTTTACCTTTTAATAAATAATTCCGATTTCCCAAAGGAAGACTGAATCTGATATATTTAATAAAAGTTTACCAATCAAAGTGTACAGAACACTATCATTACACTGTCTTCCTAAACATTCAAAAAACATTTTTTAAATTAACCAAAAACAAAAATTATGAAAAAAATCATTTCATTCTTTACTGTAGCATTATTATTGCTATTTACTGTAAGTACTTTTGCGCAGGTTACAATTCCTGCCGCTAACACAAATACTAATGGTGACAGACATCCTTTGTCAGGATATTTCGGGTATGAAAGAACGGCCCTTATTTATAAGCAATCTGAAATAGGTCAATATGGTACCATTTCCAAAATTGCATTTTATCTTAATTCAAATGCTTCAGCATCTGCGAATATACCGGTTGTCGTAAAGATGAATACAACTGCTTTAACTGCTTTGGCAACTTCTCAAACTTATGCCACAACAAGCACAGGTGCAGTAACTGTTTTCTCCGGCACTATTTCGGGTGCACAGTATGTAGCAGGTACATGGATCGAAATTACACTTGATTCACCGTTTAATTATGCTGCCGACAATCTTTTGGTTTTGGTAGAAACTAACTATGGTGGTACTGGTAGCGGTGAAGGTTCTACAACTAAACAGTTCAGAAGATCAGCACCGGTTCCTGCTTCAAACTGTATGACTGTCTGGAACGCAGACAATTCTCCTCCAACAGGAACAGCATCTCCTACATCAACAAGATCCAATGTTCAATTAACTTTCGGAGCAGCTCCTGCAAATGATGTTGGAGTTTCAGCTGTGACAATAGGTACTTCAAATTTACAGATCATTTCTGTTGGAAAAGGATATAATGTTACAGCAACAGTTAAAAACTTTGGAACCACTACACAAAACGTAGTTCCTGTTTATTATAAAGTAAACGGTGGTTCTGCCATAGGTCCTGTGAACACAGTTGGTCCGATTGTACAAGGTGCAACTGAAAATGTTGTATTCAATGGTGGAAATGCATTTATTCCAGCTACACCGGGATTATATAATATTAAAATTTATACTGCTCTTGCCGGCGACGAAAGTGCAACAAATGATACTTTAACAGTAAATTTAAATGTTCTGGCAAAGATCAGTTCATTCCCTTATATTGAGACTTTTAATCTTGCAACCGGATGGACTGTGTTCGGAAATGCTGTCTGGAGTTTATCAACATGTGTAAATCCTGATGGTGTGGCAGCGGATCCGGCAGCAATAGCTAATTTTTATAGTATTGCTAATGGAGCTTATTTGACATTAAGATCACCTGAAATGGATTTTACAGGAATTTCAAATCCTGTTCTTGATTTTTACGTTGCATACAAGACTTACACCGGCGGTGAAAGTGATACTTTAAGAGTAATGGTTTCAACTGACGGAGGTGTGACCTTTAGTCCTGCAGCCACTACATATAATAAATCATGGGATTCGAATCCATCATTAGCTACTTTACCACCAGCTAGCGGTGGTTTTGTACCTACAGCAGCTTCTCAATGGAGACATGAAACTGTTGATCTTTCCAATGTAGGAAATTCTGCTAATGTTGTAATTGGTTTCGTTGGAGTTTCTAATTTTGGAAATAATGCATGGGTGGATAATGTAATAGTTTCACAGCCAAACAGCTTATGTACCGATAATGTATCCGGTCCGGGAACATACAACTGTAACAGTATAGTTTCACTTGATTTTACCGCTACTCCTTTACCTCCTCCTTCTGGAAATCAATCATCTGTAAATGTTAAAAAGAATGAAAAAGCTGATATTGAATCAACTAATAATTTTGATTCCTATTATGGTAATGCTGTATTTAATCAGTTCAGTCAAACAGATAATCCAAATGGTGGAACAGCTTTTGTTTCCCAGTACACAAATAACGATCCGGGACAGAACATTGCTACAAACACTACTGCTACAGCTCCGGATCTAACTATTTCCACCCCTACAAATGTATATCATGATTTCTGGTTCACTATTACTTATGACGGTAATGACTACCAGGGTTATGCTACTTATAATATTAATATTGATATCTCCGGCGCAGGTTTCACAATTCCAAGTGCGCTTTACATTGTAAAGAGAGCTGACGTAACAGGTGCATGGGTATGTCAGAATACAACATTGTCAGGTAACATTCTTACAGTTACAGGTTTAACAGATTTCTCTGATTTTGCACTGGCAGGTCAGGAAGCTTTACCTGTAGAGTTAGCTTCTTTCGTTTCTACAATCAACGGAAGAAATGTTGAACTTAACTGGGCTACTGCTTCAGAAACAAATAACTCAGGTTTCGATATCGAAAGATCTTCAGCTAACGGAAGCTGGACTAAAATTGCTAACGTATCCGGTAACGGTACTTCAACAATTGCGCACAGCTATTCATATACAGACAGAAACTTAGCTTCAGGTACATACAGCTACAGACTGAAACAGATAGACTTCAACGGTAACTTTGAATATTTCAGTCTTAATAATGAAGTTAACATTGGTGTACCAACTAATTTTGATTTGTCACAAAACTATCCTAACCCGTTCAATCCTTCAACAAAGATAAATTATGCATTACCGGTTGATGGTAAGGTCAGCATTAAGATCTTTGACATGTCGGGTAAAGAAGTCATGACTCTTGTAAATGAAACAAAGACTGCAGGATATTATTCTGTGAGCTTTAATGGTTCAAATCTGTCAAGCGGAATTTACTTCTACAGTATCAATGCAGGCAGCTTTGTATCAACAAAGAAGATGACTCTTATCAAGTAGTCAACAGTAAATAGTTAGCAGTCAATAATTGCTGACTATTTAAAATTTGTAATTTAAGATTTATAATTGAATCGCCGCGGGATGAATAATCCTGCGGCTTTTTTTATTTGGAAATTTGAATTTTAGAATTTAGATAGTTATTTAAATATTTTTCTGTTTTTTTGATAATATTTATTTTCTTTGTATTAAATTTTGTATGTTGCCCGTTGGATCTGTTAGGATTTTGTTAGGATTTATTTTATATTTGATATGTAATTGAACAAACAATTTTTTATTAATTAAAGAAATCAAAATGAGGAATTTTACAGCTTTTAAACTGCAAAAAGCTACTTTCAGATTTAGGGGAATCAGAAATTTGTTTTTTGCAATTTTATTCCTTTCAGTTATGCTGATAGGATCCTTGCCAAATGACGCAAATGCAATTGTATTCGGCGTCAGACCAAATACATTATTCAACCCTGCCGTACCAACAATTGAAGCTTATCTGGATGTTATCTGGGTACCTGCTAGTCCGCCAAAGGTTTTAACAATGCCGGGCTGGGGAGTAAGCGGAGCAAATGCGGTAACCTGGAATTCTGATAATCTGCTTTATTATGCAATTATTCAGGATTCAATTACTGGAGCCAGACATCTTGCTACTGTTGATCCATTGACAGGTATTTGCATGGAGATAGGTATTCTTCCGAACAATATGTCATCACTAACATATAATTCTGATCTCGGAATATTGTATGGAATGTCAGGTTCAAGCGGATCAAGTCCTGAGACTCTTTACAGCATTAATATCAGTACTGCAGCGGTAACATCTCACGGAGCATTTCCTCTTGGTACAGGATTTGGTGAGATCATTGCATACAATTTTGATGATATGATGATCTATCACTGGACTGACGGCGGGATGGAAAAAATAGATCCGGTATCTTTCTTAGCGACACCTGTTGTAATGTCAGGAGTAACTATGAGTGAGCCTCAGGGAGCTGTTTATTTAGGCGGCGGATCATTTTCTGTAACTGATTTTAATTTTAGCGCTAATACTTTTTCAGGTTATGTTGTAAGCATGGCAGGTGTTGTAAGTTTCCCTGTATCGCTTCCACATCAGCTGCGAGGATTAGGTTTCTATAATTCCTTGTTACCTGTTGAGTTATCATCATTTGTTTCTTCAGTTTCAGGAAGAAATGTTACTTTAAACTGGTCAACATCCGCAGAAACAAACAATTCAGGTTTTGATATTGAGAGATCAGTATTGAATGGAAATTGGACAAAAGTCGGTAATGTATCAGGAAACGGAACTACAACTTCTTCTCAGAGCTATACATTTACTGACAGAAGTTTAGCTGCCGGAACATACAGCTACAGACTAAAACAGATAGACTTCAACGGTAACTATGAATATTTCGAGTTATCCAATGATGTAAATATCGGAGTACCTGATAATTTCAGTCTGTCACAAAATTATCCTAACCCGTTCAATCCGGTAACAAAGATCAATTATGATTTACCTGTTGATGGTAATGTAAATATTAAGATCTTTGATATCTCAGGTAAAGAAGTAATGACACTGGTTAATGAAAACAAACCGGCGGGATATTATTCAGTCAGTTTCTACGGAGCAAATCTGTCGAGCGGTGTTTATTTTTACACGATCAATACAGGCAATTTTGTTTCAACCAAGAAAATGACGCTTATCAAGTAGTTAAAATTTAATATTTATAATTAATTCGCCGCAGGATGAATAATCCTGCGGCTTTTGTTTATAAGTATTAAGTATTAGGTATTA
>CALMST010000233.1 GCA_937872315.1 uncultured Ignavibacteria bacterium | reverse complement strand
AGTATTGAGTATTGAGTATTGGGTATTGGGTATTGGGTGATTTACTGCTGCGTTGGAATGAAATACTTTACCGGCAAATTGATTAACCTGAGTGTTCAATACCCTTTACACATTACTTATCACAAACTCTTCTACCACCCGTCCGTTTATCAGATGCTCCTGAATGATCTTCTCCAGCACTTCAGGCGTGCAGGAATGATACCAGACTCCTTCCGGATAAACTACTGCAATCGGTCCTTCCACACAGATCTTCAGACAGTTGGCTTTGCTTCTGTGAATCCCGCCGTCCACTGTGAGACCCAACTCTTTCAAACGGGATTTAAGATAATCCCATGAAACCAGCCCGTCCTCTTTACTGCAGCACTTTGGTTTTGTCTGATCCGCGCACAAAAAAATGTGACGCTTTATTTTGTCAATGCCGAGTTCTTTTGCTTTTTGTTCGACTGTAATCTTACCCATATGGTATTAGATATTAAGTATTAGGTATTAGGTATTAGGTATTAGGTTAATTATTATCGATAAAATACAAAACTAAATTGTTCTTTTGAAGTCTATAGGATTGTGGACAAAATGAAATTTTGAACCAAGAAAATCCTTCTGCGGGGATGTCTCGGGTTTTTCGGAATCGTTCGATGCTGCAGTTCCCGAAGAATTCCCGGAAAGTACGGGATATACTTCAATTGAAGAGAACACTCATGCAGATATCAACTCAGGTATAAATAATCTTTTATAGAAGTTTCAATTGAATGCACCTTTAAAATTAATACATAATTCTTAACTTGAATCTGGAAACTGATTATTTGTAATTTATAATTTGAAATTTGAAATTAAAATATGCGACAGCTTGCTGCAATAATGTTTTCCGATATGTTTGGCTTTACCGCTCTTGTTCAGCAAAACGAACAATTGGCTACAGGCAAACGGATCAGATTTAAAGATGTTTTGGAGGCTTCCGTTTCTGCTTTCAATGGAAAGATACTTCAATACTATGGTGACGGAGCATTGAGCATTTTCAACAGTGCAATTGACGGTGTTAACTGTGCTGTGGAAATATAGCAATCATTACAGCTTGAACCTAAAGTAGAAATTCGTATCGGTATCCATACTGGAGATATTACGGTGGAAAATGAAACCATTTTTGGCGACGGCGTTAACATTGCATCCAGGGTTGAATCTCTTGCCGTACCGGGTTCGGTTTTTATCTCAGAAAAAGTTTTTGATGAAATAAAAAACCAGAATAATCTTACTGCGCATGAAATGGGTTACTTTGAATTAAAGAATGTTTCAAAACCTATGCTGATCTTTGCAATTGATAAGATCGGTCTTGTAGTTCCTTCCCGCAGTGAATTAAAAGGAAAAACCACACAGCCTTCCAATCGTCTTGCTGTTCTGCCGTTTGTTAATATGAGCGCCGATCCTGACAATGAATACTTCAGTGACGGTATTACTGAAGAGTTGTTGAATGCACTTACCAAAATAGATGGTCTGCAGGTAACTTCAAGAACTTCAGCTTTTGCTTTTAAGGGAAAGAATACAGATATCCGCGAGATAGGCTCACAGCTGAACGTTGACAGGATACTGGAAGGAAGTGTCCGAAAAGCGGGAAACCGCGTGCGCATTACGACTCAGTTGATAAATGCGGCGGACGGATATCATATATGGAGCGAAACATTTGACAGGGACATTACTGACATATTTGAAGTACAGGATGAGATCAGCGGTATAATTGTTAACAAGTGTCGTGTGAAATTTACTTCAAAAGAACAGGAGGAATCACATGTAAAAGCGCCGACTCAAAATCTTGAAGCATATACACTTTTTCTGAAAGGCTTACATTTCTATAATAAGATTACTCCAGCTGATTTTAAGAAGGCTATAAAGTGTTTTGAAGATGCTGTAGCTCTGGAACCTGATTACGCCAACGCATACGCAATGGCTGCAGCGGGTTATGCTTTTCTCGGGGCAACAGGTCAGGTGCAGCCTAAAGAAGCATTTGAGATAGTGCATAAATACAGTGATATGGCAATAAAACTGGATAGTTCACTGGCAACAGGATTTGCGGCAAAAGGTTCTGCGTATTTGTTTTACGATTGGGACTGGAAAAAAGCTTACAATTCATTGATAAAGGCTATAGATCTGAACTCTTCTGCAACCGACGTTCACCATATGTTATCTTTTTATTATATGATTACAGGCAGAAATAAAGAAGCAATTGATATTATGGAAAAAGCGTATCTGGCGGATCCGCTTTCTCCGATAGTTAACAAGGCTCTTACTGATGTTTATCTCTTTGCGGGAAGAACTGATGATGCATTAAGACAAGCGGAATTGTTACTTGACTTATATCCTGATATGCGTGTAGCAATGGAGCTAAAGGGCTGGTGCATAGGAGTAAAAGGAGACTGGAAGAAAGCAGCTGAAATATTTGAAGAAGTTCACCTGACATTGATAAAGCATCCTCTGAAAGGACTTGGTCCATTGGGATGTGCATACGCTAATCTGGGAGAAACAGAAAAAGCAATGGAATGTATTCGTAAATTAGAGCAATTGCAAATTGAAGAACCCGGAACTGTACTTGATATGGACTTGGCCATGATATGGATCTCATTAGGAGAAAAAGACAAAGCATTTCATTATTTATTTCAATGCATAGAAAAAAAGATGGGGACTATAGCTGTTGTAATAGCACACCCAATGTTCAAAACAGTGACGAATGATCCAAGATACAAAGAATTAAAGATTAAGATGGGTTTGGATGTGGAGAATTAAGAATTGATAATTAGGAATTAAGAATTAGGAAATTACAATTAGAACTACTTTTTAAAGTTACCTGCTTTTATCCGGGAAACTTTTTATCGAATTAAATTAAATTCTTTCCCGGAGATAAATTGTAAATTGAAATTTATATCAAAGATCAAAAATCCATCATCAAAATCCAATACGCCGCTGCAGACAAAAATCCAGGAAAATTTGAAAGAAATAAAATGTATAATATTCGACTGTGACGGTGTATTGGTTGACAGTGAAGAGATAGGAACCGGTGTACTTCTGTCGATGGCAAAGGAATTTGGGCTTAGAATGACTTTGGAAGAAGCTATGATGAATTTCAGCGGAAGAAGTCTGAAAGATTGTTTAAATGAGATTGAAAACAGGACCGGTCAGAAATTACCTGAAGACTTTACAGATGTTTTCAGAAAAAAAACCTTTGAAAAATATGAGTCCGAACTTCAGCCTGTTAAAGGAGTTAAGGAATTCATAGAAAGTTTGACTATTTCTTTTTGCGTTGCATCAAGCGGGCCAATGGATAAGATCAGATCGAACCTTTCCATAACCGGACTTGCTGAGAAATTCGGGGATAATGTTTTCAGTTCATACCTGATCAACAGCTGGAAACCTGATCCTGAAATATTTCTTCACGCCGCAAAAGAAATGGGCTTTTCACCAAAAGAATGTATTGTGATAGAAGACAGTAAAGCAGGTGTCATTTCGGCAAAGAGAGGAGGGTTTACTGTTTATGCTCTTGCCAATGAAAATAATTCACAAATATTACAAACCGAAGGTGCGATAATTTTCTATAGGTTTGAAGAATTAGATATATTATTAAATTCAGAAAAGAATACCGGCAGTTAGCAGGAAAAAATTAATTTCCTAACTTAAAATTAATAAATTAAAATGTACGATCTCCCACATCACAAAGCTAAAAACGAAAAGGACATTAAAGATTTTATAGATAAGCATCCGTTTGCATTTTTAACCGGTTGCGATCCGGATAACAATCCCATTGCTACGCAGGTGCCGGTGTTTATTGAAGAAAATAACGGCAGGAAAATATTAAGAGGTCATATAATGAAAAACACTGATCATCATAAAGCTTTTATGCATAATGAAAATGTTCTTGCAGTCTTTACCGGCAAACATACTTATGTAAGCGGAACCTGGTACAGCAATCCTCATACACCATCTACCTGGAATTATATGAGCGTGCATGCAAGAGGAAAAATAAAATTTCTTTCTGATGATGCATTGATCGATGTTCTCATAATGACAACTCTGTATTTTGAAAACCAAAATAAACAGTCTGAAACGATTTATGATAATCTTCCGGCTGAATTAAAGCAGAAATTGATTAAGGCAATTGTCGCATTTGAAATTGAAGTTATGGGATTGGATTCTGTCTTCAAATTAAGTCAGGACAGGGATGAAGAAAGTTATAGAAATATCATTAAGCAGTTAAATAGACAGGGTGAAGACGGCAAAGTGATCGCGGCTGA
>CALMST010000232.1 GCA_937872315.1 uncultured Ignavibacteria bacterium | reverse complement strand
TAAATAGTTAGCAGTTAACAATTAACAGTTAATAGTTGATCATTAAATTTTATAAGTTCACTATTAAAATTTATCATTTAAAATTTGGTATTTATAATTGTTCATTGCACAGTGAAAATGAATCCTACATTTTCCGAAAATGTGTTATTGAGAAATTGTTTTCTTAAATGTAAATTTGTATCATATTCAATAATAAAATATCCTGAAAGGAGGTACTTCCCGTTATTATCTTATTTTAAAAAATTTTACTAAACTAAACATTAAGGAGTAAGGAAATGAAAAATTTTAACAAATTTGTTTATATTTTTATTCTTGCTTTAGCAGTAATTAGTTACACACCTCAGATTTCTTTAGCTTTGATCTATCCGTTTAATAATACTTTAAACGGCGCAAGTGAAAATCCTCCCAATGCATCTACAGGGACAGGCAATATTTCCGGAACTTATGACGATGTAACAAATACTTTTTCTTTTAATATTGTTTTCAGCGGTCTGACCGGAAATACAACTGCTTCGCATTTTCATGCTCCGGCGGGAGTTACCACAAACGCAGGAGTGATGATCGGAAATGTCGGATTCCCTACAGGAGTGACAAGCGGTAATTACTCAAATTCTTATGTACTTACAGCTCAGCAGGAAGGCTGGCTTTTGACTGATTCAATATATCTGAATATTCATTCAAATGTATTTCCGGGCGGAGAGATAAGATGCCAGATGTCTCTGGATAATCCTTTGCCTGTAGAATTATCAAGCTTTGTTTCCATTGTAAACAGAAACAGTGTTATACTGAACTGGACAACATCTTCAGAAATCAATAATTCAGGATTTGAAATAGAAAGATCATCAGTCAATTCTGACTGGACCAAGATCGGTTTTGTATCCGGTCATGGAACTGTATCAAATCCGGTTAATTATTCATTCACTGACAGAAGTATCAGCTCAGGATCATATAGTTACAGACTAAAACAAATAGACTTCAACGGAAGTTTTGAATATTTTAATCTTTCAGGTGACGTGAATATCGGTGTGCCTTCTGAATATAGTTTGTCTCAGAATTATCCGAATCCGTTCAATCCTGCTACAAAGATAGATTATCAGATGCCTGCTGACGGTAATGTAACAATCAGCCTCTATGATATTTCGGGCAGGGAAGTGATGCAGCTGGTAAATGAAAATAAACCAGCCGGATATTATTCTCTGACTCTTAATGCATCTTCGCTTTCGAGCGGGATCTATTTTTATAAAATTTCCGCTTCAGGAGGTTTTGTGAATACAAAGAAACTCATGCTGGTAAAATAAATTAGTTCCTTTAATTGAAGTAAGGTAAAAAGTATCAAACTCAAAAAATATTTTATAATATAATCAGGCTGAATGAAAATTACATTCAGCCTTTTTTATGTTAATGTCTGTTTTTTCCAATCTTGTTGAAATCAATTTACATAAGAGGTACAAGCTTGAAATTTGCAGATTATTTTACCCTTCTTTATTTTGAACCCTCTATAAAAGCACTCGAGGGCAGGCTCAAGTAAGAAGCAAAGAAAAATCGCCAGCCGGTTATAAATTACCGGAAATTCATTCGTATTGGCGGCAATTTATCACAGGCGGGATTGTTTGGTAAATGAAAATTTTTTTTTGGATTTTGAATTGAAATATAAATATTTAAAGATCTAAAGATTTATTTTGAACCCTACTGGTTTTTTCAAAAAGTCCCGAATTGTTTAAATTGTAACTCTAACCTAATTTGATTATTTTGCACACTTAACAAAAATTCCGTTGAATATTTGTATCTTTGCCTCCGGTACCGGCAGTAATTTTAATGCAATCCTTAAGGCAGTAAAAAGTAAAAAATTAAACTCTAAGATCTCACTTCTTATCTCAAACAATCCTGACTGCGGTGCGGTAAGCATTGCAAAAGAAAATAAAACAGACATTGAGATCATTAACAGGAAGAAATATCCTGATTTAACTGACAAACAATATTCAGGTATTTTTCTTAAAACTTTAAATGAACACAATATTGATCTGATCGTTTTATGCGGATATATGAAAATGATTGAAAAGGATGTGCTGAAAAAGTATAATAATAAAATAATAAATATTCATCCGGCATTGCTTCCTTCATTCGGCGGAAAAGGAATGTTTGGAATTAATGTTCATAAAGCCGTGATAGCAGCCGGCGTGAAAGTGTCAGGTATTACGATTCATTATGTTAATGAAAATTATGATGAAGGTAAGATAATTTTTCAGAAGTGCTGCGAAGTGTCAGAAGATGATGATGAGTTTACACTCCAAAAAAGGGTTTTGAAAATGGAACATCTGTACTACTGGCAAGTGGTCAGGACAATAGAAGATCCGGGATACGGAATTACCAAATCGGGAGCTTGATAAATTTTTATTCCGCATGACCGTTCTTTGATTTCTTCATTAAAGCAGATAATTCTATAATTAATACAATAAACATTATTAACACAAATTAACAAATAAACTGATTGATAAAGAGAGCACTGATTAGCGTTTATGATAAGTCCGGCATTACAGAGCTGGCAAATGAACTTACGAAACACGGCATAGAAATAATTTCCACAGGAGGAACATATAAACTTCTGAAAGAAAATAACATTGAGGTTAAATCTGTGGAAGAAGTAACCGGCTTTCCGGAAGTTCTGAACGGAAGAGTAAAGACACTGCATCCTGATATATTCGGCGGGATACTTTCTGACAGAAGTAATCCTCAACATCTCAAAGAAATGGAAGAACATTCTATCATGCCTATTGATCTTGTCATTGTTAATTTATATCCTTTTGAAAAAACAATTGAAGATAAAAATGTGACTGTAGCTGATGCGATCGAACAGATTGACATAGGCGGCGTTACTCTCATACGTGCAGCCGCAAAGAATTTTAAAGATGTGAATGTTCTTGTCCGTCCCGGTCAGTATAAGGAGTTCTCAGATATACTCGACTCATCAGGTAATGATATCCCGGTAGAATATTCACAAAGTCTCGCACAAAAAGCATTTGAAACAACGTCACATTATGATAACTCAATAGCAAACTATTTTACAAAACTAAATTCCGACTCTACACACTCTACACACTCTACACACTCTACACACTCTACACACTCTACACACTCTACAGACTCTATTCACTCGATAGACTTTAAAAACTTTACAAACTCAAAAGAACTTCGCTACGGTGAAAACCCTCACCAGAAAGCTGTTCTTTTAAAAAGTAATTTTGACGATATTTATGAAGTGCTTCACGGGAAGGAATTGTCATACAATAATCTACTTGACATGGATGCAGCATATAACCTGATAGCCGAATTTAAAGGTGAATCTTTCGCCTGCGCTATTATAAAGCATGGAAATCCAAGCGGAGTGGCTGTCGCAGGGGATCTTCAGGAAGCTTATGCACGCGCATTTGCCACAGATACGCTTTCGCCTTTCGGAGGAATAATTGTAATAAATAAAAAATTAGACTTTAAAACTTCATTAGATATTGATAAATTGTTTTCCGAAATCATAATGGCTCCGGATTTTGAAAAAGAAGCTTTAGAGCTGCTGATGAAAAAGAAGAACAGGCGGCTGGTAAAGTTTAAATTTACCGGCGAAGATAAAGAGTTCAGAAAGATTTCAGGAGGTGTATTGTATCAGGATAAAGATAATTACAATGTAACAGAAAGAGATCTTAAATTTGTAACAAACAGAAAAGCGTCTTCGGAAGAGATTGAAGACATGCTCTTTGCTTTTAAAGTTGTTAAGCACACAAAATCAAATGCAGTTATTTTTGTGAAGGACAAAAGAACTCTCGCCATAGGCGGAGGTCAGCCATCCAGAATTGATTCAACAAAAATTGCGGTATCAAAGGCAAAAGAATTCGGACAGAATCTGAATGACAGCATAGCAGCTTCAGATGCTTTCTTTCCGTTTCCTGACGGTCTTATTGAAATTGCAAAAGCCGGAGCAGCAGCTATAATTCAGCCCGGCGGTTCTGTGAAGGATGAAGACGTAATTAAGGCAGCGGATGAATATAATCTGGCAATGGCGTTTACGGGGATCAGGCACTTTAAACATTAGGTATTAAGTATTAGGTATTAGGTATTAGGTATTAAGTATTATCAGTGAAATAAAAAATTATATTAAACAAAAAATTAAACGGAGTTATAAGGAAATTTAAATGCCTTTATTAGGAATGTTCTCCAACGACATTGCAATTGACCTTGGGACAGCGAACACATTGATCTACATGAAAGGGAAAGGGATCGTATTAAACGAACCTTCCATTGTTACTTATGATGTAGCTTCTAGAAAAATTATTGCAATAGGTGAAGAGTCTAAGAAAATGATGGGAAGGGTTCATAAGGAACTTGCAACCATCAGACCTATGAAAGACGGAGTGATAGCGGATTTTGAAATAGCCGAGGGAATGATCAAAGAGTTTATAAAAAAGATAAGCTCAAGCTGGATGCCTTCAAGAAGAATTGTGATATGCGTACCGAGCGGGATCACTGAAGTAGAGAAGCGGGCAGTCAGAGACACTGCAGAGCATGCCGGAGCAAAGGAAGTTTATCTGATTTCCGAACCAATGGCAGCCGCGATTGGTATCGGTCTTGACGTAATGGCACCTTACGGTAATATGATAGTTGATATAGGCGGCGGTACAACAGAGATTGCAGTGATAGCTCTTTCAGGAATTACAAACGGTACTTCCATCAGGATTGCTGGAGACGAACTCACCGAATCCATCATCAGATTTTTCAGAAACAATCATAACATACTTATCGGAGAAAGAACCGCTGAAGAGATAAAGTGTCAGGTTGGATCAGTGATGCCTCTTAAAGAAGAAGTGATCATTGAAGTTAAAGGTCGTGATCTTGTTGCAGGTGTTCCTAAAATAACGGAAGTCAGTTCCATTGAAATAAGGGAATCTCTAAACGCTCCCGTTACTCAGATGATAGAGGCTGTGAAAGTTGCGCTGGAGAAAACTGCTCCCGAACTTTCATCAGACTTACTTGACCGAGGTATTTTCCTGACAGGTGGAGGAGCTCTGATCAAAGGACTTGATGAAAGAATTAAAATGGAGACAGGAGTACCTGTACATGTGGCAGAGGATCCGTTAACGGCAGTTGCGCGGGGAACCGGTAAAGTGCTCGAAGATCTTGATTACTTCAAAAAAGTTTTGTTGAGAAGATAGTAAGAATTTATTCTTCAGAATGTTTTCATAAAGCCGCATAAGTACCTGCGGCTTTTTTTGTTTTAATTTTTTAATTTTTTAATTAGACAAATTAGTTTGAAGCCTCAATCTTCACAAGCCGGGGCATATATAAAGATTGTTTTTGTCTGACATTTATCAATATCCGATATTAAAGTCTTCATTAGGATCATTCCATATTTAATCGAAAATATACTTAATTCAATCTTTTATGTTTACTTAAACATTAGTATTTTACAGCATTCAAAAAACCGGTTTCCAAAATTTTAACTTATATTTTTATAAAGCAATTATGTCAAAGAATTAAATGAAAACTATAGGTCTTTTTTTCTTAAGTATAAAAGACTATCTGGTACTTTCATTACTGGTTGTAATTTCTCTCATTTTGATCTTTTCAAATGATAATTCGCAGGTAAGATTTTTAAGGGCAGTCGGCGTGGGATTTGTCGGAGCAATACAGAGTGGTTTCTCAGCCGTGCCGAATGTATTTCAGATACAGAAGGAAAATGATTTTTTAAGAGAAAAAAATATTGAACTCTCAAATGAAGTTTCAGCATTAAAAGAAGCCAAACTGGAAAATCTCAGACTTACAAAATCATTAGGTCTGAAGAGTAAAAACATTTCAGGAGTTGTCATTGCAAAGATAGTAAATAAAACACTTGTGCAGACAAGAAATACTATCACATTAAATGTAGGAGAGTCCGACAGTGTAAGGATCAACATGCCGGTAATTACGGATGACGGACTCGTTGGAAGAATTGTTTCGGCAAGCAGTAATTATTCCATAGCACAGATACTTTATAACAGAAGTCTTAATGTAAGCGTGAAAGTTCAGCGGAGCCGGGTTGACGGAATATTGAATTATGACGGAGCGGGAAATCTTGTAATAAATAATGTACCGAAAAGCGCTGATGTAAAAGTAGGCGATGTGGTAATAACATCTGAATACAGTAATTATTTCCCAGCAGGGATACCGGTTGGAACTGTCATGGAAGAAGGTAATCTCGATAACCTTTTCAAAAAAGTGGTATTAAAACCTTCAGTGAATTTTACTACGCTGGAAGAAGTATTCGTGCTCAGACATCTGCCTGAAATGGAAAGACTCGAACTTGAAAATTCTTTTTTAAATAAAGAGTAAAAGAAATTGTATATAACTTCCTATCTTAAGTATGCCGTAGCCCTGGCAATATTGATTGTCATACAGGTTTCGTTTATGTGGCTTATTGCAATTTCAAATTACAACATTACTCCGGATCTTATAATTATACTGGTGATTTTTCTTGGGTATACGCGCGGACATATAGCAGGGGCGGTAACAGGTTTTGTTGCGGGTTTTATACTGGATATTTTAAGCGGATCCTTTCTTGGTCTTTCAGCTTTGTCATACTGCATAGCGGGTTTTTTAGCCGGATATTTTCAGAAGCAGACAACGGGAGAAGCGACAAAAAAAAATTCTGTTGTAGGAATTATTTTTATGTGTACCTTAGTTGCATACACTATATTTTTCCTGATCTATTTTCAGGGTTCGCAGATCCCGTTCCCTGAAATTTTTCTAAAATATGTGATCACAACAACATTGTACACATCTGTATTCGGACTGATCTTCAGTCTTGTATTTTACAGATTTGATCTTCAAAAATCGATTTAACAATATTTGCTCTAAATGGACATCGAAAAAAGAAAATTTTTTATTTATACGGTTTGCTCGGTCATATTCGCTTTGTTCGTTGTCAGGCTTGCCTATCTTCAGCTTTTTAACAAGGAGGAGCTGGCGAAGGAATCTGATAAGAACGCCGTAAAGACAATAACAGTAACACCTCCGAGAGGTCTGATGTATGACCGTAACGGTAATGTGCTTGTTGATAATAAACCTTCTTACACCGTAACGATTACACCTTCACAATTTGATAAAAATAATTTAGATGAAGTCGCCGGAATTCTTGAGATACCGCCGGAGGAACTTCTTGAAAATCTTAAGAGCTTTAAAGGCACCAATAGATTCAATCCCGCTAAAATAAAAAGAGATGTTGATTTCAAAGTGATCTCATTTATTGCAGAAAACAGGGACAGGCTGCTCGGAGTGGATTATCAGACGGATGCTATCAGATATTATCCCAACAATTTCCGCGGTTCGCATACTTTCGGATATGCAAGTGAGATCTCGGAAAAAGGACTTTCCAAACAGATCGGAGATTATTACAAACAGGGTGACGTCGTAGGATCCAACGGACTTGAATCTACTTATGAACCTTATCTCAGAGGCGTGAAGGGTTATGATTTTATTACAGTGGATGTAAAAGGAAGAGAGCTTGGAAGTCTTAATGACGGAAAAAATGACATACCACCCGTAAACGGTTCTGATCTTATACTAGGAATGGACAGGGATCTTCAGGAATATGCCGAGAAACTAATGGGCAATAGCAGAGGAGCTATAATTGCTGTAGATCCTCGCACAGGAGAAATTTTATGTTTTGTCTCCAAACCCGATTTTGATCTTTCATCATTTGCCGGCAAGACAGACCCAAAAGTATTTTCAGCTCTGCTCAATGATCCTGAAAAACCATTATTCAACAGAGTAGTTCAGACAAAATATCCACCCGGTTCCACTTGGAAAATGCTTATGTCAATGGCAGCCATGGGTGAAGGAATACTGACACCTACATCGACGGTTGCATGCAATGGTTCTTTTACTTACGGAAACAGATCCTTTGCTGATCACGGCGCTTACGGGAATATAAACGTAACCCGCGCAATTGAAGTATCAGCTAATGTGTTTTATTATAAAATGGGTCTTGCAGTCGGAATTGATAATTATAATAAGTATGGAAAATTATTTGGATTCGGTCAGAAGACCGGAATTGATATTCCCAATGAAACATCAGGATTGTTACCATCACAGCAATACTTTGATAAAAGATACGGCGAGAATAAATGGACACAGGGATTGCTTGTAAGTCTGGGGATCGGTCAGGGAGAATTGGGAGTTTCTCCTGTCCAGATGGTTGCATACACAGCTGCTCTTGCAATGAACGGTTTGTACTGCCAGCCTCATTTTGTTACAAAGATAAGAAGCAACAGTAACGGTCTTGAAGAGGAAGTTAAATTTGAACAGCGAAGAATTGATATGCCGCAGTCTTATTATGATGCTGTTAAAAAAGGAATGTTTTTAGTTGTAAACGGAAACGGAACAGCAGGAAACATCAAATCATCAGAATTCACATTGTGCGGAAAGACTGGAACAGCACAGAATTCATCCGGAAAAAATCACTCATGGTTTGTAGGATTTGCGCCATTTGACGATCCGAAAATAGCAATATGTGTAATGGGAGAAAATGAAGGATGGGGAAGTTCGTTTGGAGCACCTGTTGCCGGAGCTCTGATGATGAGATATCTCGGTGGACCCGGAAAAACAATTGATGGTGACATTAAATCAGTAGCGGGAGGTCAGGATTAATGAATAAAAGCATTTTTGAAAGAATTGATCTGCTGCTTCTGATAATTACTATTGCGGTAATTATCTGCGGATTGCTTGCAATTTTCAGCGCAACATACACAAGCGGAGCGGATTATTTTTCAAAACAATTATACTTTTCTGTAATTGGAATAATATTAATGATCGGAATTAGTTTTGTGCCTCCGAGGATTATTGCAAGATCTTCATATATAATTTATTTGCTTTCGATAGTATTGCTGGTTGTAGTTTTAATTATAGGTAAAAAAATATCCGGATCCAGAAGCTGGTTCAGCATGGGAGGATTTGGAATACAGCCTTCGGAGTTTGCAAAGATAGCTACAATACTTGCTCTGGCAAATTTTCTTTCACAGGGTGAGGATGCATTCAGAAATGTAAACAGATTTCCTGAATTCCTGAAAGCTTGCGCGATTGTTTTAATACCCGTTCTGCTGATAATGAAACAGCCGGATATGGGTACATCACTTGTTTTTCTTTCAATGATACTTCCCGTTCTGTTCTGGGTTGGATTATCTCCATATGTGTTGTTCATAATTATAACACCGGTAATAGCGGTACTCGGCGCGTTTTTTGGAATAAATTATCTCATAGGAGCAATAGTTCTGATTGGATTGATAATGCTGATGTTCAAGAAAAATGCGTTTGTTGCGGCAGTTGTGATAGTTCTTAATATAGCCATAGGTTATTCTTTTGATACGCTGTATCATAAACTTCAGCCTTACCAGCAAAAAAGGATCACTGCGGTATTTGATCCTTCAACGGATCCTCTTGGAAGCGGATATAATGTGATCCAGTCTAAAGTAGCCATAGGCTCTGGCGGACTTTTAGGAAAAGGTTTTCTTCAGGGCACCCAGACACAGTTGAAATTTATTCCCGAGCAATGGACGGATTTTATATTTTGCATGATAGGAGAGGAATTTGGATTTGCCGGTAGTATATTAATTCTGACTTTATACATGATAATAATATTTAAGCTGGTGAATAACGCCTATATGACAAAAAACAGGTTCCTGAGCGTTGCATGTATTGGCTTTGCGAGCATTGTCCTCTTCCATCTGGTGATAAATGTCGGCATGACAATAGGCATAATGCCGGTGATAGGAATTCCTTTACCTATGATGAGTTACGGACTTTCGTCACTGCTGTCTTTTCTTGTGATGATGGGTATTGCTATGAGTGCTTACAGATACAGAAATCAGTACTGATCAATTTTAAATTTTAAATAGTTTTTATACAATTCATTATTCTTAGTTAACCAATTAACAAAATTAACACATGATACTTTCCGACAAAGAGATACTTAAGGAGATAAAAAATAAAAACATTATATTAAAGCCTTATGACAGAAAATGTCTTGGTTCAAACAGCTATGACGTTCATCTGGGTGAATGGCTTGCCGTATATAAAGATGAAGTTCTTGATGCGAAGAAGCACAATAAAGTAAATTACTTCAGGATCCCTAAAGAAGGTCACATTCTTCATCCTACCAAATTGTATCTCGGAGTAACTCTTGAATATACTGAGACTTTTAAATTCGTCCCTTTCCTTGAAGGGAAATCAAGCATAGGCAGACTTGGAATAGACATACATGCAACGGCAGGTAAAGGTGATGTCGGTTTCAAGAATAACTGGACTCTGGAAATATCCGTAAAACAGCCCGTCAGAATATATGCCGGAATGCCGATCGGGCAGCTGATCTATTTTAAAGTTGAGGGAGATGTCCTGACACCATACAATAAAAAAGCTTCTGCTAAATATAACAGAAAAACAAATAAACCGGTCGAATCAATGATGTGGAAAAACAGTTTTTGATTTGGGAATTGGAATTTTTGATTTGGGATTTTTTTGATTTTTACAACTAAATATTAATTCAACTATTAACTATTAACTATTAGCACATTTGAATTACATAGAAAAACTTCAGAACATAATAACAAAAAACAGATCAAATTTAGTTGTCGGACTGGATCCGGATATTGAAAAGATCCCGTCATTCTTGTTGAAATATAAAAACCCTGTTGCAGAGTTTAATAAGCTCATAATTGAGTCAAGCAAAGATTTGGTCGCCGGTTACAAACCGAATGTTGCTTTTTATGAATGTCTCGGAGAGCAGGGTGTAGAAGCCATACGTGAAACAGTAAAAGTGATCCCCGGTGAACTGATAAAGATCTGTGATGCTAAAAGAGGCGATATGGGAAATACGGCAGAATATTATGCGAGAACATATTTTGACATTTATGATTTTGATTCCATAACAATGAGCCCTTATATGGGCGTGGATTCCGTAGCGCCGTTTCTCGAAAGAAAGAATAAAGCGGTATATTTACTTGCATTAACTTCTAATTCCGGCAGTGCTGATTTTCAAAAACTGAAGATAGAAGATAAATTCCTATATGAGATAGTAATGGAAAAGGGTCTTGAGTGGAATAATGATGATAATGTCGGATTCGTAATTGGCGCAAACCATACTGATGAGTTAAATAAATTTTCCGCTGCACATCCGGAGGTTTCATTACTGATCCCGGGAATCGGAGCTCAGGCGAATGATCTTAATAAACTCCTGAAAAACCTTCACACCAATAACTTCGTTATAAATTCCAGCCGAGGTATCATTTATTCCGCTTCCGGAGAATGTTCTGAAGATGAATTTTCAGAATCCGTAAGAGAAGCAGTTATTAATTTGAACAGTTCCGTAAATGAAATTCTGAAAGTTTAGAAATCCGAATTTCAGTATTTCAAAATTTTCGGATAGTATAAAATGATCTCCCCGGTCTATTGAAACTATAACAGGTAAGATTGCGTTTTCTACACTGTCAAATCCAAAAATTTCTGTAAATTTCATGATCAAAATTTTCACGGTAATCAACATACTTGTAATTTCCTGTACACTATCCTTTGCCCAGAATTCAGTTGATTCCACAAGATCAATTCTAAAGGGTAATGTATATAGTGATGATAAATCAGAATTGGGAAATATACTGATCAGTATTTCAGGAAACGGGAATAAGTTCAGAATATATTCAGATGCTTCTGGTAAATATGAAACAGAGATTCCCGCCGGGAAATATGATATTATAGTCAGAACTCCCGGCTATAATCAGTATGAGTACAGGAATTTTACTATACCTGAAAATGGATCAATATCTTTGGATATTTATCTGATTCAGAAAATCGTGAGTACAGATGAGATAGAAGTCGAAGGAGAATTCAGACAGCGTCAGGATGATCTCAGAACCAGTCTTTATAATGTAAAACCTCAGAACATTAAAATGCTTCCCGGTGCCGTAGAAGATGTTTTAAGATCTTTGCAGTCGCTGCCCGGAGTAACTTCTCCGAATGATTTTACTTCTCAGCTAATAATCAGAGGTTCCGGTCCGGATGAAAATCTGATCGTAATGGATGATGTTGAATTGTTTAATCCTTACAGGTTATACGGTCTTGTAAGCATGTTCAATCCTGAAACGCTTAGAGATATTACCCTGATCACAGGCGGATTTCCTGCTAAATACGGTGACAGATTATCAGCGGTACTGGACGTAACAAGCATAGAAGGTAACAAAAATAAAAGTCTGTCTTCTATTATTAATGTAAGTGTGGCTAATGCAAATTTAATTTTAAACGGAAAAAATCCTTTCAATCTTCCGGGTTCATGGCTGGTATCAAGCAGACGAACATATTATGACCTTATAATCGGTCCATTTGCAAGGAATGCCGGTCTCATAAACGAGAATTCTTCTTTTCCTTCATTCAGGGATCTGCAGTTTAAAGTTGTAGCCGGTCCATTCAGAAGCAGCAAATTTCTTGTGAACGGTATTTTTTCAAATGACGGAGTTGACATAATTCCCGGAGAGAAAAGTGAGCAGCCTGACAGTATTGCCGTTACAGACGTAACAAAGAATGATCTGCTTTCTTTCGCGTGGCATTATATACCTGATCCGAAATTTTCTTCACGGACAACTCTCTCATGGTACAGAAACAGCGGTGACAATGACTTTAACAGTGAGATACTTGATCCGCTGATTGACAGACAAAATTACACTCCGGAGCAAAGAGACAGTTTAAGGCAGATAGGAGCTCTTCTAGGGCTGCAGTTTGATTCGAAATATACTTTCCGGAAATATTCATTTACCAACACCACCGTAATAAATAACAAAAATTCACAGCAGGAATTCGGTGCCGGAATTGATATAGTAAGAACAGATCTTAATTATAATCTTGTGATCGATGATCAGTTCAGATCACTTATACAGACTTTGCCAAATGCTTCAGCATTACTGGACAACTTTAATCTTCAGGGAGAAGATAATCTGAGAGCTCATATTTACGGTCAGAGCATGTTCAGGCTTTCGGATAAATTTTTTCTTCAGCCGTCTCTAAGACTGGATTATTTTCAGATCATCAGGACTCCATATCTTGCTCCAAGAATAAATGCAGGATACGCAATTGATCCGGTCACCACTGTCAGGGCATCAGCCGGAATATACTACCAGTCTCCCGGACTGGAAAAACTAATTGACGGCAGGACTTTTTATGATCTGAGAGGAGCTTATGAAAAAAACATTCAGGCTGAAGAAGCTACACATTTTATTCTTGGAATTGATAAATGGATCGATAATGAGTGGCTTGCAAAAATAGAAGGCTATTATAAAAGATTTAACAATCTTCTGGAGCAGGAAGAAGTCCCGGCTTTCCGATATGAATATTCACTTAAAGATCCGTCAAACACAGATCCGGAATATATAAAAAATTATGCCAACTGGATCAGATCAGCTGAGAAATTACCTTATGATTCCGCTACTACAAATCCCGTAAACATTGGAACCGGTGATGCTTTCGGAATAGAATTCAGCATTGAGAAAAAATATACAACACCTAAAACAAAATTCTATGGCTGGGCTAATTATTCTTTATCTTCATCCAACAGGGAAAAATACGGTTATACTTATCCATATAGATTCGAACAAATTCAAACTCTGAACCTAGTTTTAAATTACAGATTCAGTCCTTCTTTTGAGTTCAGTACAAGATTCAATTATGCTTCCAATTTTCCATTTACAGCACCGGTCGGAATTACGCCCAGAGTAATTGGTGATTCGATCGCCGTAAATCCTTTTACACGTGAAGTTATTTTCAATCTGGATTTCGGAGGTAATGAAAATCTTAACGCTGACAGAAAACCGGCATATCACAGACTTGATCTTCGCGGAACATATTATACTAATTTCTGGTCAACTGACTGGGCATTTTACATTGATATAATCAATGTTTATAACAGACAAAATGTGCTTGGTTATGATTATTATCTGGATAACGATCTTGTTGTCAGAAAAGATAATGTCGGTATGATACCCCTTTTACCTACAATAGGAATAAACGCAAGATTCTGACCAGTTCTAATTTTTGTTTTTTTAACACACAGGGAGCAGAGATATAGGAACCTTCCTGAAAGAGTCAGAAATCTTTCTGACGGAGGACTCACTACTCAGGACTCACTACCCAGGATTCACTATTTATCTCTTCAAACGATATACAGCGGTTGGAGGATGGAGCAATATCAACCGCGGCGACTAAATGATTTTTTTAAAATTTTCCACTTTTTTCGCACTTCCCCCAGGAGAAGGTCACTCTCTGCCTTTTTGTTCCTGTTTTCTTCTATTCGTCATTTATAAAAAATACTATACACTTCCAGACTATCTTTGAAAAACTTCGTGTCTTCGGGACCTGGAGGTAAAAAACGTAGTTGATGCGGGAGTTAATTTTCATAAAAAACCGTCTTATAATTTAATATTAAAATGAGTATTTTACAGACTTATATAAATTTTTAAATAATAAATAAATGAGAAGAGAAATATCAAAATGGTTTAGTCCAAATTTAAACAAAGACATGGAGATCGTAGCATATGGTGATTATGGTTTTGCCTTATTACTGTTCCCTACGGCAGCCGCAGACTATCTGGAATATGAAAGATTCCAGATGATAGAGACTTTAGCGCCATATATTGATGCAGGCAGAGTAAAAGTTTATTCTATCAACAGCATCAACAATGAAAGCTGGCTTAATGATGAAATGAATCCAAGAGATAAAATTGTCAGACACAAGCAATTCAATGATTATGTCACGGAAGAAGTAGTTCCCTTTATTAATAATGATTGCAATAATGAAGCTGATATAATTACCAGCGGAGCCTCACTCGGAGCTTTGCATTGCGCAAATTTGTATTTCAGAAGACCGGATCTGTTTGCGGGAACTATTGCTATGAGCGGATCCTATGATCTTTCCGATTATTCAAATGGTTATTTTGACGAGGATTGCTATTTTAATTCACCCATGCATTATCTTCCGAATCTTGAAGATGAGACCATTCTTGATCAGATGAGAAAAAGCAAACACATTCATTTACTTACCGGTCAGGGAAATTATGAAAAGCCGCAGGCTACTGAAGAGTTATCCGCAATACTTAATTCCAAGAACGTTCCGAATGATGCGGAGCTATGGGGATTGGACGTACCGCATGACTGGCCTACATGGAGAAAGATGATACCTTATATTATTGAGTCGAAGTTTTAGTTAGTATTAAGTATTAGGTATTAGGTATTAAGTATTGGTAAGTTTGAATTGTATAAAAAAGCTGGCATCCCCGCATGATCTTTGCGGGGATCCATTTTTTAAAAATATTGATTGTAACAAACATTAAAGGCAGGCAGTATTAATTCTTATTTTCCAAATTCTATTCTCAGAAAATTTAAAAATTAAATGACAGCAAAAAATAAAACCGGCAGTGAAAACTCCGCAGATACGAATCCCAAAAAAGAAATAAAAAACACTCCCCAAAAAATAAAAAAGAATACAAATAAAAAGTCAGATAATAAATCAAACAGAAAATCATTAAAAGTCGCATTCGCCGCTTCTGAATGTGTTCCGTTTGTAAAGACAGGCGGTCTCGGAGATGTGCTTGGCTCATTGCCCAAGGCTATAGCAAATGAAAATTGCGAAGTAAGAGTATTTCTTCCTTTGTATGGTAAGATAAAAAAAGAGGTGCATGACATCATTCCGCTTGAAGAATTCAATGATATAAAAATAATGATCGGAGATAAGGAATTTACATATAATGTCCTGACAAGTAAGCTTCCTGATTCTGATGTTAATGTTTATTTCATTGACTGTCCTCAATATTATGACAGGGAAATGCCTTACACAAATGATCCTGATGAGGACGAAAGATTTATCCTTTTTCAGGTTGCAGTGATCGAGACTCTGCAGAGATTGAAGTGGGCGCCTGATATTATTCATTGCAATGACTGGCAGACATCTCTTATTCCGGTTTATCTTAAGACAAACTATAAATGGGATAAACTTTTTGAAAACACGAGGACGCTTCTGTCCATTCATAACATTGGATACCAGGGCAGATTTTCAAAAGAGGCAGTTGGAAAAGCAGGTCTTTCATATGAGGATTATTACGCCGAAAGTCCTTATGAACTCGACGGCACTTTTTGTTTTTTAAAAGCCGGAATTATTTTTTCTGATATAATCACCACCGTGAGTCCGGCTTATTCTGAAGAAATTCGAACAGAGGAATTCGGCGCAGGCATGGAAGGCGTTCTTGATACACGCAAAGATTCACTTTATGGAGTCCTGAACGGAGTCGATACAGGTATATGGAGTCCTAAAAACGATAAATTCATTCCTGCCAACTATAGCAGAAAGACAGTTAAAAATAAGATCAAATGCAAGAAAGAATTGCTTTCGGAGGCAGGGATCGAATATAATGAAGATATTCCGGTGATAGGAATTATTTCACGGTTTGCGGGACAGAAAGGTTTTGAACTGATGTTTCCGATAGCCGAAGAATTAATGCGTCTTCCATTTCAGCTAATCGTGCTCGGAAGCGGTGAAGAAAAAACTGAAAAATTTTTTGAAGAGCTTGCTTATTTATTCCCTGAGAAAGTTAATACTTATATCGGTTATAATAATAAACTGTCACATTATATTACGGCTGGTTGTGATATGTTTCTGATGCCCTCTCTTTATGAGCCGTGCGGTTTGAATCAGATGTTCAGTTTAAATTACGGAACTGTTCCGATCGTAAGAAAGACCGGAGGTCTTGCAGATACCGTAAAGGATTATCATGAATTTGATGAAAAAGGTAACGGTTTTTCTTTCAAAGATCCGACTTCTTATGCTCTTTATACAACTATTGACAGAGCAATCAATACATTCAAAGATAAAAAAGTGTGGAAAAAAATAATGGATGCCGGAATGAAAGAAGATTTTTCATGGAAGCATTCCGCACGGGAATATATAAATTTATATAAGAAAGCGTTGAAAATTGATAAATAAAACTTCTAAATATTTAAAGTTTGTATTTTATTTTTTAATTATTTTTCAAATGGCAGATAAATCATTTTCATATACATCTTCCGATACTACTGACTGGGAACTTACTCCTTCCTTTAAATATGATGTTCTGTGTTTTGTTAATATACTTACGGGTGATGAATTTTATCTCAGATATTACCAGAAAGAATATGATAAGTTTAAAGACAGGATCACTCCCGAAGTAAGCGAAGCATTATCAGGTCTTAGTAAAAAACTCAAAATTGAAAACGGAACAATTATATCGGCATGGCTCTGTCTTTATTTCTCCGCAGTTGACGATGAAACAATTCCTGAAATGTTAATGACTCTTGAAGATCCTAAGATGTTAAAATTAAATTTTGAAAAGAGTCCGTATTATTCAGAAAAAAGCTGGGAATTGTTCGATTCCATCAGAGATGATCTTAAGATCGTATTGAAGTTTCTTGAAGAAGTAAAATTTAATGAATACTGGGTTGAGAATATTTATACAAAAGTTCAGGGCAAAGCGGATGAATTCAGAGAAGAAGTCTTGCAGTATAATATTATAGGGAATGTCGAAGATCATCTGGGATATAAACTGCCATCAAACAAGATAACAGTCTATCTGCTGTACTATTCGCAGCCTCATGGAATAAAAATAACCGGTACAAGGTTTTTAACAGATGTGGCTTGGCCATTTTCAATACTTATCAGAACAGCCACGCACGAAATGATGCATCCGCCTTTTGATCTTAAAAATGATTCTCTGCTGACCGGAAATATTGAGAAATTAAGAGCCGAAGAATTTTTTATGGATAAAGTCTTAAATCACAATCCTTCATTCGGTTATAATTCACTTGAAGGATTTGTGGAAGAGGATTGCGTGCAGGCACTTGACCAGATCATTAATGAAAAGCTGGGCATAGCAAAAGATGCCGGGATAAGATGGAAGGAAAGTGATGACGGCATGCACGTTCTTGCAATAGCATTATATACAATAATGAAGGAAGATGATTTCAGCGGTTCGGATGAGTCTTTCAGGGATTTTCTCATCAGAAATATTGAAAACGGAAAGTTGCTTAATTCAAATATTGAAAAGATCTACAATGGATTTTATTAATGCATGCAGAAAATTTTTTGGTTTTTTTTAAAAAAAATTATCTCAAAACTTGCAATTTAAAATTAACATTTGTAATTTTGTAAAGTTCAAATTCACGGATTTTAAAAATCAATTCAGAAAGGTGATATTTTAATATAAATAACATGATGAATACAACAATGAGAATAAATATCGCTTGTTTTATTCCCGCATATTCAGATGTGGATAAAAATAAGAATCCGTGGAATTACCGGAGGTATATAGAATAATATACTTCTGTATAAAGAGTTTTTAAACCGCGGATATTTAAAAGTATTCGCGGTTTTTTTTTGCACCGGTTAGAAAAATTTTAAAAAGTTTTAATAAAAATGGATTACCTAAAAAAATTATTTCAAATACTTAGCAGATGGAAAGGTTTTTATGTCTTTTCTTCAGTATTGCTGATCACGGCAACTTTTGTAAGGATGCTTGAGCCAAAGGTATTGCAGATAGCTGTAGATAAAGTAATTGTATATTTTCAGAGCGGAGGAAAAATAAAATTCGTACCTGAGGATACAATTACAAAGTTCCTGTACGGACTTCTGCCTGAACTGAAATTTGAAAATCTGGAAAACATTCTGATCTCACTTGGTCTCATATTTCTTGTAATTTCTCTGATCAGGGGTGTGCTTATGTTTTCATCCAGCGCTATTACCGCATCATCTACCGAGAAAGCAACAAAGAGTCTCAGAGACAGATTATTTTCACATATTCAGGCATTGCCACTTGCTTATCATTCAAAAACCCCGACAGGTGAACTGATCCAGAGGTGCACGGGAGATGTAGAGAATATAAGGAAATTTGCAGCTTTACAGATCACGGAAGTGATCAGATTATCAGCAGTATTTATCGGAGCATTTTTTATGATGGCTACTATCAATTTAAATTATGCTTTAGTGACTGTACTGCTTGTACCCGTAATTTTCTTAGGTTCTGTGATCTATTTTAAATATGAAAAAAAGATCTGGGATCAGCACGAAAAAGAACAGGATAAACTCTCAGTAATAGTGCAGGAAAATTTATCAGGTATAAGAGTAGTAAAAGCTTTTGCAAAAGAGAATTATGAGATTGATAAATTCACGAAACAGAATGAGGAAAAAAGAAGATGGGGAATGAAGCTTGTAAAACTTAACAGGATATACTGGCCATCTTCTGATATACTGGTGCATACTCAGGTAGCAGTTTCAGTTTTGTTTGGCGGATATCTGACATTGACAAATCAATTGTCAGTAGGTGAATATACGGCATTTTTTGCTTATTCAACATTTGTGACATGGCCTATGAGAAGAATTGGTCAGATAGTCAGTGAAATGGGCATGTCAACTATTGCGCTCACAAGAATTTTTTCAATACTTGATATTGAAAAGGAAGATTATTCGGGTGAAGAAATAGATACCAAAAAACTAAACGGCGAAATAGAATTCAGGAATGTATCATTTAAATATGAGGAAAGTGAAAAACACAGAGTATTGAATGACATTAGTTTTAAAGTCAAAGCCGGTGAGAAAATCGCTTTACTCGGTCCGACCGGAGCAGGAAAGTCAACTATAATATCTCTTCTGATGAGATTCTTTGAAGCCGACAGCGGTGAAATACTTATTGACGGAAAGAAAATCGGAAATTATTCCAAGGAATATCTTAGAAGCAGATTCGGTGTTGTCCTGCAGAAACCATTTTTATTTTCGACTTCGATAAAAGATAATATTGCATACGCAAATCCTGATTCACACATAGATGAGGTTATAGAGGCTTCAACTACCGCCAGGATCCATGATATAATTACGGAAGTGTTTCCTGAGTCATATGAAACAATAGTTGGTGAAAAAGGCGTGACTCTGTCAGGAGGTCAGAAACAAAGAGTGACAATTGCCAGAACTCTTTTAAAAGATCCTGATATATTTGTTTTTGATGACTCAACTTCTGCAGTTGATTCTGAAACTGAATATGAAATTCAGAAAGCGCTCAGAAATATGATAAAGGATAAAACAACATTTGTCATTGCGCACAGGATCACTTCAATACAGGATTGTGACAGGATCATTATCCTTGATAAAGGGAAGATCATAGAAGAAGGTACGCATGAGGATCTTATAAAAACAGATGGTTTTTATAAAAAAATATTTGACATTCAGGTTTCGGTGGAGGATGAGATAAGGGCGGAAGTTGATAATTAGTATTAGGTATTAGGTATTAAGTATTAAGTATTAAGTATTAAGTATTAAGTATT
>CALMST010000231.1 GCA_937872315.1 uncultured Ignavibacteria bacterium | reverse complement strand
CAAGCGCTCTCAGTCCGGAGCTGGATCCGAAAATAAGATCTGTTCATTTCAAATAGGAGGTTTAAACATCGTATCGATATTGGTATCAAGCCAACCTTAACTTTGCATGTGTAATATTAATTCTTCCAATATGAAGATCAAACTGCTTTTTCAACTATTTTTTTTCCGGATAGTTTTTCATAAATACTTTCAATCCAGACGATATCGGATAAAGGGACTTTCTTTGCCAGCTCCATCTCTATATCGATCAGATATATCTTGTTTAAATCAAATCTGTATTTAATAAGATTTTTAACATTTTTTATAAAGCTCCGCGAACCTGTGACATACTTTGAAGATAAATTATCTGCCTTTCTTATATAATCATGGTACTTTTCAAGAAGAGAAAAACATTCTTCATCCAGACCGAGTTCAAAATTTGCTTTGATTGAAATTCTGAAATAGTCATTGTAGTGAATATAATATGATTTGTTTACTTTTTTTATATGGTTTATAGCCTCCCTGTAGTTTTTCTTTTTTAGACTGATCAATGCATGTGATGTAATTACATCATTTGATTTTTGATTTTCGGGAAGAAGATAAGAGTATCTTTTTACGAAGTCTTCCGCCCAGTCAATTTCTTCTACATTCAATGCAATAAGCACATTATCTCTGAAACGGTTAAATCCTATTTTACTTACTGACAAGTCCCGGAAAAGTCCTGCTTCTAACTTTTTATCGAACAATTCAAAGAGTTCTTTATCAACATTATTACCGTTTTTCTCTTTGGTGTTAATAAGGCAGTCTATCAGTGAATCAAACAGATCCGTTTTTAATTTATCAGAAAACCTGTCCATCAGGGTAAAAAATAAATCCTTTGTTTTATTATAACTAATAAAGCAGAAATTGGTCCGTATAAGGTTATACAGATCATATATGAGCCTGAGAATATTGTAATGTCCGGGATATTTTTCTTCTATATGGTTAAGAACAACCTCAAAATTTATTGAATAACCGAGGTGTTCCAGTAATGTCATTTCAGATTCCTTTCCAATTGAACCGGTAACAATATTACTCTCCATTTCCATAAGCAGTTCAGTCATTATCGCAAATGTAATAAACGAATTATATGTAATATAAAGCTCTTTCTGAAGTTTTACATTACCCGCCTTTATTGCCATTCGCAGGTATTCATGGGAAATCTCTGCAATGTTTCTGAATGTACCGGATTCAAGTTTTGACTCAAGAAGCATATGAATTTCTTTTTTGCATACCTGCATGGAAAGTGATTGCAGATCTCTCTTATCAATTTGCTTCAAGAAAAGTCGATAAACAATTGTGTCGCTTTCCAAAAGTTCTTTGACTGCAAGAAACTTTTCAAGAGCTTTTGAAAGCTCAGAACATATATTCCAGACAGTCTGCTCACTGAATGATGATCTCAGGTATTTTTCAAAATCTTCTTCAGGACTGATGTGGGATATTACTGATTTTGCAATCTTGATCTTAGGCGTGAATGAAAGGTTCAGAAAGCAAAAGAATTCTCTTTTCTCGGATGGTAATAATGTGTTGTATAGCTGAAAAAACTTTAATGACTTCTTTTTCATTTTCAAGTAAATTTGTTATACAAAAACATTGATTCTGAACCCTCTAAGCAGGAATTTGATTAAATGCGAGTGATTTTTCATAATGACATTGACAAGCCTTTCCCGAAATCTTATACAAGCAATTATTTGAAGCAGACGGTAGATGTTTTCAGAAGACATCCTGAAGCGACTTTAATCTGGGCGCATATTGGTCTTGGAAGGATAGTCAGACCGGTTAATGACCAGATTGAGATTTTGAGAGAAATGCTGGAGGATCCTGCATTAAGCCACGTATACTTCGACATTTCATGGGATGAGGTGGCAAAATATATTGTAAGAAATGACACTACGGTCAAAGCTACCGCAGAGTTAATTGAAGCATTTCCTGACAGGTTTTTATTCGGAAGTGATGTTGTTTCTCCGTCGGGTATCGACAAACCTCTGGCTGTTTATGAAATGTACGAACCTCTCTGGAAAGCACTTACACCGGAGACAGCAGAAAAGGTAAAGAAGGGAAATTATATACGTTTGTTTGATAATGCCAGAGTGAAAGTAAAAGCATGGGAATCGGAGAACAATTAAACAAGTTTTTTTTATATTATCAGAAAACAACTTTCAGCTGTATTTCTGATTTAAGAATATCAATATTTTTTATCCGGCTTAAGCTGGTTTTTAGGATAGATCATTGGCTCCTGAGAGTTTTTAATAATCGAACTGCCCTGTCGGTTCAATGGAGCTATTATACAAAAAGTAAAAGTGAACTGTACAGCTACAACTCTCTTGAATAAAATTTTGCTTCCATTTTATTAAAAACCCAAAAAATTAATAGCTTAAAGATATTAGTTAAAATCAATTGACACTGTAAAAGACACTGCAAACAGGGCGGCATTTTTTTTACCGGAAAGGTAAGCCGGTTAACAGTACTGATTTTTCATGCGGATGGAGGTTTATATTTATTAAAGACTTACATATATATTTTGTGATATTTATAATTTAAAAAAATATACAAACAGACAAGAAATTTGATATTAAATAAAGAAGACATTTTAGTATTAGATCAACGCTACAGAACTTCATTCATAAATTCAATTGCAGGTTTCAGGCAGGCAGTATTGGTTGGTACAAAGTCGGCAGATGGCAAAACAAACTTAGCAATATTTAATTCACTTATACACCTGGGCTCAAATCCGGCACTGTTCGGATTAATAAGCAGACCGGAAACTGTCACCCGTGATACTTTGAGGAATATTCTGGACACAAAAGAATATACTCTGAACTATATTAAGTCTTCACATTATGAAAAAGCACATCAGACATCAGCCCGTTATGAAACAGGTATATCGGAATTTGAAAAAGCCGGATTTAAAGAAATGTATCATCCCATCTGCGGTGCTCCTTTTGCAGAGGATGCTGTTGTTAAAATTGCAATGAAGTTTGAACAAAGAATAGATATCCGGATAAACGGCACTGTACTTATTATCGGAAGTGTTGTTCAGATCGAAATAGATGATTCACTTGTTGAACCTGATGGTTTTGTTTCATTATCAGAAGCTGAAATATTGATAAGCCAGGGACTTGATGCTTACTTTGTCGCTAAGACTGTTGGCCGTTTACCTTATGCTAAACCAACTGTTTAAAAATGAATAAGACAGGTATAATTTTTCCGCATCAGCTGTTTGAGCAAAATATTATTGCAGAAAAATGTGAGACTGTTTACCTGGTTGAAGAGTGGCTATTTTTTAAACAGTATAAATTTCACAAAAGAAAATTAGCTTTTCACAGAGCCGGCATGAAATTTTATGAAAGCTATCTCCGGTCAAAAAAAAATAATGTAGTTTATATTGATTCCGGCAATGATTTATCTGATGTAAGAAATCTAATTCCTTATCTTAAAACAAAAGGAGTTAATTCTATAGAATATACAGATACTACCGATTATTGGTTAGAACGAAGGATGAGCAAAGCATTCTCTGATTATAAGCTTGAAAATATAAGACATCCTACTCCGTTATTTTTTAATTCTTCCGAAGAAATTGATGATTTCTTCTCAAACAGGAAAAGAATGTTTCAGACAGATTTTTATAAATTCCAGAGAAAAAAAAGAAATATTATGATGGAAAATAATAAAGATCCGGTCGGAGGAAAATGGACATATGATGATGAGAACCGGTTAAAATATCCCAAAGGAAAAATTCCTCCTATAGTTGAATTTTTAAAACCAAATAAATTTTATACAGAAGCTGTAAACTATACCAACAGATATTTTTCTGATAATTACGGAGCGCTGAATAATGATTTTATTTATCCGGCTAATTTTACCGATAGCAAAAAATGGTTCAGGACTTTTTTAAGATCAGGATTTTCTGAATTCGGGGCTTATGAAGATGCCATAGTTTCGAAAGAAAATATACTTCATCACAGTGTATTATCACCGATGCTGAATACCGGTCTGATAACGACTCAATTCATCATTGAGGAAACACTTCTGTATGCCGGAGAAAATGAAATACCGGTAAATTCACTGGAAGGGTTTATCAGGCAGATTATTGGCTGGAGAGAATTTATCAGAGCTGTTTATGAACTGAAGGGCAGAGAGGAGCGGACAAAAAATTACTGGGGCTTTACACGGAAGATACCGGAAATTTTCTGGACAGGGAATACGGGAATAGTGCCGCTGGATGTGACAATTAAAAAAGTTCTGGAAACCGGTTACTGTCACCATATTGAGCGATTAATGGTTCTGGGAAACTTTATGCTGTTATGTGAATTTGACCCGGATGAGGTTTACCGGTGGTTTATGGAAATGTTCATAGATTCATATGACTGGATGATGGTTCCAAATGTTTACGGAATGAGCCAGTTTGCTGACGGAGGACTGATGTCAACCAAACCATACATAAGCGGAAGTAATTATTTATTGAAAATGAGTGATTACAAAAAGGGAGAATGGCAAAATGTCTGGGACGGATTGTTCTGGAGATTCATGCATACACACAGGGATTTCTTTCTGAAAAATCCGAGGCTGGGAATGCTGATAAGGAGTTTTGATAAAATGTCTGACATAAAAAAGAAAATACATTTAAAGAATGCAGAACAATATCTTGATTCGCTTTAAAATTCAGAAAATATTATTTTGGATTTAGGATCTTTGATTTATGTAAATTTCTAGTTTTTATTATTATAAACATATTCCCTTTTGAAAATTTATATGTTGAATTAAAACAAAACAAATGCGGGAAATATATATACTCGATAAAATATTTCAAGAGAAAGACTTTACTCATGCAAATAAACCTCTTGCAAAGGGCGAATATGAAAACTGTGTTTTTAATAACAGTAACTTTTCCGGTAATGATCTTTCTGAATTCAAGTTCATAGACTGCACATTCAACGGCTGTAATCTTAGTCTTGTAAAGTTAAACAATACGGTACTGAGGGATGTGAAATTCAATAAATGCAAAATGGCCGGAATTGGTTTTGATGTATCCAGTGATTTCGGTCTGTCGTTTACCTTTGACGGTTGTATTCTGAACAATTCTTCCTTCTATAAAACTATGATCAAAAAGACTGACTTTCAGAATTCACAGTTGAAAGAAGTTGATTTTACAGAGACCGATCTGACGGATTCCGTGTTTGACAAGTGTGATCTCGCTCAGGCTGTTTTTGATCATACAATACTTACCGGGGCTGATTTCAGGACATCGTATAATTATTCCATTGATCCCGGGAACAATAAAATTAAAAAAGCGAAGTTCTCGATATATGGTATCCAGGGACTTCTGGGTAAATATGATATAGTCATTGAAAAATGAAAAAGTTGATTGTCCGGATAGAGCCCGGGTCTGGAAGACTCTGCGGATAACAAAACAAGCTTAAATGTTTTCAGAGATCCCACACTCCAAATTCCATATTCCAAATTTCAAAATCTCCAATTCTTTCCAAAATGTATTAAAAATAGATTTGAATTATACTATTCCCGGTATAACCTACATTTTTTGACCAGTCAATAGATGAAGTAAAGAAAAATTGCCGGCTGGTTGTTTTGTTATAATTAGATCTTGCTATTTTTTTATACAGGTATAATGTCGGAGATTCATTCTTTAATGGCGGCAAAAAAATCAAATCATAAGTGATCTGGTAAGAGCTGATGACCGGTTAATACCGGATATTCTTGCATCCAGCCAAAGCTCTGAACTTCTTCCGGAAAGTCTTGCTTTGTTTCAGGATAGGAAATGTATGAATATGATTTTTTATTTAAACCAAATATTAATATAGAAAAATGTACAGGACAGCAATGCTGATTCCAAATTCCAAAAGCAAATTAATCAATTTCTTATGAGTTTTTATTATTCTATTTTGCCCTAAATTATTATTACATCGTTCCGATATAACCTGCACTGACATTATATTTTATACAAATGCTGAGTATATATAACTCAGCCAAACCGGTCTGCACTTTTTACTATCAGCATTAAATATTTTTTTTAACATTCTACATTCTACATTCAACTTTTAACTTATTTATTTAAAATGCACCATAAACGAAATCTGATTTGCCTCGTGTTTTTCAGTTTGTTATTTATTTACGGCTGGGGAGCAAGCGGTCATAAAGTCATCAACAGAAGATCAACATTCTCACTTCCGCCTTCAATGAGTTTTCTGAACTGGGCTGATTCTCTTGCCGCTCATGCTTCAGATGCAGATATCAGGAAATCCACAGATCCGAATGAATCACCGAGGCATTATATTGACATAGATGATTATCCGGAATTTATTGCAACCGGAAGAATCCCTCAGGATCTGGATTCTCTTATTGCGATTCACGGAGCGGGTTTTGTATATGATAAAGGCATTTTACCTTTTTCAATAATGGCAACTGTCGATTCGATAAAAAATTATTTTCAGCAACAGAATTATCATAAAGCAATGCTCCATGCGGCAGACCTTGGACATTATGTGGGTGACGGACACAATCCTCTTCATATTACAAGAAATTATGACGGGCAGTATACAAATCAAAACGGAGTTCATTCAAGATATGAAACACAGCTGATAAACCGCGACTCTGTGAATATTATTTATAATTTTCATGACGCAGTTTATGTTTCAGATATAAACCGGTATGTATTTGATTTTCTTTATCATAATTATGCATATGTTGATTCCGTTCTGAAGTGTGACAGTATTGCGCGCGCAATGGCAGGCAGTTATAATACAACATACTATCAGATATACTGGCAGCTGGCGGGAAATTTCACCAATCTTTTATTCAATAATGCATCTCACTTTATTTCAGATCTTGTATATACAGCCTGGGTGAATTCAGGCAGTGCGACTTCAGTAATCCAGACAGAAACAAATATCCCGGAAAATTATTATCTCAGACAGAATTATCCGAATCCCTTCAACCCTGCCACACATCTGAATTTCGGGATTTCGAAACCGGGATTTGTTACATTGAATATTTATGATATACTGGGGAATGAAGTTGCAACTATTATTAATGAACAGCTTCAGCCGGGATCGTATGAGGTGGTTTGGAATGCCGAAAATTATCCGTCCGGAACTTATTTCTATAAACTTTCTACGGTTGGTTTTTCTGATACAAGGCGGATGGCGTTGATAAAGTAAATTGGTGATAGGTGATAAGTATTAGGTATTAAGTATTAAGTATTAAGTATTAAGTATTAAGTATTAGGTATTAGGTATTTAAAAAATAAATTCTGTAATTCCTGCATTCTTTTGGCGGGGATCCTTTTTATGATGTCGGGGTGATTTTGATCTTATTACTGATCTTAATGATTGTCTGATTTTCTTTTTTTTGTATGAATACTACTGATTGAATCTTCTTAGTTATTTTTAAATACAAACATAACGGTAAAAAACATTTTCCTCCCTGTAGATTTCTGAAAAAAAGACAAATCAAATATCAGCAAAAGCTCAGATTAAAAATCTGAATATAAGCAGGATATACTTTTAAATTATCCGGAGTATTTTGTATTTTAAAACCGGTCTTTAACCCCGGATACTTCCGGGTAATTATTGTCCGACCGACTTAAATTAATTTTCTTAATGGAATTACTGATAATACTTTTCCTGATCCTGCTAAACGGAATATTTGCAATGTCCGAGATTGCAATGGTGTCATCCCGGAAATCACGTCTGGAAGCAGCGGCTAAGCAGGGCGACAGATCAGCAAAAAAGGCGCTTGAACTTTCCCGTGATCCCGGTAAATTTCTTTCTACTGTGCAGATCGGTATTACGCTTATCGGAATTCTGCTTGGAATTTACAGCGGCGAAAAAATCGAGGATGATCTGGTTGCTTATCTGAATCAATATGAAATGCTCCGTCAATACAGCGAAACCATTGCCATTTCTGTTATTGTAGTAACACTAACTTTCTTTTCCTTAGTGCTTGGAGAACTGGTTCCCAAACGCATCGGTCTTACTATGCCCGAAAAGATCTCAAAAATGTTGTCTTTCCCTATGTACTGGATCTCCGTTATTACTGCTCCATTTATATGGTTACTTACTTTTACTTCCGATATAATTTTAAAGATGTTACGAATAAAACAGTCAGCAGACAGCAAAATAACAGAGGAAGAAATCAAAGCCATCATACACGAGGGAACACAGGGTGGAGCTATTCAGAAGATTGAACAGTCAATTGTAGAAAGGGTATTCAGACTGGGAGACAGGAAAGTTTCTTCCTTAATGACAGATCGCTCTGACACCATTGTTCTCAAAGATGATCTTGACAGGGAAACAGTCCGTAAAATTGTTAACGACGAAATTCACTCAATTTATCCTGTAGTTAATGATAAACTGGATGTTCTCGGAGTTATCCTGTTAAAAGACCTTTTCAGGCACATCAATGACCCTGAGTTTAAAATATCTGGGTATTCAAAAAAGCCACAATTTTTTTCGGAAAACCTATTTGCTTATGAAGCGCTGGAGCAATTCAAAAAAAGCAAAATACATCAGGCTGTAGTGCTGGATGAGATAGGACAATTTCAGGGACTGGTAACAATGAACGATCTGTTGGAAGCATTGGTCGGAGATGTTTCAGATTTTTATGAAAGTGAATTTTCTTTTGTTCAAAGGGCGGACGGCAGCTGGATCATAGACGGACAATATCCGATGATAGAATTTTTAGAAAAATTAAATTTAGAAGATCTGGCAGAGGACTATCCATATAACACCTTAAGCGGGCTGATACTTGATCTGATAGAAAGAATACCATCTGCAGGGGACACACTGCGCTGGCGAAATTATGAAATTGAAATTCTGGACATGGACGGTGCGAGAATTGATAAAGTGCTGCTGACATTAAAACCGGTTAAGTGACCATCGTAAGACGAAAATAAAGCCTGCTGATAAACATGTCATTTATTACTTCTCCTGATAACTTCGGTTAAAAATATTAATCAGCTGGTGTTAAATATTTTGTATCATTAAATGTCTATTGAGATAGAACATATTAATATCTGCATAGCTCTCTGCAGGGAATAATCAATTCAGCAGGAATTTTATAGTTATCTGAAAATTTAAACTTTCTTGTTTAAAAAGATTTAAAAATATTTTAAAAAGCATATAAAAGTTTATAAGTTTAAACTTTATTTATTTAGTATTCAATTTATTCTTTTGATAACGTAACAGATGCGCCTTTCCGGGCTAGCATTCTGTTTCAGCAATGAGAAGCAGGATAGCCGGACTAGATTTTTAAATATTCGATGTCACTTTTATCTTACTCAGAACAAAGAGAAGTTTTGTCTGCCAGAACGGTTGGATATAAAATATGAACCGATGGCAGCAGAGACATCACAAGGTGTATTAAGAATTGTAGATGATCATTGATTTCGATATTTAGCTGAACCGCTTATTGCCGGTCCTGACATAGAGAGAGGTAAGTATCTTTATTTACCTCCAAGATACATGATGAATATTCCTGAATTAAAATTTCTTTACAACATGCCATAGCTGTGTTAAACGGATTGGTTCTCCAGTCACCCGGGCAATTATCAGTTTTATGAAGATGTGCATGGATCGGAAAACTATATTTTTCATTTGCAACTTACCATACAGTTAAAAATTTTTTTTTGCCGGCCGTTACATTTATTTAAATCTCTATTTTCCATCAGGGTATGATCTTAGCAATAAAATTATTCGAATTGTTGAAAGTAAAGAGAATATCATTCAGATCCACTGTTTCATTTCCGGTGATATCCGAAACAGTATAGCCCGAGGCAAAATTCGCCGCATCATTGTAAACGGCGATGACATCATCAAGATCAATTATTCCGTTGCGGTCTGTATCGCCGCTGTAAAAGCACCATTTACCTGATTTAAGTATTTGATTGTTTCCGTAAGCCCGATTCTGCAAAGCTGTGAAATCATAATTGGCAGTTCCCGATGATGTAAAATTTACCACGGAAGAACTCCATGTCTCGAGAGCATTCCTGTGCAATACCCGGATCAGGAAATATCCTCCTGCAGAATTTGAAAATCCAGCTGAGACATTTCCGGAAGAGCTGAGATAAACGGTTGAAGAATCAGCAATGGCAAATGGCGCTGTATAATTTCTGAATTCAAATCTTACTGTATCCGGAACCTGCGCCGCTCCGTCCCGGAAACCTTCTATGCCCAGAGTGATATTATACGGATTAAGATAATTCGTAATACTGAACGCTGCGTCACAGGTATCACCTTCAGAAGAATTTGCGGAATTAAGTATCCGTACTTTAGCCTGGGAAGTCAGAGGAACATTTGGAATTGTCCAGTTCAGATATCTCTGCGTGACGGGAACATTGACTTCAATTGAATTCCAGCCGCCGCCATTATCGGTAGAGTATTCTATATTCACATTCCCCGATGAAAGGGAAGTTCCCCAGTAGATCTGAATCGTGTAACCTTTTCTTAAACTTTCCATTCCGTTCGGATAACCTACATCTATATTTTTAGCTGAATTAGAAAAGCAGTTTCGTGATTCAGCATTACTCCTTATTAATGCGCCGGGCTGCTGTCCGTATCCGAGAAGAAAACTTATGGAACCATTTGTATGGCAATAGCTCATGATAGTTCCTGCTCTTGGTTTTAAAGGACCATTATAGCATCCGCCTTCCGGGGCAAAGCATGTATCAATCGGTCCGCCGACCCAGCTGCACCAGTGAGTATGATTCGGACCTAAATTGTGTCCGACTTCGTGTGCAACAAAAAACACGTCTCGTGAATAAGCAGGGAGCTGAGCAAATTGATTTCTGATATTAACAAATGAATAAGCGGTATTATTGTTGCAGACAGCATCATAAAATGCGCCGCCGCCAATGTTTGGAGACCGGTTGCTGATGCAATGCACAAGCGCCCGATGAACTGAACCCTGGTTTGCCACCCACTCATCGCGGATCTGATATAATACTGAAAGCAGATCAGGACCAGCATAAGGATCAGGTATTGACCAGATCCGGATATAGGAAATTCTTAGTTTAATATTTAAATCCTTCATAAGAAGAGCCGAAGCAGCTGAGAAAAGAGCCGTGGCATAATTTGTGATCGCCTGTGTCGAACCCCCGAAAGCTGTGTATGTACTGTAATCCGCTTCAAAAGCAATGTTTGCAACTCTTAACTGCGGAGTTGAAGAGTCATTTAACTGAGCAAGAATGTTTTTTCTCATTTCCTCCATTTCGCTTTCTGAAGGAGGAAAATCAGTTCCGCAGATACGTGTGTCTTCAGCTATCAGATCAGTTTCTTTGTATATGACACATATATTTTTATTTTCTGATACTACAGCATTACTGTTATCAGAAGAATTAAATGAGCCTAAGACATAATTGCCATTATGTGTACTGATCAGTCCGTTCACTCCTTCCTCACTGAAATTCAAAATTACAAAATCATCATCTGATCTATTTAAACTCCCGGTGTAAGAAACAGTCATGTTTTCCCAGGGGATGTTTTCATTTCCGGCAGAAGTTCGTTTCACAAGCTCTGCGTTTTCTGAAAGTAAATCAAATCTGCTGAGATTAAAAGTGACAGGGATATCAAATTCGCAGGGGATGGTTATTTCAATTTCATAATCTCTTTTTTCATAAAGATCTTTGAGGACGAATGTGTTTAGTTCGAATACAGTTCCGTCTTTAAGGACTGACTGCAGCCGGTTATTTATCAGAGACTGATCGTCTTTCAAATGAAACAGGTCATTCACGACTTTTGGGTGTGCGTATGATTTCGCTAAGGAAATTATAATAGTTAATACAATTGTGAAAGTTTTAATATGGAAATTTGTATTCATAGGTCTTATTGATCTGATTTAATGTTAAGTTTAAACATAAATTCTGATATCGGAAAAAAACAGGCAATTCATTTTTTGCATAAGCTGCCGGACAATTCTGTCCAATCGTTATTATAAAAAATATCAGAGTTAAATTTATATTTACCCGGAATTACTGTCATCATTTTTAAATGTTAGTCTGATGATGAAAATAATTAATCCTTCCGCTTTTTATCATGTTGTAAAGAGAAATTGACGGAAATTCAATCTTAACTGGCGGCAATTATTTTAATTTACCGGGCATCAGAAAAGTATTTACTGCCGGATCAGGCAGGAAAAATATACAACCTGCATATGCTCTTTATTTCCTGAGGTAATTTTATATGTTCAGGCAAACATCCAATTGATAGAAATTTCAGACAACTCAAAAATGAGATAACCGGTGAGGATTTGTTTTAAGCTGGTAAACACATTGTACTTTCCCGGGATAACATTTTTTTGAAGCTCAATTCCCTG
>CALMST010000230.1 GCA_937872315.1 uncultured Ignavibacteria bacterium | reverse complement strand
ACTCAGGGATTTCCTCAGGGATCTTTTAGATGATATGAAGTAAGTATCTTAAAGTTAAGTATCTTATAATTTTACCTTCAATAAAATTAAAAATTATAATTATCAGTGCAGGGTTATTGATATCCGGCATATTATTAATAATGTGCCCCCGCATAAAATTCAGGGGCTTATCCCGAAAGATACAGTTGAAGATACACTCTTTTTGCAAATATTACTTTAAAAGAATCATTTTCTTTGTTTCGGTGAAAATCCCGGTTGCAGAGTTTACAGTAAGACGGTAAAAATAAGTTCCTGACGATAAATTATTTCCGCTGAATTCTACAGTATGTTTTCCGCTATACACCATTTCATTTAAAAGTTGATCAACCTCTCTTCCCGATATATCATAAATACTCAGTTTCACATTAGCGTCTGACGGTAAATCGAACGAAATATTTGTAACAGGATTAAAAGGATTTGGATAATTCTGACTCAGAGAAAAATCATATACTTTAGCAGAGTTTGATGAAATTCCTGTAGTACCTGTTTGTAAACTTTTATCAATACATTCCAAACCTGAAACTCCACCGTTCTTATAAACTGTAACGCCTTTAGTAAATGTATTTATCCATAAATTTCCGTGTGAATCCAAATCTATATCATCTATTTGTTCGGAAGGTAATCCTGAATTTTCACTTGTCAGCGAACTCCAGGAAACACCATTGTAAATTGAAATGCCTCCGTTTACATTTCCAAGAGTTCCAAAAGAACTTACATAAACCGATCCATTATTATCAATATCTATGGATGAAACATGATTATCCACAATTGCAGAATTGCCAGAATTCCAAGTTGTCCAGTTAGTTCCGTCATACTTCCAGACTCCCTCTTCTGTAGCAAGCCACAAATTGTTTTGTAAATCAAAAGCTATGTCATTGACTGCAGTAATATTTGTGCCTAATGACTGCAAATTCATTACACTCCATACACCATTGTTGTAAATTGCAACCTGTTGATATCCACCGAAATAAACTTTACCGTTTGCATCTGTTCCAAAACCATAAGAATCATATTGTAAAGGACTGTTATTGTTATTCCATGTAGTCCAGGTATTAGTATTGTTATTATACATATGCGTACCATATGAAGAGTAGAAAAAAACATTACCGAAACCATCTGCAAAACTTTCTTCCACCCAGCTGACAGGTGAGTTATCTAAATCATATACATGCCATGAAGCATAATTTTTATAATCACCGTTTGGGATTTTTACAACGGTTCCGTTTGTAGAATTGTAAGCAAACCAGATGTTTCCAAAACTGTCTTCACATGCAGCACTTCCCACTGAAGATAAAGTCTGCGGTGAAGGATAAAGCCCCTGATTAAATGGTCCGTAGCTTTCCCATTTAGGGCAATCAAAAATCTGAATTCCTCCGTTTCCGTTTGCCGCCCAGAGACGGTCTTCTGAGTCAACGAATACATTATAGTTGTTTGCTTCAGATAATCCCGCGCTGTATCTCATATAGTCATTCCATTGGACTCCCGTATATTTGCTTAATGTAGTGATACCGGCTACCCAGTAATTATAATCTTTATCTATATAAACATCAAAAATTGCGTCACCACCGGAATGTGATGTCCAGGAAGAGCCGTCATAAATTAAAACAACAATTGAAGACCCGCCGCCTGACATTATGATCTTATTACCTCTGATATATACTTCATAAAAAGAGTAACCGGTCATAGCCGGAGTATTTGTCGGATTCACATAACTCCATGAAGTTCCGTCAAAAATGCACAGTTCACTATAAAGAGGATTATGAACCATAGCACAAATCCGGCTTAAAGAATCCAATGCTATATCGTAAATTTCCGGTCCGCTTATACCAGAGTTTTGAGAATTGTAGTCAGTAAAATTTATACCGTCAAATTTCGTCAGGCTATACTTACTTTGGATCCATTTATTGTTTTGTGAATCAATGAGTATATTTAAACATTGGTAATTTGGCAAATTGGAGTTTCCCGGAGTATATATTGTCCAGTTACTACCGTCAAATTTAGCTATTCCGCCTATTGTAAAATTTATTTCCTGAAATGTTATCCAGATATTATTAAGATTATCAAATGTCACACTTCTTATATTATCTGATGGTAAAGGTGTGTTGGAAGTGTTGTAAGTGATCCATGTAGTACCGTCATATTTGCTCAGTCCGTCGGCAGTAGCGACCCACAATTTATCAAAACTGTCAATCTTCGCATCATAAACCCATTCACTTTGAAGGTAACCTTCGAAATTACTCCAGCATGTAAATATTGTATCAATATGATTAAATCTGACTACACTTCCTTCATGCTCTATCGCACTTCTGCCTCCCGTCCAGATATTTCCAAAGCGGTCACCAGAAATAGAATAATGCTCTTCTGTTGCAACGCCTGTATTTGATGGGCGTATGTATAACCATTCTGAATTCTGAGCAAAAGCTACAGATGAAATGAACAGAGATGCTAAATAGATATAAATAATTTTCATAGTTGTTATTTAAATTTGATGAGTTATGTTTTAAAATGTCGTTAAAATTTTATTGATTTAATTTTCAAACTTTATTTCAATAGAATCATTCTCTTAGTCTCGCTGAATCCGTTCACTTTCAAAGTATAAAAATAAACCCCGCTGTTAAGATCTGATCCGTCAAACTTGTATTTGTAATTGCCGGGATTAAGATTCTCATTAACTAATGTTGCAATTTCTTTTC
>CALMST010000229.1 GCA_937872315.1 uncultured Ignavibacteria bacterium | reverse complement strand
TCATTCGTCACTTCGCCTGTGATCTCGCCTAAGTGATTCAGCGCGTTGCGGAGATCTACCGAAATGAATTCGCCGCTCATGCCTTCTTTTACCGTGCCTGAAGCTTCGTCGAGCGACTTTACCACATTCTCAAGACAGATCCTGTGACGAAGATTTGTCAGTATTATATCTTCGGATGTATGGCTTATATTCCCTGATGTGACTTTTGAGATCATTTCTTTTTTGAGTTCCTCTATTGTCTCATCTCTTAACAAGGATATGCTGATCCCATTTTCCCCTGAACTTTCTTTTGACAGATCACTTTTAGAAAATGCAAGAATGGTGTTTTCTTTTTTGTAATCTTTATTGAAATGTTCAGTTTCCTTTTTTATCTCTTTCTTCGTATCAGATGAATCTATCAGATATATAATCAGATCGGCTTCCTCTATCTTCTTATGACTTCTCTTAATCCCCTCGCTTTCTATTTCATCTATAGAATGCCGCAACCCCGCAGTATCTATCAGATTAAACAGAACTCCGTTTATTATAATGCTTTCTTCTATGTAATCCCTGGTCGTCCCGGCAATGTTGCTGACGATCGCGCGGTTTGTTTTCAGGAAATAATTGAACAGAGATGATTTGCCGCTGTTGGGTTTGCCGGCAATGACAAGATTTACACCTTCCCTGATGACCCTTCCTGTAATATAACTGGCTATGATATTCCTTAGTCGTTCATTAAGTGAATTTATCATATTCAATATCTCTTCCTTCTTTACAAACTCAAGTCCCTCTTCGGCAAAGTCGAGTTCGAGTTCCACAAGTGAAACTATGTTGATGATATCCTGTCTTGTCTTATACACAAACTCTGACAAAGACCCTTCAAGCTGCTTTATCGATGACGAATGCGCTGATTCGGTCTTCGAACTTATCAGATCCGCTACAGCCTCAGCCTGTGAAAGATCCATCTTCCCGTTAAGGAATGCCCGCTTTGTAAACTCGCCGGGCTCTGCATGCCTGACGTTATTCTTTAATAACAGCCTTAGTATTTTCTGAGCAATGAATGCTCCGCCGTGACATGAAATTTCTATTACATCTTCGCCCGTATAGGAATGGGGATTTTTGAAAATAGTAATCAGTACTTCATCTATTAATTGTCCTTTTAGATCTTCATTATCAAAAATATATCCGAAGTGGACGGTGTGGGAATTAGTTTCAGAAATTTCTATCTGGTTCTTCCGTTCTTTATCCCTGAAAAAAAATTTTTCAGCTACACTGAATGCTTTTTCACCTGATAATCTTATAACCGATATTCCACCTTCGCCAGGGGCAGTGGATATTGCTGCTATGGTTTCTGTTAATTTCATAAATCTTTTTAAAAAATTTTATTTTAATATACTTCTTAGCATTAAAGAATAAAGTTGCGGAAAAATGGATTCCCGCCAGAAGCATGCGGGAATGAAAAAAATTCGGTGTTGTAATGAATATAAACTTTATCAATTCACACTTTTTAAATCCAATATAGTTTTTGATTTATTTTATTCATAACCATCCCGGATTCATGCTAAAAGATTGCGGGAATGACAATTGTTTGAGAATAATTATAATCTATCTATGCACTCTACACACTCCACACACTCTACACACTCCACACACTCAACACACTCAACACACTCCACACACTCCACACACTCCACACACTAAACCAAATCAATTTCTCTTCCTGAGAATAAGCCACACAAACACCGGCGCTCCGATAAATGACGTAACTATCCCAACAGGTATCTCTGCCGGGGAGATCACAGTCCTCGCTATTGTATCGGATAAAAGAAGGAATATCGCTCCGAGTATTATCGAACACGGCACTGCATATCTGTAATCCTCGCCTATAAGAAGTCTTGATAAATTCGGAACAATCAGCCCGACAAAACTTATTATACCTGCTATTGAAACTGCGCTTGCTGCAAGTAAGGATGAAAAAATTATTGACAGCTTCTGAAATCTTTTTAAATTCAAACCAAGCGACACCGAGAGTTCCTCGCCGAGATTCATTACATTCAGGTCTTTTGAAATAAACAGAGATCCTGCAAGCCCTGTTACAATGAAAAAGAAACCGGAATAAAATTCATTCCAGCCTCTTCCTGAGAATCCTCCGTTGAGCCAGTATATTATCTGAGTCAGTGAACTTCCGGAAATTAAAAGAAGAAATCCGTTTAGAGATGAGATCAATGCGCTGACGGCTATTCCTGTAAGAATAATTTTATCCGTTGAAATGAATCCTGCAAACTTTCCTCCGAGTCCTTTAGCAAATTTAAATATGATAAATGTTGTTACAAGCGCAAACACAAAAGATACCGGCGTGATCAATATAAACGGCAGTGAAAACGGCAATATAAAAATCAGTATAGCCCCCAGACCTGCGCCTGCTGAAATACCAAGCAATCCCGGTTCGGCAAGATTATTTCTTAGCATTGACTGTAATATAATCCCCGAGCAGGAAAGGGAAGCGCCTACAAGCATTGCATTCAGAATTCTCGGGAGACGGATATCAAATATGATCTTCTTGTTTAGTTCGTCACCGGAGGAGAATAAATTCAGCATTTCAGAAAATGATACTGAAACACTCCCCAGAGATAATGAAACTATAAAGGATATCATCAGAATTACCGTCAGAGCCGATAAGATAAAAACTTTTTTGGACAAGAATTAATTAATTTAAATAAGTATTTATATACAATATATTAAAACGAATCACATAGCTTAATGAATAAATTTGGCTCACAAAAAATAAAGATAGCTATAATAGTATCAGGTGTGTTAATTGCTATTATAGTTTTAATTTATACCCAGACCCTTGCGCAAAAAACACAGAAGCGGGAAAGGGATATTGCGGGATTATATGCAAAATCAATGGAGTATCTGGCAAATGATGAAAACTCATCGGGTGAATACGGATTTATTTTTGACCAGATCATTCCGCAGATAGACTTTCCCATTATTGCCACTGACAGGGAACAAAAGGAGATCATTCTGACAAAGAACGTCGAATATGATACTACACTTTCAAAACTGGAACAGAATGAAATACTTTTCAGGAAAGCTAAAGAGATGGATGAAATAAATGCGCCGATAATAGTATCTTACAAAGATTCCATCATATTAAATTATGTTCATTACGGCCAGTCCGGTCTTGTGACAGAACTGAAACTTCTTCCTGTCTTTGAAGTCATCATTGCGGGAATTTTTGTTTTTCTCGGCTATATCGGATTTTCATACATAAAGAAAAATGAGCAAAGCAATATATGGGTAGGGCTGTCAAGAGAGACTGCTCATCAGCTTGGAACTCCTCTCAGCTCGCTGCTGGGCTGGACGGAAATGCTGAGAAACATAGAACCGCAGACAGAAGATCTTAAAGAGGTGACTAATGAGATCAGTAATGATCTTGAGAAGCTCAGTAAAATTGCGGGAAGGTTTTCAAAGATAGGTTCGCAGCCTAAACTCGAAACTGATAATGTATCCAATGTGATCAGAAAAGTCTCTGAATATTTTGAGAAAAGGATACCTTCACTGGTAGCGGCAGACGGTTCTGTAAGTAAGAAAGTTCTGATCAGAATAAACAGTAACGGCGATTCTGAAGCTAAGATCAATAAGGATCTTTTTGAATGGGTTATTGAGAATTTACTTAAGAATGCGCTGGATGCTATGGAAAGAACTCACGGCGAAGTTATTTTTAATATCGCTGATAATGGCAATGATCTGATAATTGACGTCGCTGATAACGGAAAAGGAATTGACGCTAAATACAAGAAAGATGTTTTCCGTCCAGGATATTCAACCAAAACAAGAGGCTGGGGTCTGGGATTAAGTTTGTCGAAAAGGATCATAGAAGATTATCATAAAGGCAAACTTCTTCTTCTCGATTCTACTTACGGAAAAGGCACTACATTCAGGATTAAACTATTAAAAAACTAACTGCCGGTCATTGGAATCAGAAAAAAATAATAATCTGCAAAATGCGCTCGAATATATTAACGAACTCAGGATCAGATTTATATCCAGTCAGACCATACAGATCTCTGCTCTGCTGGTGATCAAATTTTTTTTCCAGCTGTTCATACTTTATTCAGGATACAGATGGCTTTCTGCCGATGATTACTGCCGGACAGTCAAATCCTATGAATGGCTTCAGAATCCTGTCATAGACTCAGGTGTATGGCTGACACCGCATTTCTGGGTCAATGGATTTGTAATGCTTTTTGTCAAAGATCTTTTTACTGCGGCGCTCATTGTCAATGTGGTTTTTTCGACTGCAACCGTCTTTTATTTTTACAAAGTTGTCCTTATTTGTTTTGATAAAAAAAACGCTTTTTTTTCCACACTGATTTTCTGTCTGTTCCCTTTTCAGGTATGGCTCAGCATCAGCGGTTTACCTGAATCAATATTCTTTTTCTTTGTCATAGCCGGAATTTATTATTTCATAAAATGGAAATTTCAGGGTGAGCAGAAGATATTTCTTGTTCTAAGCGCGGTTAGTTTTGCGTTATCAAACGGGTTCAGATATGAGGGCTGGCTTTTCAGCGGAACATTCATCCTTCTTGTTCTTTATGATATTATAATTCAAAAAAAGATCTCTAAAAAGATCATAATAAATTTCTCTGTTTCACTTATCTCTTTCACCACGATAGTATGGTGGCTCCTTCAGAATTATTTTGACCATCAGAATATGTTCTTTTTTGCGGAGGAAACGACAAAGATATTCAATCAATTCAATACGGCAGGCTTCATGCAGAGGCTGGTACAGTATCCGACCTTTATATTTTTCATAGCTCCGATCACGACCTTTTTTGCATTGAAGAGCATATATGAAACTATCCGGTTAAAAGACCTCACACCCGCAAAGATTTTCCTTATGTTTAATCTGATCGAATTGTCTGTGCTGATGCTTCAGGGCATTCTTGGTACCGGCGGCACTAACATGATCTCAAGATATATTGTCATCAACGCAATCCTTTTCATACCATTCTGCATTCAGCAGGCATTTGAATTTAAAAAAGCTATTGCAGTAAGTATTATCGTTGTAATCCTTATTGTAAATATTATCTGGAGCTTTTATTATCCGCAGCCTTACAGGGAAGATACTTTTGCAGTCGGGGGTATTTTAAAGGAACTTGAACAGAAAAATTATATAAAGGAAACAGGCAAAATATACTTTGAAGAAGTTCCGGGATACTTTGACATATTTGCAGTTCAGGCTCTGTCCAATGATCCGTCCAAATTCATTCTCGGCGACTTCCCTTCAATCAAATCGAATGAGAAGAAAAAACAGGGGAGAAGAAAGCAGAAGACAGATGAGGAATTAAACATTATTGAACTCAAAAATTTTCTTGAAAAGCAAAATGTAAAGGTTGCCGTGGTAAAGAGTGATAATTATGTTAGTAAACTGAAAAAGCTCAGTTATAAGAATGAAGAAATAGGAGATTACAAATTGTTTTATCTTGATAATCTTGAATCAAATGTTAATGATTCTTCCATTATGCTGTTTTCAGAAAACATACTCAGACTTGATGAGAATCAGGATCTTGTTAATTTCGGCAAACAGCTGGGACTAAAAAATTACAGCATTGACAATACTAATTTCGGACTGAATCCTCAGACGGTCACTCTGAACTGGGGGGCGATCAATCCCTATATTATCGACAGCATTGATTATGAGTCATTTGAATACGACAGGTATATTTCTGCTATTGATCTTCGCTCGGCAGAAACTGATTCAGTTGTTTATTCCACTTTCACAAGGATCTTCTCAGACAGGAATATTGAAAATCTGATAGAGGAAAATAATGTGAGGAATATTGTAGTGCTTAAACCTTTTGCCATTCTCAATTATTCAAAAAAATACGGAAAGTCAATGTTTGAAGGAGGAGTATACAATATGGAGATAAGAGTGTGGGATAATAAATACAAGAGAGATCTTCTTGTTTACAGGGGAGACAGTTTGTATAAAAGAGAACCTGAGGAAATCACAGATTCATCAAAAACATCTGCGGCAACTGATACAATAAAAACAGTTAGCAGGAAAAGTGTGAAGACAGTCACAGATACTCTCATTAAAAATTATGAGCTCGGTACTATTATTGCATTATTTCCCGATTCGGATTATAATAAGATCGTAAGTCAGTCAAGTACCGGCATATACAGAATGCTGATGAGGAACGGACTGCAGGTATTTTTCTCACAGAGATACCAGGGGGATCAGTTTTTGAAATGGGTGTTTAATTATTTTTAGGTTTGAACATCTAAACTGCCGGAGCCTCTCATTCTTTAAAGGATGGAATCGTGCTATTGTATGCCAACGATTTCAGCAGAATGCATCAGCCTCCGCTGTGTCTCCCGCGTTTTTAAATTTTCGGGCTAATTCTATAATAAATCGCAGGGACTCGGCGTATTTAGATCATACGATTTCAACTCTACTAGCTTATAAATGCCGGAACAGATTAATTCCATCCCGGCTATTCTAAAATTTATTATCATAAATTTTATTTCATCAATATCATCCGCTTAGTCTGAATAAATGAACCTGCTTCTATTTTGTAAAAATAAATTCCGCTGGAGAGATTACTTCCGTCAAAATCAGCAATGTAATTTCCCTCATATTTATATTCATTTACTAATTCTCTGATCTTTTGTCCTTTGGAATTATAAATCTCAATTTTTACATTTCCCGGGACAGGAAGATTATAATAAATCTTAGTTGATGGATTAAATGGATTTGGGAAATTTGTTATAAAGTAATCTTTTGGTATCTGTATATCAGATTCTAAAGAATTGTTTGAGAATTAACCTATTCCATCCTCACAAGCAATACAAGTTGGAATTCCTCCTACGGTATATCCTAAATAGCTTGAATTATTTGATTCCTTATTGGTAGCATCAATAACTCTGACTTTATAAAAGCAATTATGTATTGTAGCCTGATCACCATTAGTAGAGGCTGTTATAAATTCTGTATAATCAACATACGTATTATTTGTGGTTTCTGCAATTTGAACAAGAATATTATTAGTATTAGGACTCTGTTTGTAGATTCTATATTTAATAAAATCTCATTCTCCTTTGCTATACATATAAATTTTAGGTCTTAATAAACCTCCCTGATATTGTGATGATTTGTAAACAATAGCTGGTGCAGGCGCAGGATTTCTTTCTATAGCATTAAATCTATATAATTGATCATATTCCCAGGGAGTTAAAATATTTTCTGAAATTGGACCAGTACCTTTAACAATAACTGCAAGACCTCCTTGATTATATAAATCAACAACTCTAATTCCCTTACTTTCGGAAATAAAATTATTACCGGATATAGTCTGTGTTGGATTATTGTTAAAATAATTTTGTTCAGCGGTATTCAAGAATATACTCACGGCATAGTTTAATCCTAAAACCAGATCATTCATTCCGTCACTATTAAAGTCACCAATACCGACGGCTTTTATTGTTCCTAAATTAGAATTGGAAATAACAATATCAGGACTTGGATTTATTCCTGAGGTTGGGTTATTGAGATGAATCTTTAAAATATTATTTCCACAATAAATTATATCATTATATCCATCATTATTAATATCCCCGACTGCCATACTATATAGCTGAATACCGGTTGATATTGTTTGTGAAAGGTATGCATTGTTATTATTATCATTTAAATAAATTCTTATATTTTGGTCATCCTTAACAATTATATCATATTTGTTAGCTCCAAATGGATCAGAATACTGACTTTGCGGGAATGTCTGACCATTTATTTGAGCAGAAATTATTTCAGGAAATGTACTTAAATTCCCGACATTTATCTGATTTGGCAGAGGTGAAGAATCTAATAAACCACTTGATAAGTTTTTATATATTTTTAAATTTGGATTAGTATAGATTATAACATCTTCCACATTATCATCTGCATCATAATTTCCTTTGATCAAAATAGACCCACCACTCAAAGGAATGTTTTGTTTTAGAGTTCCTGAAATAGTGTAATTAACATTCCAGTAAACCTGAACAGCATCATCTCTTAAAACTACCACATCATTTTTCTGAGGATTTATGTTTCGCATTTTTAAAGAAATAACTCCTTTGTATTTAATAGTAGATGAGGCAAAATAAAAATTGTTTGGAAATGGTTCAAAGTTTGTAACATTAATATTCTTGTTCCAGCTCGCATCCCTTAAGTTATATAGAAGGAATGGATCTAATCTTACTCCGAAAAAATTAACACATTGAAGAATATCGAGTTTTGTATTTTCTGTAGAATTTTTGATTTCACTGAAATCGAAAAATATATCTCTTTTACTATCATCTAAAGTAGGATCATTAAATTGATATGATTCAATCAAAACCGGATCTGTTAATAAATTTGTTTGAGAGTAAGCTTTGAAAATTGATAATGTCCAAATTATCATAACTATTGTGATGATATATTTTACTTTTTTCATAATATTTTAATGTTTAGTTTAATAAAAAATTTAATCAATAGAAAAGGGCATGCAGGAGCATTAGCTTCAAAAAAAAAATCTGAAGTTAAAAATTTGCTGGCAGGCAAACGTTCTTGCAAAGCCCTTTATTATTTGACTTATGGACCTCTTACCATATCGGTAATTTATTTAATAAACAACATCTTATTAGTTTGAATCAATTTGTTGTTTATAGTTAGTGTATAAAAATATATTCCACTCATAAAATTTGAAGCATTAAACTCAGTTTCGTAACTTCCTTCGGATAATTGTTCGTTTACTAATGTCTTAACTTCTTTTCCTAATATATCAAACACTTTAATTTTCACATCTTGTTTTTGTAAATAATTATCTTTTCCAATACTAAATTTGATCTTTGTATTCGGATTAAATGGGTTTGGATAGTTTTGAAATAGTTTGTGGTTTTCTGCTATTCCAATATTAAAATTAGAAATACCAATAGAATTTCCAATTTCATAATCAGTCAAAAAAGTATTACCACTTACAAACCGATCATACCTAATAGCAGAAATAATACTCATTTTATTATCTTTATCCATATCTATAAGAATTGCTCGCTGGCTGCCTGCGGAGTCTCCAAAATATTTAGAAGTCCTGTTAAAAGAATAAATTCCGTTTAAAGCATAAGTATTAAAATAATAAGAAGCATCAGATCCTGTAGGTGAAGGAAAGACATACGGATACAAAATTGTGAATTTATCATTAATTGTATTCGAATCGGAATTTCTGTTAGGAGCTGCAAATATATCATTTGTGTCCCACCACATTGTCTGAAAGAGATTTTCTCCCGGCAGACCTGTATGTTTAATAACACCTATTGATCCCGAACCTGAGCCAATGCCACAGGTTATGATCTCTTTGACAGAATCATTATCAAGATCTTTAAGTATAATTCTTCCCGCTGAGACCGGAGCATTTGCTTCTATGTATTTATATTCATAACCTGAATAAATTCCCGAACCTGTAGAATCCAGATACTCAATACCTCCGGTTCCAAATATCGTATTTCCAAGAACAATTTCATCTTTCCCGTCTTCATCAATATCATAGACTTCAATATCATATACATTATCATTATTTAATCTTATACCATTTGGACCAAAATCCGCATTTTGAAAATAGAATCCTAAAAATCCGGGTATATCACTTTTGCCTGTGTATATATATGCCTGTATTTTATTAAAGAAATTTGAGGGGAATCCTGATGGATAGTAATTAACCCAAATCCCCGCATTGCGTGAATTATTAATTATTTTCATTGTATCAACAAGTACAACGTCAGTTAATGCGCCTTGAAAAAAGAATTCACCTGCAGTATAAAATAAATATTTTCCTTCACCTTTACATTCATAGAGCCCTGTAATATTTACATTTGAAAAAGCATCATAAGCAACAGCAAAAAACTCCTTCTGTCCGTTACGATCAAAGTCAGTCAGATGCGGTACAAATCCCGCGCCGCCGCCGCTTGCTAAAGTTGTGTCCCAATCTTTCCTATATAAATTGTTACCATAGTTTTCGAAGATTACGATTCTGGCTGGAATAAATTGTGGAGCAGAATCGTTGACCGGATAGAAAGTATAAATAAGCTCGTTCCTACCGTCGTTGTCTACATCGCCTGCAACAAAAGTTGGAACAGGCTGACCGTTTCTGAAGCTTTCCCATGTCTTAATAAACTCGAATTCATAAAGGAAAATCTTTGGGTCATCGAGAAAATTTCTAAGGGGGGCTTTAGAAAGATCATTATTTCCGGAAGAATTAATTTTTTTGTTTTCAAGTATATATTCTTCACCATCTGAATAAAGAATTTTTAAATCAAATGCAGGAGGTAAGTAGATCGGATAATCTTCTTTAATAGTAGCTTCTATTTTTCTAACCTCTTTTGAAACCGGGAAAGATTTGTATAATTCTAAATATCCATTTCCAAGATTTTTATAAATTACGATTTCACTTTTGGATTTTTGATAAACTGCTATATCCATAAATGAATCATCTATGGTGAAGAGGTTTATTGCTATAGTATCTTTTTGACGTGATGATAGTTTTGAGAAATCAATTTTGCCGTAATGTATTTTTAATCCTAACTCTTCGGGAGAGATTTGTTGTTGAGAGAAAAGTAGCTCCGTCCTTCCCCAAAAAATAATTAATAATATTATTGTTAACTGCTTCATATTTAGTCCTTAAATTTTTAGTATTCTATTTGGGGTTAGAAAACTTTTCCAATATTGTAGAAAAAAAAAAAAAATAACAAGTGTAATTTGATAGCGGAAGAAGAGATGAGATTCTATTATATATTTTAAGACAATGAGATGAATTTCGAACATCTCTATATCTCTGAGTTACAATATTTTTTCAGTAACCATTTTAAAAAATTTTCCACCTCTGAAAAATGAGTTATGTTTTAACTTGAGGGACTGAAATTCCTGCCGAGAGAAACATTGCTGATCGTTGATTTCCCGCCCTTGCCGGTCTTCCAAAAAGTTTGGCTGAGCAAATTTGAATTATGAAGAATGTAAATCCAAACTTTTTGGCGACCTGCAACAAACCCTCTAATGAAAGTACCCCTTCAATTTTTTCGCAAAACTATCCGATCTGCCTCGGAGGACATTTAACCCTTCAACAAAGATTAAGTTTGATCTGACGGTTGACGCTAAAGTAAAACTGATAGTTTATTACATGCTCGGAAAAGAGATCATCAGATTAGTAAATAATGAATTCAGATCAGTAGGCAGATACTCTGAGAATTTTAATGGTAGTAGTTTATCAAGTGGAGTATATTTTTACAGATTAGAGACTGAAGGTGAGAAGAACTTAAATCTGACCAAGCGAATGGTTCTTCTGAAATAATTAGAAAATAATAGTTAATAAATATAAAGCTGCGGAGAAAAATTTCCACAGCTATTTTTTAGAAATCAAGTAACATTTTTGTAAATTTTGAAATGGATTTCTTCTAATATAAATATTCAAATACAAACTGCTCGCCTTCATCCAGGATGACTACTTTATCTTTATAATATTCACCAGAATTTGTTACTGAACCGGTTCTGTCTTTTTGATCAATAAGTTCTTTAAGAACGATTACGGGATAGTCAGGATCATTTCTGTAAGAAAGCGCTCCGAAATGAACAGGCAGCATTTTATCAGCTTTCAGATCATCAAACATCTTCAGCGCACCGTTGGAAGTAACATGATTAAAATTGGTAAGTTCCTCACAATCTCTGCAAGGTCCTATTGGTATCAATGCAAGATCAATATCAAATTTTTCTCCGATCTTCTTAAATCCGTTTTCTTCATAAGCTGTATCTCCGGCATAGAACACTGTAATACCTTTATACTCTATTATATAACCGGTGCAGCCGGGCATCTGCCAGAGGTAACTGTCAATTCCGTATCTTCCTCCGAAATGAAGCGCATAAACTGTTGTGATCTTCAGATCGTCAAAATTTTTTGTCTCTCCTACATAACCTTTCTTTGATGAATTTCCGGTCTTCATTCTGATAAAATCAAAATCATAACCGGGCATGAAATCTTCAGCGCCTTCGGGAAATACAAGCTTAGCTCCGGAGAATCTGTCTTCGAGATCAGACAAAGTTGAAATGCTCAGATGATCAGCATGTGCGTGAGAGACAAGGATCATATCGAGTTTTGGAAGTCTGTTAAGATCAAATGCGGCAGTTTCCTTACGAGTCATTACACCGCTGATCACGTCATTAAAAACCGGATCAATTAGAATAACCCTGTCATAGATCTGAAGAAGTACCGAAGAATGTCCGATCCAGAGAGCAGACAATTTTACGTTTGGCTTAATCGGGTCTTTAACTTTGCTTGTCTTTACATCAGGGGAAGATGTTATTGTTTTTCCGAGATTTTTAAATCCGATAGAAAAAAGTCCGCAACCTGATATACTTAGTATCAGACAAAAAGACAAGACCGACATTATGTTAAAAAGTATTCTATTCATTAATTAGAAGTTTCTACCAGTATTTAAAATATAAACTAAAATTGTATTCCGTGTTTTTATTAAAATTATAATTACCCTGAAGTCCAAGAGATCCGAAAAGGAAGTAGACACCGGCTTCAAGCCCGTAATATCCGGATATATTTTCAGAAGGATTATTTCTGAAAGTATATTTACCTCCCAAAGAAACATACATATGTTCACCGTAATTTTTAACAGGTATGTTTACCCGCGAACCAAGACCTAATGCTGCTTTATTAAATCCCGAATAATCCAGTGAAGAAACAGCTAATTCCGGCTGCATGAAAAACTCAAGCGAACCAGTGTATTTTCTCATGGGATTTACGAATAATGTCTGAACAGGCGATACATACTTATTTGTACTGAAAGAAATATTCAAAGCTGTGATCTGCCATCTGAACGCAAAGTTTAGAGATGAATTATTATCATTTCTGTCATTAAGCCATGTCGGTGACGGGATAAATTGTGTGATTATCCATGAAATATTCCTCGCAGACGGGCGTAATTCATCAGTGATCCTTTCTTCTTCTCCTTTATCTCCATTGTTTTGGGATAATGAAATAGAAGTCATTATCTGCATTGATATGAGAATTAAAATTAATCTGAGTTTCACTTTGAATTTTTTACGGATTTTAATGATAGTTTGAAAATACTTTTCTGACAACAAAATTTAAACAATAAAGTTTATAAAGTTTTAATACAGCGCAGAATATTTTTTAACAAATATATTGTCTCAATTTTGTCAAGAACAATATATATAAAATACTCTTTATCGAATCCGAATATTCAGAAATCCAACCGTCATTTTTTGATCTTTCAATAAAAAGCGGGTAAATCCGTGTATAGCATAATTCTGTTCTGTATTTTATTTAACGTTATAGTCAGAATTTAAAAGGTTTATAAACTTCCGGGGCGGAATGAAGTCAGAAAAGGAAGGAGACAGTTCAGCCCGGGATCTCCCGTTTCTTCTCCTGAAGGTAATATTTATTTTGCTATATGATTTACTGTGGAACATAGTTTAGCAATTTCTTCCCGTATTGACATAAACTTCTTCTATTGTCATTCCTGCTGCTCCCGGCAGGGATCCAGTCACAAACTCTGCGTTGAATCATTGCAATTCTTTGTATTATATAATTGGCAAAAATCACTTTAACTTCTGAAGCGCTGTGAAGGCAATCATTTTTTTATCATATAAATGAAACCCAAACATTAACATTTGGATTGAAAAAGCATTAATCAATACTTTTAATTCAATTACTCACCAAACATTAAATCAATCCCATGAGTTAAATGAATTCCCGCTAAAAGCATGCGGGTATGACAAACCGGTGAGATATTTGAAAAGATTTTTACTATGACTCATATAAAACCATATTTATTTTATATTTACCAACTTTTTTTAAAAATCAATATTCCGTTTACGGTTCAGAATACCACTCCTTAACAATTCGGTAACAATAAATTAACATGAATAACAATTTGGTAATCATTATTAAACCTGATAAGTATAGTTTGAAACATAAATTTTATACAGAAAAATATCAGAATGAAAAAACATATATCAAGATTAATATTTACAATTATATTCCTGTTATCAGCAAACATAATATATTCACAGTCAATTAAAGGAAAAATAACAGATGCTGAAAATTCAGTGCCACTGGTTGGAGCAACCGTAAAGGTTGTCGGGCAGCCGTCGGGAGCTTTAGCCGATCTTGATGGATATTATGAGATAACAGATTTGATCCCGGGAGTTTATTCGATCGAAGTTTCTTATATAGGTTACACTCCAAAAACATTAAAAGATATTGTAGTTACAAAAGGAAATACTGCCAATATAAATGTGTCGCTAACGGTTGACGGACTAATAACGGATGAGATAGTTGTGGAATCATCACAGACTTTAGCAAATGAAGAATCCCTTCTTAACGAACAAAAAACTTCCGCAAAAATACAGGATGGAATCAGTGAGCAGCAGATAAAACGCGCACCGGATGCCACAGCATCGGATGTATTGAAAAGAGTTATTGGTGTGAATATCATTGATAACAAATTTGTGTTTGTAAGAGGTACATCTGAAAGATACAATAATACTACTTTGAACGGAGTTGTTCTTCCAAGTTCGGAAGCTGACAGAAAATCATTTTCATTTGATCTGTTTCCTTCAAAGCTTCTGGAAAACATAATTATTGCAAAATCATTTACACCTGATCTTATCGGAAATTTTTCCGGCGGACTGGTTCAGCTTAAGACCAGGGACTTTGTTGACCAGTTTATTTTTACACTGGAGACCACAGGCTCTTATCTTACCGGATCCACTTCAAAAGGGAATTTTTATACATATGATGCGGGTGAATCCAAGACATTGTTTTACAACTCAGGTCTTGATAACGGCGGCAGAGCAATACCACCGGAGTTTCCATCAACAAAATTTTCCGCTCCGAATAATTACGGACAATCACTGACTAATAACTGGGGTCAGATTGACAGAAAATCACCTCTAAACGGTGGCTATCAGTTAACGCTCGGAAATAATTTCAATCTGTGGAATAATCCTCTGGGAGTTTTACTGGCTTATACTTATAAAAATGAGTTTGTGACGGAAAATGTTTTCAGAGCCGAATATAATTCTGATACCACTACTTTGCTTAACTATAACGGCAGGACATCCAATTATGCGGTTCTCAACGGAGGAGTACTGAATCTGAATTATAAAATAGGAAACAATAATAAATTCAGCATTAAGAATACCTACTCAATCGCATCTGATGATAATACGCAATATTATGAAGGATATACTACTATCATTGATAACTTTGACAGACAGCTGTACGGAACCGATTTTACTGAAAGAATTCTATATACTCTTTCAGTTTCAGGAAATCATTACATAAGCAAATTATCAAATATGAATCTGACCTGGGAAGCTTCATACTCAGAATCGGAAAGAAATGAACCTGATACAAAGACTACTTTTTATCAGAAATCCAGCGGTACGGATGATCCATATATAATGCCTTTGACTACAATTCCAAATGACAATGTCGGGCAGAGATTTTATTCCAAACTTTTTGATATAAGCAAATCTGCAGGTATAAATGCCGAACAGCAGCTTATGAAGATCAACAGACAGAATATCAGAATGAAATATGGTCTTCTTGCAATTGGTACTCACAGGGATTTCAATGCCAGGGTTTTCGCTCCGAAATTAGCAAGATTCTCAAATATAGGTCTTCAGCCGATCGAAACAATTTTCCAGCCTTCAAATTTTGATTCAACAACAATGTATATGGTGGAAACCACTGATAAGAGCGATGCTTACACCGCTCTGGAAAATACTTACGCCGGCTATCTGATGTTTGATATACCGGTAAACAAGCTTCGTATAATCGCCGGATTAAGATATGAATATGATGAACAGAAGGTTAACGGATTTGAAAGAACTTCCGGTGATACCGTAAACGTGAATCAGTCAAACAACGATTATCTTCCTTCATTGAATCTGACTTATTCTTTGAATGAAAAGACAAACATAAGAGCTTCAATGACTCAGACAGTTTCCAGACCGGAACTAAGAGAGATCGCTCCTTTTGCTTACATTAATTTTGTAACAGGAAGTCAGCTAACCGGTAATCCGGAACTTGAAGAAAGTCTTATACAGAATTATGATCTGCGTTATGAAATGTTTCCAAATGCAGGTGAGATCGCTGCTTTAAGTTTATTTTATAAACATTTTGACCAGCCGATTGAAAGAGTAATTGTACCGACTATTACAGGTCCTGTACCTCAATATACTTTTGCCAATGCAGTATCTGGCGCTATCAATTACGGTATTGAGATCGAGGTAAGAAAAAAACTTGATTTTATTTCAAAATCACTTCATGATTTTACTTTAAACGGAAATCTTACTCTCGTAAATTCTCAGGTAAATCTTGACGGACTGCAAAGCGCTGTATCGGAAAAAACACGCAGACTTCAGGGGCAATCTCCCTATACTGTTAATGTCGGGTTGTATTATGATAATTTTGATCTTGGACTGAGCGCCAACCTTCTTTATAATGAATTCGGTGATAAGATCTCAGAAGTTGGAAGTCTCGGTTTCAATGATATTTATGAACAGGGAAGAGCTGTATTTGATTTTTCAATTTCAAAAACTTTCCTGAGTAATTTTGAAGGTAAACTTGCGATCAGAGATATCTTCGATGAGGATATAATTTTCACACAAAAATTTACACTTCCTGATAATCAGACAGTTGATAAGATCTTAAGAAAAGAAACCACAGGAACAAATTTTGCTTTTTCCTTAGCTTATAAATTCTGATGATAAAAGAGATTAAACAAAACAAACTATATTATTAATTAACAAACAAAAAAAGAAAACATGAAAAAAATTATTTCATTATTTTTTCTGATTACAGCATTATCATTTTCAGGAAAAGTTTATTCACAGGTTGATTCGACTACTCTTAATTCTTCCAGCATAACCAGTAATACAACTCTCAGCAGAACTACTACTTATATTATGAAAGGGTTTAATTATATAGAGAGCGGGGCAACACTTACTATCCAGCCCGGTACAAAGATATATGGTGATTTTGAAACTAAGGGAACACTTATAATTCAGAGAGGCGCAAAGATCTATGCGGATGCAAGCGCAAATGACCCGATAGTTTTCACAAGTGAGAAGCCTGCCGGACAAAGAGCAGCAGGAGACTGGGGCGGAATTATCATTCTTGGAAGATCTGCAATTAACACTTCTACAGGAGCAGACTCAGCAGAGATCGAAGGATTCGGTCCGGGTCTTGGTCCGATCTATGGCGGACAACCTGTTGTCAATGACGACAGCTCGGGTGTGTTAAGATATGTAAGAATTGAATTCCCCGGAGTAAACCTGACAGGTGTTTCAGGAAATGAGATCAACGGTCTTACAATGGGCGGTGTCGGCAGCAGAACGGTTATTGATTTTGTACAGGTAAGTTTCAGCGGAGATGATTCATTCGAATGGTTTGGAGGTAATGTTAACTGCAAACATTTAATAGCTTACAAAGGAATTGATGATGACTGGGATACGGATAACGGATTCAGAGGTACGGTACAATTCGGATTAAGCGTAAGAGATACAGGTCTTGTTGATATAAGTACATCAAACGGATTCGAATCAGACAACAATAACAACACACCAAACAATTACAATACGCCGAGAACGAAACCGATTTTCTCAAACATGACAGTGATCGGACCTTACGGTGAGATCGGATGGTCAGTTAGTTCATTATGGGGAAGAGGAGGTCATCTAAGAAGAAACACACAACTTAGCGCATACAACTCGATCATTATGGCATGGAAAGTCGGACTGAGATTTGACGGAAGCGGTGTAGGTAATGCAGCACAGAATGACACTTTACAGATCAGGAATACTATTCTTGCCGGTAATATCAGACTGGCTGACAGTACCGGTACAGGTTCATTCTCACCGCAGGAATGGTTGAGAACACCTGCTTTCGGAAATACTATATTTGATGTAAACTCATCAGTTCAGCTTACCGCTCCATTTAGCATTTACCCTGAAGTTCCTCTTCCAGGGACCAATGTAAACAACTGGATGCCGCTAGGCGGTTCGCCTGCTTTAAGCGGTGCTGATTTCAATAATCCGAATCTCGCTGGATTCGAACAGGTAACATTCAGAGGTGCTTTCGGTACAGATAACTGGTCTTCAAGCTGGGCTCAGTTCAATCCGAAAAATTATACAGTGATTGGAATAAATCAGCTGTCAACTGTAGTACCGGATAAATTCAACTTATCCCAGAATTATCCGAATCCGTTTAACCCGTCAACTAAAATTCAGTTCGATGTAAAAAACATTACTAACGGATCTTCCAATATAAAACTGGTTATTTACAATATGACAGGAAAAGAAGTATCAACTCTTGTAAACGAGAAGCTTTCTCCAGGAAGTTATGAAGTAGATTTCAACGGTGCAAATCTTTCAAGCGGAGTTTACTATTACAGACTTTCAGTAGATGGATTCACAGAAACAAAGAAAATGTCTTTAATTAAATAAGTTCATTAAGTTTGTATAGTTAAAAGTTAGTAAATCAAAAAATAAACCTCCGGAGGAGTTTACCTTCGGAGGTTTTTCTTTAAAAGAATATTAT
>CALMST010000228.1 GCA_937872315.1 uncultured Ignavibacteria bacterium | reverse complement strand
TTAGGTCGTCACTCTTTCACAGTGAAAACACGGGTTCGAATCCCGTTGGGACCGCTTGATTTTAAAGTAAAGCCCTGTAGCTCTTGATAGTTACAGGGCTTTTGTATTTTGATGCTTTTAGTTGGATTTGCAGATTTGTCTTCAAAGTATAATCCATACACATATGATCTCTTTTCCGAGCATTTCATAAACTGTCAGTTTTACTTTTGCGTCAACCGTCAGATAAAACTTAATCTTTGTTGATGGGTTTAATGTCCTCCGAGGCGGATCGGATAGTTTTACGAAAAAATTAAAGGGGTACTTTCATCAGAGGGTTTGTTGCAGATCGCCAAAAAGTTTGTTAAAATGTATTCATAATCAGGATTTGCTCAGCCAAACTTTTTGGAAGACGAGTAACGGCGGAATTATATTGAAGCCATGTGTCATATTGTGCCGGTGAAACAGGATAAGTTAATAAACCCCGAACTGAATCGTATTGTACGGTTGGAGAACTAGGTGGTAAATAAACGGGTAAAGTATTTGGATTATAAGATTCTCTGTTATCTCCAACCACAGGGTCATTCTTTTTCCATCCTTCAAGGAAATATGGATTTGGGAGAATAAAATTTATTTTAGAATTATCAAGCAAATATTTTTTAAACTCTGCTGCATCAAAAATATGGTTTTCCCAAAATTTATAAATGTGAGTATTATACATATCCATATTTAAATTAGCCATAAAAGTTAATTTCCCTTGTGATACACTATCAACTAACCTGCTCAGATATTGAATAGATGGTGTCATATTAAATTCAAACTCTTCTGTGTAAAAATTATTCGGAACAGGATCATTTGGATCATATTCGGCTGAAGCAATATTTATTTCGGATGTCAATCGACTCATTAAATAATTATGATTAACATTATTTACATCAAATAATTGTCTTGCCGGCTCATTTTCAACTCTGATGTAATCAATATACATTTCACATTGCCCATACCAGTAAACACGGAAATCTGTATATACCGGGACACGCCAATCTAAAGCATTTTTTATCGGATAGGGACATATTTGTGCAGTATCTAAAAAGATAGAATTTGGAGTAGAAGGGTTATCTAAATAGTAATCCTCTATGTAATTTCCATTATATCTAACACCTAATGCATGAAAATGTTTTGCTAGTAATTTTACACTTTTTGTTGTAAATCCATTCCAATCTAAAATATCAATTCTACAAACTGAGTCATTTTGATTTAGTAGATTATTAGCAAAAGCTGTATCAATTCTAATCCTTGGCTTTACATACCAATTATATGTATCATCACGGGTATGGTCAATTATTCTGTTGCATTGCTCTCTATTTGAACGAAGATCTTTTACAAGATATCCTTCCCAAACTCCAGGACCGCTTGCATTTAAGCTTGCATACTTGACCTTTGCTCCACCTCCGTTAAAATTATAATCATTGAGATCACTTACGTATGTATTCGTAATAGAATTATCATAAGAATGAAAATAATAATCTGCTCCTTCGGCTTTCTGTTCACATTGATAATCACTTCTTTGACCATAAGAAAGATATCTTGTTATAGGTCGGTCAAAAATAGTTCTTAATTCATGTTGATTATTGTGGGTTAATGTATTATTGATACCCTGTTCAATTGTGGAAATATCAACATTAAATACATTATCATTATTAAACCAGCTCCCGTATCTATGCCATCCATTAAATCTCAATGTGTCCCTTAAAAGCGCATAAGATGAAA
>CALMST010000227.1 GCA_937872315.1 uncultured Ignavibacteria bacterium | reverse complement strand
TAAATTTGTTTTTTAAAGGAAATAATAAATTCTTTTTTGACAAAAACTTCAATCAACAACTATCAATTATCAACTATCAATTATCAATAATCAATTTGTAATTTGTAATTTGAATTTATCTACCCTCCAATATCCACCATACTCCTGTTGTTGATTTTCGAAACATCTATTTTATGATAATCACCTTCAAACTGTCCGCCGAGTGCTTCGGCTTTGTCCGATACACATTGCTTTATTATCGGAATAATATCTTCACCATTTCTGAATGCAGTTAAAATATCGGCTTCTCCTTTTGAGAAAAGACAGTTCTTCATCTTACCGTCAGCAGTTAATCGCAGGCGGTTACAGTTGCTGCAAAACGGTGCCGTCATAGTGCTTATTACTGCAAATGTTCCTTCGTGTCCGTATGGCTTGAATTTTTTCGCAGTCTCATTCACGGCGTCTTTCATCCTGATGAAACTGCAATTTGCTTCTGCTATTTCCAGTATTTCTTTAAAACTGAAAACTTTCCCGTCATTCCAATGATTGCCATCGAATGGCATGAACTCTATAAACCTTACATGTACAGGAGTCGCTTTTGTCCATTCTATAAAATCCGGTATTTCATTATCATTTATCCCGCGCATGACTACTGTATTCACTTTCACATGAAATCCTTCATTTATTAAAAGCTGAATATTATTCCAAACTTTATCAAAAACATTTCGCTTTGTTATCTTAAAAAATTTTTCTTTATCAAGAGTATCAAGACTGACATTGACCGAACTGATTCCGGCATCTTTAAGCACCGGTATAAATTCTTTTACTTCTGTTCCGTTTGTTGTTAATGTTAAATCGACAGGATTTTTTGACAGGGATCGTATAATTATTTCAGCATCCTTTCTTATCAGAGGTTCACCTCCGGTAAGTCTGATCTTACTGACTCCCAGGTCAACAAATACTTTTGCAATAGCATCTATCTCATCAGCCTGCATAAGTTTTGATGAAGGCATGAATTTTGTATTCTCTTCAGGAATGCAATACTGACATCTGAAATTACAGACATCCGTAAGTGAGATCCTCAGATAATCATGAGAGCGGCCGTAACTGTCTTTCAGCATTATTTTACATAATAATATTTCATATCCGGAAATTAATAATTTAAAAGCTTACTTTCTTTTCAAATGTCTGCCCTTGCTGTATTGTCATCGGGAATGTTTCTTTCTGACCTTTAAGTTTAATGGCTTTTAAAGTTACTTCATATGTTCCGGGAGTTAAGATAAACTTTTTCGGATTACCCTCTGCAGATGTATATGTTCTGCCGCCGGCAACATTCTTCTTCGTATTTACATCAACAATACTTATTGTAACATCTTCCAGACCGTTACTGCTGGAAGCTCCTATCATTGCTATTCCGGTTTTATAATTATGCTCAATATTATTACTCTCAGTGCCTGTGACAGAAACATTTTCAATTAGTTTTATTCTTTCTTCACCTTCAATTGTCAAAGCCGTAATCTCAATATCATAAGTACCGGGATTGAGTTCAAACGGAATCTGTTTTCCGTATGTTCTTGAGCTTGCCACAACTTTATTGTTCCCCTTTTCCTTTATCTTAACAACTGCGTCCCAGCCTTCTCCATTATTCAAAACATTTACTGTCAACTGGCTTCCGTCAAAGCTTATGTTTTTATGTGTAACTTTATCTTCAAAACATTCAATACCTGAAACCGACAAAGCGCTCAAATCACTGCTACCCAGCGGTTGGACTTTTATATCATAAGATCCGGAAGGCAGATATACGAATGCAGTATCACCATAAGTACGAACTGCTTTTATTGATTCTGTAGATCCGGTATTATAGATCTTAATATATGCATCGATAGCTTTGCCGTTAGTAACGGTGTATAAAGAAAGATTTCCAGCGGGTTCATCGACCGAAGTATTCGTTGCCTGATTCAAAACTTCACTTAGTCCGCCGGCATCTGCAGCGTCATAATACTGACCATCACCTGCCTGAGCAGAACATTCAAGTTGTTTTGTATCTCCTTCTTTAAGTCCAAATCCGATTATGTGCAGTCTGAAATCTATTCCTTCTTTTTTTGCAGCTTTCACTACTTCACACAGATTACCGTTGCAGGATTCATTTCCATCTGTAACGAGAATCACAGTGGCTTTTATCTTAGATTCTTTTAATTTGTTTATAACCTGCATCATGGAATATGCAAGCGGAGTTTTACCAAGCGGTTTTAAATTTGAAAGTGATTGTGCAACTCTGTCTTTTGTTCCGCTTTCGACATCTACAATAAACTCAACATCCTCGCAATCTCCTTCATTTCTGTGTCCGTAAGCAACGAATCCAATCTTCTGGTCATCAGGCAAACCGTTTACGGAATTAGTCAGAACTTTGGAGGCGATATCCATTTTTGTTTTGCCGTCTATCTGTTCCCACATAGATCCGCTTGCATCATAAATAAAAATAACTGGTGAAGGGGTTTCATTTTTTTCAGCAGCAGATTTTGTATTGTCAGAAATTGTTTTACTCTCAGTATTATCAGATATGACATCAGAGTGAAGTGTTTCTTTATTCTGAGTTTTACATTTAATTGGAAGAGAGAGAGCAAACAAAAGAGTAAAAAGAATTGTTAAATTTTTCATCCTGCATGGGTTTAATTAATGGAAGTATAAATATACAAAAAAATAATATATAATATTAAATTATTACATATTATATAAGTTGAATTTTCCACCAAAGAAAATTTTTAAATAAAAACAAAAATAAACTGAAAAATAACATTTGCAAATATTTTTTAAAACCTTAGATAGCAAACTAGTATCAATTATCAACTTTCAATTAATTTACTGCTTCTCAACCTTCCCCCATCAGAGGGCTCTTCACCGGAGCTGCAGCCCCGTATATTACCACCAGCCCTGAGCCTCCCGCATATGCGGATGCAACAGTCGTGAGCTCATTGATAATGAAATTTTAAGGAGGTTTGCTTCCAAGAAATGACATCAGTGTCAGGGAATTTTCAGAGGTCTGATCGATAGCGTCTGTGATCTTTCCTTCTTTTGCTATCAGATAAAATACTCCTTCACATGAATAATTAAAACTACCGATTTCAAAATTACCTTCTTATAGTTGTATAAATAAAAATTAAAAATTTTTCTGATCTATTATTCATTTCATAATTTCAAACAGAGTAATAGTATAATCGAACAATTCTTTTCCGCCTGTTTTTCCGTGACCGGGAATCACTATTTCAGCCTGTGGGAATTTCTTTCTTATCTTACTGACTGTTTCCGGCCACGCATTTATATTTGCATCTCCAAGGTAACCTTTGTTTGCATTTACTTCCTTTATCAGACATCCTCCGAACACTGCATTGTCCTGCGGGAAAAAACCTATGATATTATCAGATGTATGACCTTCTCCAAAATATTGAGCATATACTATTTGATCTCCGATGTTCAAAGCAAGACTGTCATCAAATCCGGTTATCGGTGTGGTGAAATTTTTATCAGTATTTTTAAGCAGCTGTATTGTGTTATTGGATGCACAAGCCTGGATATTTTTTTCAAAAAATTTTTCAAGACCACCTACACAATCCTCATGAAAATGTGTAGGGATCACGGCAATGATCTTACAGCCCAGATTTTCAGTTACAAATTTTATGAGTTCTTCCGAACCGGCATTATCCGCCGGAGTGTCAAACACGATCGCTTCATTTTCATTCACAGCGATCATTCCATTACAGGCGACTCTTCCAAAATCGTTTGTGTTTAGAAAAGATGTGTGAAGATAGGTGTGTTCGGAAAGTCTTTCAAGAATCAGATTATCAGAATTATAAACAGTATTTTCTTTATATATAGAGTCTTCTCTTGATGTTAATGGATCCTGATGAGGATTTTGATTACCGGATATTTCTTTTAAAAGAAAAAATATAGAACCTGAAATTAATAGTATCAAAAATAGCTTTCTGAGAATCATAGATTGTTTAATTTATTCATCTTTTAGAATATATATATTTAAGAATCAGTGATGATAAAAATAATGTTTGATAATTTTAATATCTATAAGTATTTATCTGCCTTTAGATTTAAATTATTTTTGACATTCAATATATGAATCATTTAAATGTAAAAACCTTACCTTTATCCAAAAGAGAAAATGCAGTATTCCAGTCGGGAAGTTTGTCGGCGTCAATTGTTATTGTTCTAATCTCTTTAGCAATTTCACCGCTTTTTTTCATTGCTTCCAGATGCGCACCGCTCTTGGCAAACGATCTCATCTCTTCTTCATTTTTCCATAAACTCATTGTATAATGTTTTTTCCAGAATCCTTTTTTTTTAAAATCCTGAATATTAGAAGATTTCATTTGCTTCATTATTTTCAATGCATAGGATGAGAGTGCAAAAAACTTAAATGGACTTTTAAGTTCTATAAATGTAATTGTAGCTTTCATATAAGTTAAATTATTTTATCGTTAAATAAAAAAGTTATTGTTAAGTTTTTATACCGGCAATTGTAAAAGCGGTTTTTTATGTTTCTACTTTCTGTCTGTATTTTTGATTTTCTCATTACCCCTTTTGAAATTACCGGTGATCTTTGCTAAAATTAACTGAACTTCTTTATCTTCTGCTTTTTCAATTTTAAGGATAAGTTTCTTTGATTCTGATCCTTTCAGCATCATTACAGGTTTGCCATGATATCTTATCTGAATTTTATCTTTAAAAATCCGATATTCAAAAGGCTCATTTTCAATATTGTGTTTTGTATTTTCTCCGTTCATGATAAATTACATAGCTTCTCATTTTTTAGTCTGTAGCCCGGAATCAGAGTTGCTTTATTTAAGTCTTAAAAGAACACCTTTTCTTTTTACAATATTCTTATAATCCCACTGAATGTCTCCTGACTTTTTTAGCCAGCGTTTCAGATCTTTTTTATTGATCTGAGCTGCTGAAGTGTACCGGATTTCAGCTGCTTTGAAACTTCCTTCATCCTGAAGTTTGTCCTCTTCAAAAGACTGCCCGCTCCAGAAGAGTAACCTGACACTGTCTTTCAGTTTACTGTAACCCGCGACAGGATTTCCTTCGAGAAACCAGACCGGATGTCTGTGCCAGATCTTATTTTCAGCCTCAGGAAGACCGCTGCTGATTATCTCAGCAAGAACATCACAGATCTCTTTATCCGAAGCGGAAAGAGAACTGTTGTATAATTCAATGTCTTTGTTCATTTACATATAAAATTATTCAAAAACCCAAACTAATTTCAACATACATAATATTCAAGGTAAAGTTAATATTGAAATCTTAATTTTTTATATTTAAAATCAGTACTGTCCAATACATTTTCTAAAATTTATAATTGTCTAGAATTCACTTCAGAATCAAAGATTTCAAGCTGTGAAATAAAACAACCCTCCTGTGATAAATTGCCGAAAGAAATTCAGAGCTTTGGCGAAATGCAAAAATATCCTTTCTGAGACGCACGGCAGTGATCTTCTGCCGTGCGGTGAGTTGAAACTTTTGCCGCCAAAGCGAATGAATTTCCCGCAATTTATTTTTATAACCGGCGGGAGATTTTTCTTTGATTCTTCCTTTTGATCTTTTAAAAGAAAGCCGGTTAGATTTTTCTATATTAAGATAAAGATAAAGAGTAATTTTTGTTAATCGTTTCGGACAAGTTTGATTAAAAATTTAATCTCTCCGGTCTCCGGATCATTTATTTTTTAAACTTATATTTGCATATTTTCATTTGATTGTTTACTTTTTTATATAACAGCTTTTAAACCGAATTGTCACTTTGTTATTTTTTTAGTATTTAAAAATTTTAAACAACTATAATTTATGATCACAAAAAATGAATTTACAGAACTTTCAAAAGTTCACAGCGAATTTTGTATTTCCATATTCATACCTACACACAGAGCCGGAGAGGAAACTCTGAAAGGAAAAGATATCATAGTCCTGAAAAATCAGTTAAAATCTGTGAAGAAAGAACTTGAACTTCAGGGAATGTCTGAAGCAGAAGTCAAAGATTTTTTAAAACCGGCTGATGATCTGCTTGAAGATCCTGAATTCCGGAAAAATATGTCTGACGGATTAGCTATTTTCATATCAGAAGAACTTTTCAGAAAATATACCCTGCCCTTGAATTTTGAAGAATTCAGTTATGTCTCCAACGAATTTTATCTGAAGCCATTAGTGCCTGTTTTTAATGATGACGGGTTATTTTATCTTCTGACATTGAAGGCTGATGAAGTGAAATTTTTTGAAGGCTCAAGAGACAGTATTACGAAGATACGTATAGATGATCTTGTTCCATCACGTAAAGAAGACAGAGTTGGCTATGATCATGAACAGAAGAATCTGCAGTTCCGGACACAACAAGGCGGAAAAGGAGAAGGAATATTTCACGGTCAAAGCGATAATGAATCAGAATCTAAAGAGGAACTGTCAAGATTTTTCAGGTCTGTAAATAAAGGACTTTTGACAATCCTTCATGACAATCAGAAGCCACCGCTTTTATTATGCTGTCTTGATTATTATTTTCCCATGTATAAAGAAGTGAACACATATCAGAATCTTTACCCGGAACATATTTCAGGTAATCCTTCGGACATGGATGATCTTTTACTTCATGAAAGAGCATGGGAACTTGTAAAGCGGTATTTCAACCAAAACCGGAAAATAAAATCTGATCTCTTTTTACAGGGTTACAACTCCGGAAAGTCTTCTTCAGAATTAAAAGAAATAATACCGGCTGCTCTGTCGGGGAAAGTTGATACTTTATTTCTTGAAAACAGATCAGATATCTTTGGTATCTACAATACTTCAACGCTGGATTTAAGACTGGATCCCGGTCATAAAATCCCGAATATATCACTGATGAATTTTCTTGCCGTAAAAGTTTTTGAGCAGGGAGGTTCAGTTTATCTAATGGAAAAAGAAAATATGCCGGATGATTCTTCAAAGGTAAATGCTTTTTTCAGATACTGACTTTTTCTTCTTTATTTGCAGATCTGAAATCACTGGTGATCCATACTCCTCAGAATTAATAACTTATTTAATTTAAAGATCTGTATGCAGTATGTTTCAGAAACTATGTCATATAGGCGGCAAAAAGATTTTCAAGTGCAGTATCATAAAAGTACATCCGCAAGTTATCAGCACTTTTTCAGGATAAAAATAACAATTTTTTTATCTGCTGCTGAAAATTTCCGATAGCTTCGGAATTCCATTAAACATACATATAAGGCTAAGGAAATGTATATCTGATTCCCGATTCTTACTGCTTGGGAATATTTATTCTGATTATAATGAAAATATTCGGAAAATAAATAATTGTTCACTCCTTGTATTCCAGAATATCACCCGGCTGACAATCAAGAACCCTGCATATAGCTTCAAGAGTGCTGAACCGGACTGCCTTTGCTTTTCCGGTTTTCAGAATCGAAAGATTTGATAAAGTAAGATCTACCTTTTCCGAAAGTTCGTTTAATGACATTTTCCTTTTTGCCATCATTACATCCAGATTAACTAATATCGGCATAATTTATATTGTTAATTCGTTTTCGGACTGGATCTCCAGCCCCTTTTTAAAAACCTGGGCAATGATATAGATTATGCCTGCAAGAAAAAGGAATTCTGATGAGTTTACATTTTCATACTCTATTATGTAACTCTCGCTCAGCCATTTAATGTAACCATTGAATATAACCGAGATAATAAAAATCTCAAATAAAACAAAACTTATCTTTTCTATTAAATCCGCTATGGTTTTGCTGAACGGACTCTTAAGATTGATTTTTGACATAATCATTATGACTAAATAAGCAGTGTAAGCTTTCAGTCCGTAAAGTACGACCATAAATGAAACTACAGCAGTATAATGCCTGAAGTCAGTTTCTCTGAGTGGAAAAAGATCCAATCCTTTATAAAGATCAAATGCAGCGTCAGAATTAAAAAAGCTTATGATAAATGAAAATAGTGTTGCCCCTCCCTCGATCAGTATTCCTATGAAAACTATCCAGGTCAGGACATTCATTACTTGTAAAATAGTTTGAGTTTTGGTCTTCATGATAGTTTCTAATTTGTTTTATCAAATATCAGTAATTATTTATTGATATTCAATAAATAATTATTGGTATTTATAATTCTGTTAAAATCACAATTTTTAGTATCAAAAACGATATTAACTGTTTCTGTGAATTAAGTTGAATGTTAAAAACATTTTTAAAGTATAATCTTCTGCTTGTAAATGCTCTGTTAATGAAATTTATCTGGAAAGTGTTTTTCTGAGATCAATGCGGAAATGTTCCTAATAAAATTAAAAGAGTCTTCAATTTCCGGATCCTGAAGTTTCACCTTTGATCAAAGCTAAAATTATAACTGAACCCGGAAGAAAAGTTCATCAGTTAGTCCGCTGAAGAGATTTTATCCTGTTGCCAAAGCAAATTGTCTTAAAATAGTTGTCATTATCAAAAAAGAATTAAGTTCATTATCCAGCCAGCCTTCAGCCTCAGAATTAGATGTTTCATTTTTTTCAACTGCGGAAATAATGTTGCTCTGCGTAGTAAAATAAAAAGCAAGTTGCTTTTTACTGAAGCTGACCTGATTCTTAAACTCAGATTCCTTAATCAATTTGAAATTTTTTAAAGACCGATTTTCAATTGTCAGGGAGATATCACTGTTACGTGGCGGTGAAGGTTATTTTTTCAGGTAGACTTCAGGATACCGGTCAGTAAAACTTTCATTACCGGTCATTTCAGATATAAAATAATTATCATATAGCAATGACCAGGATCTGCTTTCAAAAGTCTTTTTGCTTCTGAAAAGAATTTATCAATATCAAACCAATGAACTCCCGAACTTACGGTGATCAGATCAAAAAAATTATCTGCAAATGGTTGATTTTCAACTGCGGCAAATGAGTAATTAATTTTATCCAGCTCTTCAGCAAATTTAAGCATCTCCTCTGATAAGTCTGTACCGTAAACATCTTCAGCAATTTCCAGTAGCGCTTTTGTTGAAAGTCCTGTCCCGCAGGCTATGTCCGGCGCTTTGTCGAGTTTTTCATTAAGCCGCAAATAATCCTTAATCTGATTAATGGAAATTTAGTGAAAGTCCGGCCGCCCCTTCGAATATCTTTCTGCTGAAGTTTTTGAATCAAAGTGGTTCATATAAATTTGTTTACTGTAATATTTTCACCCAACCCAATTTGTTTGAATTGCTCACATCACCTTTCTGTGCTTCTATCCCCTACAGTTCCGGATGTTTGACCTTATGATACAACAATGCCGCCTTTATGCACTTCTTCAATTCATCTTTCGGAATCTTATCATTCATTTGAAAAACTAATGCTCTGTTTCCTTCGAATTCGAATTTGTCTTTGAAAATTTTTCTGAATAAAGGAAGGAGCTTGCTTGTGCATTTGAAATAAATTGCATACTGATCGGGTTTATTCTTCTTCCGGTCTATTCTTATTGTGCTTCCTGTTTTGCAATAAAACTTGGTTCACCCCATTTCAGAGTTTCTTCAATTTCTGTAATTTCCGGTATTTCACTGGCGGTTTTAATTATCGGTCTTCTTAAACTTAATAATTTCTTTCGGATTTGATAAGGATAGTTAGTGAATTTAGTTTCAACTTCAGGGTTTGTAATTATATGTAGATTTTTCATTTGATA
>CALMST010000226.1 GCA_937872315.1 uncultured Ignavibacteria bacterium | reverse complement strand
ACGGCGGTGATTACATTCATAACAACCCGTGCACTCTGAAATAGCAATTGACGGAAAGACCTGAAAATTATTTGCATTCAAGCGCTTCAAACTATATTAACGGGTATGGAATTTATGATGTGGAACTAATTTATTAAAGATCCGTCAGAGTCCCGCGATAAAGCTGCGGAGACTCTGACGGGGGTTGAAAAGAAGCGAAAGAAGATTTTAAAACGGGAAAGTATTTTAAAGGAACGGCTGACGATGTAATAAAGAATTTGCACGATGAAATACAATAGTTATTCTTTGAGTCTTTTAGTCTGGAGGCAAAAAATTTCAAAATTGAACCAGAGCCAAATAAAGACTATATTTGGTCTGAATTAAAAACCAATGATTATGAGCTTAAAAGATTCAATAAAACCCATCAGTTATTTGAAAGCTAATGCAGCGGAAGTTGTAAGAGATGTTTCAGAAAACGGAAAGACATTATACATAACTCAGAACGGTGAAGCTAAAGTTGTAGTCCAGAGCATTACAGATTATGAGAAGACGCAGAATACACTGGCAATGTTGAAAATCCTTGCTTTAGGTGAAGAGAGTATCAGGAAAGGGAACTACAGACCGGCAAAGGAAGTCTTCGCAGATCTCAAAAAGAAAATCAATAAAGATAAAAATGAAGTATGATGTTCAGTTTACAAAAGATGCCGAGAATGATATTTTTGGATTATATGAATATATAAAATCAAATGATTCTATTGATATGGCAGAAAAATTAATAGATAGGTTAATTCAAAAATGTTCAGACTTAGACATATTTCCTAACAGAGGTCATATTCTTCCCGAGCTGGAGTATTTACAAAGAAAAGACTATCTTGAAATTCATTATAAATCGTATAGAATTATTTACAGGATAATTGAAAAAGTTGTTTTCGTTAATTGTATATTAGATGGAAGAAGAGACCTGAACGAATTACTTCATAAAAGACTATTAAGATAAAATAGAGAGGAGCAAACTAAGATTTATTTCAGCAAAACCATTCTCTTAGTTTCTGTGAAATCATTTAAAGTAAGCTTATAAAAATAAATCCCGCTTGACAGGTTGAGTCCATCGAATTCAACATTATAACTTCCTGCATTTTGATTTTCATTGACCAGCGACTTAAGTTCTTTTCCCAGAGCATCAAACACTTTCAAAGATACAAAAGCGTTATGAGCCAACTCATAACTAATGATGGTATTTGGATTAAAGGGATTCGGATAATTTTGTTTAAGAGAAGTAGTGACAGGTATCTGATTTGAGATCTGATTCACACCGACTGTTTGTGAATACTTTATAGTGACATAATCAAAACCTGAACCATTTAGATAACTTGTGCCGGCGACTATTACATTGTTATCCCTGTCAACTTTAACAGATACAGGTACATCATCATTATTTGATGAGCTGTTATAAATTTCAGTCCATAAAACATTTCCAGCGGGTGAATATTTAATTGTAACTATATCAGACACATTTAGTGACACTTCACTTTCCCCGGTTATGTAAATATTCCATAGACTGTCAGCAGCCATGGAAACAGAATTATCATTACCGTTTGCAGGTCCGTTGTATGTTTTTAGCCATTGCTGAATTCCGTTTCTGTTATATTTTATTGTGATCATGTCGTTTTGTGAATTTCCGGAAACATAAACATTAGCCGAGTCATCGACTAATATTGAATTACCGGCATCCGAACCATTTCCGGGTCCGTTATATCTTCTTAACCAAACCGGAGTACCTGCCGGGGAATATTTAATTGTTACCATATCATAATTAAATGTTGTATTACGGCTTGCTCCCGTTACATAAACATATCCTGAATCATCAACAGCAATGGCAACTCCCTGATCTAACGAATTACCCGTTCCATTATAGGTTTGACTCCATAACTTTACACCGGAGGAATTATACTTCACAGTATGCATGTCATAAATGAACTGATTGCCGTTGAAAATATAACCTGTAACATAAGCATTTCCATAGTTATCAGTTACAACTGCATTTGCCTGATCATCAATGTTTTCCAATCCGTTAATAAAATCTGCCCATTGTAAAATTCCCAGCGAGTTATATTTTAAAGTTGTAAAATCAACGGAAGTATTTTGGTTGTATGTACCTCCTGCCACATAAACTATTCCCGAACCATAGACTGCAATTGAACTTCCGGATCCGCCATACTCGCCTGATCCGTTGAATGTTCTAACCCATAACTGATTTCCCATGGTGCTGTATTTTAGAGTAGTAATTTCTGATTTAGTTCCGGACTGCGTGCTGCTGCCGGTAATATAAGCATTACCTGAGCCGTCAACTGCTATTGATGTCGGAATATCCTCGCTTCCTGCAATACCGTCAAACCTTTGCTGCCATTGAAGCTGACCTGACGGGTTATATTTTACAGTCAGGTAATCATATAATGATGTATCCGAATAACTGTATCCTGTTACATAAATATTCCCGGACTGATCGACAGACATCCCGGCTGCTTTGTCAATTCCTCCGTATCCGTCATAAGTAACAACCCATTCTTTCTTTACCTGTGCATGAAGGCAAAGCATGTTGGAAAATAAAAAGTAAATTAATATTAACAGATATTTCATATAATGTGGATTAAAAATTTTAGTTTCATTTCCAGAGAAGTAATCAAAAATTTATTTCAGCAAAACCATTCTTTTAGTTTCACTGAAATCATTTACAGTAAGCTTATAAAAATAAATGCCGCTTGGAAGATTGAGTCCGTTAAACTCGACATTATAATTTCCCGCATTTTGATTTTCATTAACAAAAGTCTTTACTTCCTTCCCCAAAATATCAAACACTTTTAAAGATACAAAACCATTCCTTGCTATCTCATAACTTATGATTGTATTTGGATTAAAAGGATTCGGATAATTTTGTTTAAGGACAAATTCAGAAGGAACTGTTGAATTTATATTCTGAATATCTATTGTCCCACCGTTAGTAGTTTTCATGATCAATCCGCCTTCTCCTGTAGCATAACCTGTATTGTCATCCGTAAAGGCGATATCATTAATTGGTCTGTCTGCAAATTTGTATTCGAACCAGGTCTCGCCAACGTCAGTGGATTTTAAAAGTTTGCCTCTGTAGAGAAACAAAAATCCGGTACTTCCATTTATAAAATTAATCTTGAATGTTGGAGTAACCGCAAAAGGATCAACCGTTTCCGAGTATACATTATACCAATTTAAACCATCGTTTGTGGTTTTATGTAAATTATAATTCCTCAAACTTGATGTTATGAATTGATCTGAAAAAACAAATCCCGTCGATTCATTTATAAAATGTAAAGTTCTGTATTGCAGATTGACCGTGTCAGGAGTGACAGAGCTTGCAAAATTCCAATTCGTACCGGTATTAGTTGTCTTGTAAAGTTTAACAGTATCATAGCCAATAAAACTGTACCCAACTTCATGTGTTGGAAACTGAAAAGTATAAATATATTGCGGAAAAAAAGAATAAGAAGTCCAGCTGCTGCCGCCGTCAATGGTTTTATACAATACTTGCGGATAAAAACTATTT
>CALMST010000225.1 GCA_937872315.1 uncultured Ignavibacteria bacterium | reverse complement strand
CTTTGAGTCTTCGAGGTAAATCTATCGTTTTCGGACAGTCTTCTCTAATCCTCTACAGCAGAGGGATCCATTTTTATTAATTATATGAAGTTTTAATTTACTCAATATATTATAAGTTATCTCAACGAAGTTTTTTTCAGAAGTCTCTAATCAATAACATTTACTTCAGAATTATCATACTCTTAGTCTCTCTGTAACTACCTGATATTAATGTATAAAAATAAATTCCGCTTGACAGGCTGCTTCCTTCGCTTATAGCGGAAAAGTCCACTTTGTAATTTCCCGCGCTTTTGTTTTCATTTACTAAAGTTTTAACCTCTCTTCCATTTGCATCATATACTTTCAAAGATACGAATCCCTGTACCGGAACAGAAAACTCAATCTGTGTAACAGGATTAAATGGATTTGGATAATTTTGATTAAGTGAAAAATCAGTTGGGATGAAACTGTTAGTCTGTGAAATACCCACAGGAAGGTCAAGATAAGAAATCCCTCCGTTGTCTCTTACAGCCCAGCAACGCAAACCGCTATAATCGGAGCCAATGTATCTGTAATTACCGGACGGAGCTGTATAATCCTGAATCCAGACAGTTCCGTTATTTTCTGAAGAATAAATAATATTAGACCTTATATAAAATCTCAGCAGATAGCCAGTCGGATCATCCAAAATAATATTCGGTCCGCCGGATATTCCTCCGAAATTACCTGCGCCGGCTGAAGTCTGCGGTATCCAGTTGCTTCCTGAATTGGTGGATTTTTGAAGTGTTGATCCGCCTATAAAACCGGTTGCCTGATCCGGAAGTCCGATCCTGCAAAACCAGACTGAATAAGAATTGACTTCACCGGTAGTAGGCTGAGCTATCCAGCTTGAACCAAAGTTCGAAGAATAATAAACTTTAGTATTATTTGTCCCAAACCATAATTGATTCCCGTTGCCGAATAATGAATTATTCCACCCTGCTTCCGCCCCCGTCTGAGGAAGATACATACCGGATGAATCCCATGTAAATCCGGCATCAGTGGATCTCCAGAGTGACCATCTTCCTCCTACGGGATCACCGGTCATAAACATATTATTGTTTGAAATATCAGAGTAAAGAGCATTTATGAATCCGTTGGGCTCAGTAAATACCTGAGTCCAGTTTGCACCTGCATCGAAAGTCCTGTAAACAAAAGTATTTGATCCGATGTAACCTGCTGCTAATGCAATATCACCACTACCTTTACTTACAATATTTATCAACTGCGCACCGGAAGGAATCCCGTTTCCGCTGACGTTATTCCATACAGCTCCATAATTTGAAGATCTTATAACAGTACCACCATAACCGCATGCCCAGACTACCTGTCCTGAAGAAGAATGGACTGATGTAAGTGTCTGAGTAGTCCCGGAAATCTGTTCGACCCAGGCAAAAGTACTGGAAGGATCTGAATAAGAAATGTTTGTTGATAAAAAAATTGATAAGAAAACAATTGAGAAAAGTGTTTTAAAATTCTTCATGATAAAGCTCTCCTTTTGGGTTTTAATTTATTTTAGAATTTAAACTTTCCTGTGTAAAATAAAAACGCGAAAAGCGAAAAGCGAAA
>CALMST010000224.1 GCA_937872315.1 uncultured Ignavibacteria bacterium | reverse complement strand
CATCTGAATCCAATATTCGAAGTCCCGCTGTCAAATGCCTGTCCCCTTCTCGCGCTTGGTCTGTAATTTACGCAATAATTTTCAGAGCATAAAAATGATCCACCTTTTACTACTCTTTTAATCGCATAAGGATCTTCCGGATCATTGGATTGTGATGGACCTTTTGGATTATCATTATTTTTATCACGTACCATTTTCACATAAGCTCTTGCATCATACCAATCGGCTGTCCACTCCCATACATTTCCGATCATGTCATACAAACCATAGCAGTTAGCCGGGAATTTTTTAACAGGAGCAGCTCCGGCATATCCGTCTTCTCTTTTATTGTTATTGGGAAATTCACCCTGCCAGGTATTAGCCATGATCTTTCCTTTTGGTCTGAGTTCATCACCCCAGGCAAATCTTTTTCCATTCAAACAATTCTTAGCTGCAAATTCCCATTCAGCTTCTGTAGGAAGTCTTTTCCCTGCCCATTTACAATATGCCAGCGCGTCATCATAAGCGATTTGTACAACAGGCAAATCCATTTTATCTTCTATATTGCTGCCCGGTCCTTCGGGTTGTTTCCAGTTAGCTCCCGGGACCCATTTCCACCATTGAGAAACATCATCCGTTCCTGTCTTTTCTAAAGGCTGAACATATACGAGTGAAGCCGGGACAAGGTCTTTCGCATCGGGAGGAGGTGTATTGGGAGGAAGTTGTTTTTTTAATTCATTCCAGTCGGGTTTCTTTTCAGCAACTGTCACATACCCTGTTGCATCAACAAATTTTTTAAATTCAGCATTTGTAACTTCCGAAACATCCATCCAGAAGCCGTTTACTTTGACTTTATGAGCAGGCTTTTCAGGAAAGTATGCATCTTCTTCATCTGTGCCCATTGTGAATTCTCCGCCGGGAACCCAGACCATGCCTTCGTGATTATTCTCTTTTGTATTCTGAACTGTATAATTGGATCCGGCTCCGGATGTACCCGGGTTTGATTTTGTATTTGTTTCTTCACTATTTCCGAATCTGGAAGGTTTTGATTCACAACAGTTTTTCAGGGAGTCTTTAACATGCTGTTCATGTCCGGAGGATGTACCTGATAATTCTGTATTAACTTCAGATCCTTTTTTTCCGCAGGAGTAAAAAAGAAAAAGCATTAATACCGGAAAAAATATTTGTTTTAAATCCCTGATGTTCATTAAAAAAAATTTTAAAAAATATAAATAAATTCAATTTATATATAAAGGTTATTAATAATTTTGAAGTGATCATTCACTTTACAAATAATATTAAAACGTCAGGATGAACTGTTTTTGATCAAATGAAAACTCAAACTTTAAATCCGGTATAAATAAAAAAAGCCGTTGTGATTAAAATTGTAACCGTGAAAGGGAAAAATCTTACTGGTTAAAAATTATCATACAACGGCAATTTTAGATTATATTAATAAAACCGGTTTTAAAAAAATTAAAGCTGAATTATGCTTCAAGATATTTTAATATCTGTAACCGATTCCAAGTGTCGGACCGTATTCATTAACTGTCCAGTTAAGATCATTTTTATAATAGTTAACACCTAAATATTTGAATCCTAAAGTCAGAGGAAAATTCTCTGAAAGCATATATGCAAATCCGGCATTCAGCTGCCATGTCATTTGTGAATTAACTCCAAAACCTCCGATATCACCTTTAGTCCATGCGCCCCATTTACCTTTTGAATCAAGTACATATTCAGCATTTACACCGATCACCGGATCAAGCCATGAGTTGGAATAGCCCGGATCTGTATTAACTGTTCCGTCAGGTCTTGTCACAGTAGCTTCAAGATCAAGATTCCATAATCTTCCGCCGCCATAGATATCAACCATTGTTTTTTTGCTTTTTGATGGAAACAGATAAGCTATGAAGAGATCATAAACAGCCTGCTTTGCAGTAGTGTTTGCTGAAATCTCATTCGGTAAATTCGGGTTATTTGATACAGCCCCAAATCTTTTATAATTAATATAACTTACATCAAATACGAAACTCATTCTTTCATATTTGATCTTACCTACGAATGCTGCATACATATGAAGTCCTTCGAATGTGAAGCCTTTATTGAAACCATAGGTCTGTCCGTCAAATTGTCCAACTGTTCCGCCTATTGCAGCAAACCATGCATAAGGCATTATGCTGAAGTTGAATTTCTTCGGAGCATACTCATTTTTATCAGCTTTTTTATTGCTCAATGGAAGCAGGGTTTTTTCGTTTGAAAAATCCGGTAAATCCATCTTCAGATCGACACTCTTGTCAAAAGATGAATTTGTTTTGAAATTGCTAATACTTGCTAATCCTTTTACTTCTTTTAATTTTGGATAATTTTCTTTAGCTGTAACCGAAAAGCTTAGTAAAAACAGAAACACAAATGTTGTAATTTTTTTCATGATTTTATTTTCTTGATTTAGGTTTTATTTGTAAATAATTGATTATTCTAATGTTAAGAATAATTGCAAAATTAATTCAACTTAATTTCAAAAACAACCTTTCAAATTTTAAACCTACCCAAATTAATTCTTTTTTTTACAGATCAAAATTTACATTTTGTCTGGAATGCAAAATTATTTTTTAGTCAGATTAATATATTTAACAATAACTCAAAATGAATATTCGCTCAAAGAAAAATTTAAAATTTTTTACACTATATAACACTTTTACGGAAAAAGAAAAAAAAGAATTCCGGATGTTTTTAAATAAAGAAACTGATAGCGGAAGAAATTATACACAGATTCTTGATTCAATTGATTTTAACAATCCCGTGGATTCCGAAGTAAATGGTTCCAAATCCAGGATCACAAAGTGGAACAGGTTATCCGAACTTCAACATCTTGCTGAAAAATTCCTTGTTATAAAATCCTATAATGATAAAAGTTTAATTTCCGGATATTTATTGATGAAAGAATATGAAAAAAGGAAATTATTCCCGCTTTTGGAAAATAAATTCAGGACTCACAAAAAAAATACTTCGAAAAATCCTGATATGGGTTATGATGCAAATATAATTTCTTTAATTAATAAACTATATATCAGACATATAGCATTGAATGCAGATGTTAAACATTTTGGGGTAAAAGCATCTGAAGTAAACGAAATTAAGCTTGGAACTTTATTGATAGATTTGTTTGAATTTGCCATTGATATTTGGATGCAAAGAAACAACACACAGGTTTCATTTAATACTCTTGAGAAAGATATTTTTGAAGCTTTTGATCTTGAGAAAATCTATTCGGTTTTATTTAACAATATTAATTCTCAAAAAAGATTATACTCTAAACTAAAATATCTCCATCATATTTTTCTTTGCATTAAGGACATTAATGATAATGTAAATTTTCAAAAGGCAAAAAAAATATTTTTTGAAGAACTGAATTACCTGACTTCAGAAAAAAGAGAGATCTATTATTCTTTTTTGGTAACAATTGGAATTGAAAGGTTAAACCTGGGAATGTTGGATGAAGTTGAAGATCTGTTTTTTATCATAAATAAAAGGCTTAAGGAAGGATTTACCGTAAATCTGGAAAGTAAAGATCTGTCTTTAAATAATTTTCTAGATTATATACAAATTGGATTATTTTTGAATAATCTCAAATGGGTAAATAACTTCTTAAAAAACTACTTATCATATCTGCACAAAGATATCCGTAAAGATGTTGAATTGTATGTAAAAGCTATTCTCAAATTTAAGGCAAAAGAATATAAATCGAGCAATGAATTACTGTCTAAGATAAACAGGAAAAGCCCGTATCTGTATATTGACGTCTATGTTTTAAAGCTAAAGATTTTATTTGAGCTGAAATTATATGATGAATGCCATGATGAATTGAAAAATATGAATGAGTACCTCAGAAAAGAACGGTCGGTTAAAGATTTGTTGATTATTTATTCTAAATCATTCTGCAAAGCTTATGCTCTCCTATTGACTGTTATTCAAAATCCTTCAGATAAAAAAATTAATGAACTTCAATTTTTGCTTTCAAATAATCTAATGTTAGGTAAAAAATGGATCAGTGAAAAATTAGTTATAGTAACGTAAGTTGAATGACAGAAAATGGTGCCATGCCAGAGCTG
>CALMST010000223.1 GCA_937872315.1 uncultured Ignavibacteria bacterium | reverse complement strand
TTACTCAAAGGTATTTTATTTTCTCTTGATAGATTCCTTTTTAAAGGTGTCCAAATTAACTTAAAAAAGTTATAACAAACATTATAATAACCCAAAATCAACATATTTAGATTTAATTTCAAAACAAACCCTCCTGTGATAAATTGCCGAAAAGAAATTCAGAGTATTGGCGATAAGCAAGAATTGCCGGTAACGAAGCAATTATAAAATTATCAACGCTTTATTCGTTGCAATTCTTGCCGCCATTGCTCTGAATTTCCGGCAATTTATCACCAGAGGGAGATTTTTCTTTGCCGACTTTCTTTTGATCTTTCAAAAGAAAGTCGGATAAACTTTTCTATATTGAAATAAAGAACAATTTTTATAGATCGTTTTGGACAAGACTGTGAAACATTACAAACTTTATAAACTATTTCTATTGCAATCCAACCTTCATCCTTTTATATTTGCACTGTGAAAAATCTATTCAAAAAAATATTCTCGGTTTACATATTTGTATTGGTATTTATTCCATGTTCGGATGTCTGCTATGAAGGGATCTGCGGAAATACTGATAGAATTCATATTGAACAGTTTGCTAAAGATCATCACGATGACGCCTGCACTCCAATGTGTACATGTATCTGCTGTAATACAATTTTTACAGTATCAGAGAATTTTACATTTGAAAATTTAACAAATAACACAACTTTCACAATCCCTCATATTTCTAAATTCTCAAACTCTTTTTTAGAAAACGCATCTCCACCTCCAAAGTCATAAATTAATATTAAATAAATTCAAATTCATTTAGCTGTTAAAAACAGTTGATGAACCGTTTTATATTTTAACAAATTAATTTATGATAAATAGAATAATTGCTTTTTCTATAAAGCAAAAACTAGTCATCTGTTTTTTGGTTTTAATACTTATTCTTTTTGGTATTTATTCTGCCATTAAACTTCCCATTGATGCTGTTCCTGACATTACAAATAACCAGATACAGGTCATTACTTCGAGTCCGACTCTTTCCGCTTCGGAAGTTGAACGGTTTATTACCTATCCCGTGGAGATAGCAATGAAAAGTTTGCCGGATATTATTGAAATGCGTTCGATCTCAAAATTTGGGATCTCGGTAGTGACTGTAGTATTTGAGGATAATGTAGAAACTTATTTTGCGAGGAATCTTGTATTTCAGAAACTCAAGGAAGCCGAAGAGAATATGCCCGAAGGTCTCGGCAAACCGGAAATGGCTCCGGTTAGTACCGGACTGGGAGAGATCTACCAGTATGTTGTGAGACCTGAAGATAGGAATGATACGACATACAGTGACATGGAGCTTCGTACGATTCAGGACTGGATAGTCAAAAAGCAATTACTTGGAACTGAAGGCGTTGCCGAAGTCAATAGTTTCGGAGGATACGAACAACAATATCACATTCTTGTAAATCCTGACAAGCTTAAGAGTTTTGATCTGACTCTCCGGGAAATTCATGAAGCCGTTATTAAAAATAACAGTAATGTCGGCGGAGGATATATTGAAAAAAATTCTGATCAATATTCAATAAGAGGTATCGGTCTGATCGAAAAAGTTGAAGACATTGAAAAAATTATTATAAAAGGTAACCACGGCATTCCGGTGTATCTTAGTCAGGTTGCAGATATTGAATACGGGAAAGGTCTAAGAGTCGGAGGTGTTACGCAGGATGGAAACGGTGAGGTTGTATCGGGAATTGTGATGATGCTTAAAGGTGCAAATTCTAGAGAGGTTGCTCAGAATGTTCATGCGAAGATAGAAGAAATAAAACCAAGCTTGCCTGAAGGAGTTACGATAGATGAATATTATAACCGTGAAGATCTGATCGACAAGACTATCAGCACTGTTAAGACCAACCTTATTGAGGGCGGGTTAATTGTGATACTGGTTCTGATATTACTTCTCGGAAATCTCAGAGCTGGATTCATTGTCGCATCTGTAATTCCTTTATCCATGCTCTTTGCAGTTATAATGATGTATCTGTTCAATGTATCAGGAAATCTGATGTCGCTTGGCGCAATTGATTTTGGACTGATAGTCGACGGTGCTGTGATAATAGTAGAGTCTGTGATAGTCGCGATAGCTGCCAAGATCCATATTGACAAGCATCCATTAACAAAGTCTGAATTTGATGAAACCATATACTCATCGTCCACTTCAATTATAAAGTCAGCAATTTTTGGCGTACTCATTATTATAGTAGTATATCTTCCGATCTTTGCACTAGGCGGAATAGAAGGGAAAATGTTCAAGCCAATGGCATTCACAGTAGGATTCGCGCTTGTCGGGGCATTGCTGCTTTCAATTACTTATGTACCGATGATGTGTTCGCTTATACTTAAAAGAGACTTAAGTGAAAAGGAAACGTTCGCTGATAAGATCATGACAAAATTAAAAAAAATTTATGTGCCTTCACTTGAGCTTGCTTTGAGAAGTAAGAAGCTCACTGTTTGCATTGCATTAATATTCCTGATCATAAGTCTGATCACATTTACGCGGCTTGGAGGAGAGTTCATTCCTAAGCTTGATGAAGGTGATCTTGCTTACCAGATCGTCAGATTACCCGGAGTTTCACTGACTGAATCCATCAACATAGGAACGCAGGTAGAGAAAATATTAATGAAAAAATTTCCTGAAGTTAAAACTGTTGTAACAAAAACCGGCGCTCCTGAGCTAGCGACTGATCCAATGGGACCGGAATTCAGTGATGTAATTGTAATTTTAAAACCGAATGATGAATGGACATCTGCTGAGACCAAGGATGAACTTATAGAAAAAATCCAGAGTGAACTTTCAATAGTTCCGGGAATCGGGATCTCATTTACACAACCCATAGAGCTCAGATTCAATGAACTCATATCCGGAGCAAGAGGTGACATTGCGGTTAAAATATTTGGCGATGATCTCACTATTCTTTCCAATAAGGGAAATGATGTTGCTTCGATAATGAGTTCGGTGCAGGGTTCAGAGGATGTATCCGTTCAGCAGGTAGAAGGTCTTCCTCAGCTTCAGATAAAGGTCATCAGAGAGAAGATCTCTAAGTACGGGATCAATGTTGACGAAGTGAATAATGTGATCGAGACAGCGCTTGCCGGAAAGGAATCCGGTGTTGTATTCGAAGGAGATATGAAATTTGACATAGTGCTGAAGTATGATCCAAAGTTTACTTCTGATATTAATTCCATCAGGAACATACTTGTAGCATCGGTTGATAATGTAATGATACCCTTATCGGAGCTAGCTGATATTGAAGTAAAAGAAGGACCTGCTGAGATCACACGTGACAACGGGAAAAGAAGAATCGTAATTCAGGGAAATGTCAGAGGACGGGATATAGAAAGTTTTGTGAATGAGCTAAAATCAAAAATTGAATCACAACTTGATCTTCTTCCCGGATATGTGATCGAGTACGGAGGCCAGTTTAAAAATCTTGAAAGCGCAAGAAACAGATTATTGATAGCCGTTCCTGTTTCACTATTTTTCATATTCGCATTATTATTTGTAACATTTAATTCAGTTAAACAAGGATTGCTTGTCTTTTCCGGAATACCTTTTGCGGTGGTGGGAGGGATATTTGCATTAGTTGTAAGGGATCTGCCGTTCAGTATCTCAGCCGGTATAGGGTTCATAGCTTTATTCGGAGTAGCAGTTTTAAATGGAATCGTTATGATCGCATACTTTAACAGACTTCAGGATGAAGGTGTAAAGGACATTCACAAAAGAATCCTAAAAGGAACTACTTCAAGACTCAGACCTATCTTAATGACAGCAATGGTTGCATCGTTGGGATTTATACCGATGGCATTGTCAACGGGCTCGGGTGCGGAAGTTCAGAGACCTCTTGCTACAGTAGTGATCGGCGGACTGATCTCTTCTACTTTACTGACTTTGATAGTACTTCCTGTTCTATACGGAATGATTAACAAACATAATATTTATGAATCTGATATACAAAAAGCTTAATATATTTTTTTAAAAGTAAAATAAATAATCATGGAAACAAAACCTGTAAAAAAGAGCAAGAAAGTAATATTGACAGTATCTGCACTCGCAGTTCTGTTTGCCGTTTACATTATCAACGGTATAAATGAACACACTGTCATACCTGATCACATTCATTCTATAGATGACAAAGCTCCTGAGGAAAGAACCGATGAGGATAATATTATAATTCTCGAACGGACAATTCAGAATGAACCTGACAACGTTCAAGCTATGATCGAAGTATCTGAACTGTATATTAAAACAGATGATAAAAAATCAGCAAAGAAAATCCTGGAGAAAGCACTTGCGATCGATCCATATAATAAGATAGCCGGTGAGCGACTTAAACAGCTGGATTGATTCTCATTAATTCTGAGTGAAGGATCACAAACAAATATTAATAAACAAAATGAACATAAAAATATATCAGACACTGATCGTTTTAATGTTTTTATTCTTACCTAAAATAATTTTTTCGCAGTCACCTGTAAAAATGACTTTGGATGAAGTAGTAAAAACAGCAATAGAAAATAATCAGACTATTAAATCAGCAAAACTGAATATTCAGAAAGAAGAGGCTATTAGTTTAAAATCTTTTAATATTCCCAAACCGGAAATTTTTGTTGAATATGAAGGAGTTCAGGGAAGTCTCAGCAATGCCGAGAGTAGAAAGATAGGGTTTCAGCAGCAATTCGAATTCCCGATAAATTATTTTTTGAGATCCGATTTACAGAGTTCACAGATCCTTGTCGCTGAAGAAGAGCTGAATGTCTCTATCAACAGAATAAAAGAAAAAATTAAATTAAATTACAATCAGCTTCTTCTTCTGAGTGAGCTTTTAAGATCTTCTGAAAATAGTTTGAAAATTTATGAGACATTTTTATTAACTGCACAAAAAAAATATGAAGCAGGAGAGTCTTCAAATCTTGAAGTACTGGGAGCAAAAGTCGGTAAAATAAAATTTGAAAATGGAATAAAGAATCTAAACTCTGAGATCAGATCAGCACAGTCTGAGATGAAATATCTGATGAATGTTGATTATGAAATTTTACCTGCAGGAGAATTAAGTTATAAAGATGTATCGCTATCCAAAAACTCTATAATCAAAATGGCAATTAGTTCAAACCCGGAAATTAAGATGATTCAATATGAGAAGGAAAAATTTTCGAATAAAAAGTCTTTGTCTAAAGGTGAGCTTTTACCTGATATATCTTTCAAATATTTCAGACAAAAGATCGGCGGACAGAATGACTACTGGGGAATGGAAGTAGGGCTGGGAGTTCCGCTTTGGTTTTGGTGGGATCACTCGGGTAATATAAAAGAGTCGGAATATGAATTACAGATCGCATCCAGTGAAGAGTTAAGTTTGAAGAGATCATTGGAGAATCAGATCGAAGTAACGTTTGAAGAATACGAAAATAATCTAAGGCAGGTAAAGTTTTTCCGGGAAGAAGCTATAAAAGAAACGGATGAAATTCTAAGACAATCCAAAATAAGCTATGATGAAGGGGAGATCGGATATGTTGAATATCTTCAGTCGCTCAATCTTGCCTATGATACTCAGACACAATATCTTAAAGCATTATACAATTACAACCAGTCAATAATTAAATTAGAGAAACTCTCAGCGGGAGATCTGAAATGACAAGAAAAATGAGAAGAGAAATGGGAAGAGAAATGATAAAAAATATAAACAGAATAATTGTTTTAACTATTATTAATATTGCTTTTAGCTTTGCCATCATCGGTTGCAACAGCAAAGAAGATATTACTAAAGAAGCGGGACATGATGATCATGATGAACATAAAGGAGAAATAAATGGTGAAGTTGCTTTAACACAGGAACAAATAAATTTAATGGGAATAGAATTCTCCGGCATTGAAGCGCGGAACATTAATGGTTATATCGCAGTCAATGGAGAGCTTATGATGAATCAGGATAATGAGTCTAAAGTCGGAAGCATCATTCCCGGAAGAGTGAAAAGAATATATGTCAAGGAAGGTTCGTTTGTAAGAGCCGGGCAGACACTTGCTGTCATTGAGAATCCTGATCTTATTAATGTTCAGGTGGATTATATAAACGCAAAGAATAAATTTGATTTTGCAAAGCAGGAATATGACAGGCATCAAAAGCTCAGCAGTGACAATATAGGCTCGAAGAAAAATTTAGCCGAGATAGAAAGCAATTATAAGAGTGCAATGGCAAATTATAAAACACTCGAGGAAAAATTAAAAGGATATAAAATTTCGAAGAACAGACTTGAGAATATTTATACTGACTCAGTTGCAGATCTGCAGAAAAGTTATAGTATCTCCGCTCCGATATCGGGTAATGTAGTTTCAAGAATGATCACGATCGGTCAGTATGTCGAGCCGTCAATGGATATGTTTCATATTGTGAATACAAATTCTTTGTTCGCTGACCTCAGCATTTATGAAAAAGATCTGAAGTTTGTCAGAACCGGTCAGAAAGTTTTTATAAAATCCGGTTCGAATCCCGGCAGGAGTTATGAAGGAAAAGTCTCATTTGTCAACAAAGTGTTTGATGATGTTAATAGATCTGTGAAAGTAAGAGTGACAGTCAACAACTCGACACAGGAATTGTATCCGTTCATGTTTGTAACTGCAAAAATATATGTAACGGATGAAAGCGTAAGGTCAGTACCTGTGTCAGCTATTGAAACTGAAGGAGAGAATAAATATGTATTTGTGAAAACAGATGAAAAGAAAATGATTGAGAATCATTCTGAACACGGAGAAGAAGACGGTCATAGTGATGAAGAGCATAAAGAAGAAATGGGAATAGTGTTTAAGAAGGTAATTGTTAAGACCGGAATTTCAGATGATCAGTTCACAGAGATCTATCCCGTCACAGAAATAAAAGCAGGCGAAGAAGTTGTTTCGAAAGGTACATTCTATCTGAAATCTGAATTAAAGAAAGAGGAGCTTGGGGGACATGAGCATTGATGGTTGATAGTTGATAGTTAAACAATTCATTTATTCGTCCCGTAGGTACGGCATGTCGGTAGCAATATAAAGATAAGAAGAAAAGTCCAGAAGGGACGGCATGTTATATTTGCCTATAATTTTTCACCGTAGAATGGTGTTCTAAAATTAAATTATTTCTAGTTAAGTCAACTTCCCGGACAAATTTTAGAGAAAGATCTGTTGGGTTTGATTCAAGGGTTTTGTCGTTGGTGACCAACGACGACGGAAATAAAAGCCGTCGAGGAAGTAGTTTCTAAGGGTACGTTTTACCTGAAGTCAGATATGAAGAAAGAGTAACTTTGGGAACATGAACATTAATTTTTATTAATTATTAAACTAATTGCAGTTTTCTTTTGTCATCTGTTAAATATGGAATATCTTATATATTTTAAGGAATTATTAACCATTTTTTAAAATTAGCAGATAGAGTATATTACAAAATTCTTTTAATCAGATAATTTGAACAAACCCGTACGAAACATTTCTGTAATACTTATTTTAATAGTCATTGCGGCTTTATTGATCATTCCTAAATTGCTTTCTGAAAATAACAGCAATCAAGAGGGCAGCGGAAGAGGTAACAAGGATCAGGAAGTTTCAGCAGATGCTTTTATTGTCCGGCCGACCGAACTCGAAAACGAGATCCTCACTTCAGGAACTATTTATGCTAATGAAGAAGTGCAGATAAGAAGCGAGCTAACAAGAAAAATAACGGGAATATATTTTAAAGAAGGCGGATTTGTTCCGGCTGGAAAAGTTATGTTCAAACTCGATGATTCTGATATACTTGCCCGTCTGAGAAAGCTTGATCTTGATGAAGAACTGAATCTTAAGCAACAGGAAAGAGAACAGACATTACTTGATAAAGGTCTCCTGACTCAGGAAGAGTTTGATGTCAGACAAACAAATATTGAGAAGATCAGAGCGGATATTGAAGTACTCGAAGTGGAACTGGACAAAACGAGCATTACCGCTCCATTCTCAGGCATTGCAGGTTTCAGGAATGTCAGCATTGGAAGTCTGGTAAACAACACGGTAATACTTACTACTGTTCAGGATATCGGAAAAGTAAAAATAGATTTTTCCATTCCCGAAAAATTCATAAGCGTTTTCAAACCCGGACAAACAATAAATTATAAAGTGGAAGGTTATGATGAAGAATTCACCGGTACGGTTTCTTCATTTGATCCGAGAATAAATGAAGCAACGAGAAGCATAGTAGTAAGAGCAGTTTCCGGGAACAAAGGAAACAGACTACTTCCGGGTTCATTTGTAAAAGTGAAACTGAATCTTGAGAATACCTCTGATGCAATAATGATCCCTACTCAGGCAGTTATTCCAAAATTAAAAGGACAGAATGTTTATGTCTTTGAGAACGGAATCGCTGTTTCAAAGGATGTAGAAACAGGAGTCCGTACAGATAAAGAAATTCAGATAACTTCCGGGCTTAAAAGCGGTGATACGATCATTACAACAAACATACTCAGACTCAAACCCAACAGTAAAATTAAAATTATAAAAATAGACTAAGATATGACCTTATCCTCGGTATGTATAAAAAGACCTGTGCTTGCGATCGTACTTTCGATCGTGCTGGTGCTCTTTGGTATCGTTGGATTAGTGAATCTTGAAGTCAGGGAATATCCGAACATTGATGCTCCGATAATAACTGTTACAACTAATTTTCCCGGAGCAAACTCAGATGTAATTGAAGCTCAGATCACCGAACCGCTCGAACAATCTATCAACGGTATTGACGGAATTTCGATCATGTCCAGTACAAGCCGTGAACAGCGGAGTCAGATAAGAGTAGAGTTTGATCTCGACAAAGACATTGATGCTGCTGCAAATGATGTAAGAGACAGAGTTTCAAGAGTACTGAGTCAGCTGCCTGCTGACATAGAAAATCCCAGTGTTGAAAAAGCTGATGCTGATGCGACTCCTATCATAATTGTATTTGTAAGCAGTAACAGTAAAAATGTGCTTGATGTAAACAATTTTGCATCCAATGTAATAGCCGAGAAGATTCAGACTATAAAGGGTGTAAGTTCTACAAGAATATTCGGTGAAAGAAAATATTCAATGAGGCTGAGGTTCAATCCGGATAAACTGAATTCATATAACATGACACCTCTAGATGTACAGAGTGTGCTTGCAAAAGAAAACATTGAGCTTCCGTCAGGAAGGATCGAAGGGGACAATACTGAGCTAACCATAAAAACATTTGGAAGACTTTCAAAACCTGAAGAATTCAATAATCTGATTATTAAGAATGTCGACGGAAATATTATCAGATTAAGTGATGTAGGATATGCAGAATACGGACCAGAAAATGAGCGTAATGAAGTAAGAGGTTATGGATTGCCCGGCGTTGCAGTAGCGATAATACCCCAGCCCGGAGCTAACGTGCTTCAGATCTCAGATGAATTCGATAAGAGATTTGCTGAAATCAAGAAAGATCTTCCCGAAGGGATAGAAGCAAATGTGATCTATGATTTTACAACTTTTGTCAGAAAGACAGTTTTTGAAGTGGAGGAAACAATTTTCATAGCATTCGGACTGGTTGTACTAATTATATTTTTATTTCTCAGAGACTGGAGATCTACATTCATTCCTGTAGTAGCAATACCTGTTTCCATACTGGCTACTTTTTTTATTTTATATCTTGCTGATTATTCTATCAATGTACTGACTCTTTTTGGGGTCATACTTTCCATAGGACTGGTATGCGATGATGCGATCGTGGTACTGGAAAACATTTATTCAAAGATTGAGCAGGGCATGTCCCCTATGCAGGCGGCTTACAAGGGATCAAGAGAAATTTTCTTTGCCGTAGTATCCACTACCATAACACTCGCTGCTGTTTTTCTTCCGATAATGTTTTTACAGGGACTGACAGGAAGACTCTTCAGGGAGTTTGCAGTTGTAATTGCCGGATCGGTTCTGATCTCGGCATTTGTTGCCCTTACATTAAGTCCGATGTTAAGTTCAAGATTGCTCAGACAGCATGAGCCGGGATGGTTTTATAAAACCACAGAACCTTTTTTTGTAGGTCTGGGAAATTTATACAAGAAATCACTTGAATACTTTATGAGTGTAAGATGGGTAAGTTTTTTTATAATGATCGGAGTATTTGGTCTTATATTCTGGATGGGCACAAAATTGAAATCAGAGCTTGCACCGCTTGAGGACAGATCCAATATCAGAATTGCCGTAACAGCGCCGGAAGGATCGTCATATGAATTCACAAATAAATATATCAGAGAGATCGGACAGTATGTTATAGATTCTGTTGCGGAAACATATTATCCTATAGAAATAGTAGCCGGAGGTGGTGGAAATACTTCTGTTAATTCAGGTGTGATAAGTGTGTATCTGACAGAACCGGAGAACCGGATCAGGACGGCTGATGAGATATTCAAACAACTGTCAGGAGAGATAGATCAGTTCACCGGAGTAAGAGCTTCTATATCCCAACCACCGACAATTGGAAGCAGGTTCGGAGGATTGCCTGTTCAGTTTGTAATTGAAGCCTTAAGCTATGATAAACTTGTGGATATACTTCCTGCTTTTATGGAAGAAGCAAACAATGACCCGAGAATTCTGTTTGCAGATGTAAATCTTAAGATCAATAAACCAGAGATCTCATTAACAATAGACAGAGACAGAGCTGCTGATATGCAGGTATCCGTTGAAGATATCGGAAAGACTCTGCAGTCTGCTTTTGGCGGGCAGAGGATGGGGTATTTTTTAAGAGACGGAAAACAGTATGAAGTGATCGGTCAGCTTGACAGAGAGTACAGAGACAAACCTTCTGATCTCAGATCATTGTTCGTAAAAAACAGAAACGGTGAAATGATACAGCTTGAAAATCTTGTAAAACTTGAAGAGACTGCGGTACCGACATCAAGATTCAGATACAACAGGAATGTATCGGCTACTATCTCTGCAGGCTTAAAACCGGGATATACTCTGGGAGACGGAAATGCCGCTATGAAAGAGATAGCAGAAAAAGTTCTGGATGAGAATTTTTTCACATCATTTTCCGGTCAGTCAAAAGATTTTGAAGAGAGTTCATCAAGCCTGCTTTATGTATTCTTTTTTTCAATTGTACTTATCTATCTGGTTCTATCAGCGCAGTTTGAAAGTTTTGTTGATCCATTTATTATTATTATTACCGTACCTCTTGCTATTGCAGGCGCATTGCTGTCATTATGGTATTTTGACATGTCAATAAATATATTCAGTCAGATAGGCATGATCATGCTGGTCGGACTGGTTACCAAGAACGCTATTCTTATTGTTGAATTTGCAAATCAAAAAAAGGCAGCGGGGTTAGACAGACTTGAAGCGGTAAAATTATCAGCCGAACAGAGATTCAGGCCAATACTCATGACAACTCTCTCTACCATACTGGGAATATTTCCAATTGCATTAGGCTTAGGAGCAGGAAGCCGTATATCACTTGGAATTGCAGTTGTAGGCGGACTCATCTTTTCAGGGTTTTTAACACTCTACATTGTACCATCTTTATATTCTTATATTTCTAGTAAAAAAGTCAAAATAGCAGAAGACGAAACAGAACTTGCAAATGAACCTTCTTTTGAGATCAATCCTGTTTAAAAAACAATTAATCCTTCATTTAAGACGGTTTTTTTCCGGTCATTTTTATTCATAATTTCCTTAAACTAAATTGATTTATAAATCATATTTTCCTAATTTGCTTTACCTCTTAATGCATCAAAATAATATAAATGTCTGATCTTAAAATCTTTGCGGGACGATATTCCGAATACCTTGGGAAAAAAATTGCGCATGACTTAAAAAGTAATCTGGGAAAGTGTTCTATAGAAACTTTTTCGGACGGGGAAATCTGGGTAAAATATAATGAGAATGTGAGAGGCAGTGATGTTTTTATCATTCAATCAACAATTCCACCCGCAGATAATCTGATGGAATTGCTTATAATGATAGATGCGGCAAAGCGCGCCTCAGCTAGAAGAGTGACAGCTGTTATACCTTATTTTGGTTACGCCAGACAGGACAGAAAAGATCAGCCGAGAGTAGCTATTACTGCAAAACTCGTAGCAAATCTCATTACAAAAGCAGGTGCAGACAGAGTTATCACGATGGATCTGCATGCTTCACAGCTTCAGGGATTTTTTGATATTCCCGTAGATCATTTATACGGCTCGGCTGTATTCATGAAAAAATTCCGTAAAATGAAAATTCCGAATCTCGGTGTAGCTTCTCCTGATGTAGGCGGAATTAAAATGGCAAGAGCTTATGCTAAGAGACTTCATTGTGATCTTATACTTATTGATAAAAGAAGACCCAAACCAAATGTAGCCGAGATAATGAACATAATCGGTGAGGTCAGAGGCAAGAATATTCTGATTCTTGATGACCTGATAGATACCGGTGGAACTTTTGTAAATGCAGTAAATGCTTTAAATAAAAACGGAGCCGGAGATATTTATGGCGCCTGTACACATGCGGTTTTTTCAGGAGAATCCCTTAAAAGAATTAACAGTTCACCATTAAAAAAATTATTCGTTGCTGATACTCTTCCTCTTACCCATACTTCAAAAAAAATTGAAGTTGTTTCAGTATCAGGCATCTTTGCTGAATCGATCTGGAGAACAAATAAGAATAAATCCATAAGTTCACTTTTTGACGTTGATAAAGGAGATTGAATTGAAAGCGTTGATTCATATTTGTATTTTGAATATCTGAAAAAAACCTAAAAATTAAATAAATTTATAACCTTATAATATGAGTGTAGATATAATAATGCCAAAAATGGGAGAGTCCATAATGGAAGGAACAATTCTCAAATGGCATAAGCAACCGGGTGATAAAGTTGATGTGGATGAGACTATCCTTGAGATATCAACAGATAAAGTCGATACAGAAGTACCTTCACCGGAAGCAGGAGTAGTATCTGAATTATTGTTCAATGAAGGCGATGTAGTAGAAGTAGGCAAAGTAATTGCAAAACTGAATTCCAACGGATCATCTTCATCTGCAGAAGAGCCTAAAGAAAAAGTTGCAGATAAAAAAGTTGAGATCAAGCTCGATGAACCTGCAGCAGAAATTAAAGAAGAAAAAACTACAGAAGATCCCGCACACTCATCTAACGGAGAAGGTAAATTTTATTCCCCTCTTGTATTAAACATTGCACAGAAAGAAGGGATCGGAATTGCTGAGCTTGAAAAAATTTCAGGAACAGGAGTAGGGGGAAGAGTTTCAAAAAAGGATATCTTGAATTATTTACAGACAAGATCTTCGCAGCCTGTTTCTTCATCTTCAGCTCAAACTCCGGTAAAGCAAACTGAGCCGCAGACACCAAAAGCTGAACCAAAGGTTGTTTCCACGGAAGAGAAAAAGATCGAATTGCCAAAACATTCCATTGATTATAATGAAGAGGGACTTTCAGTCATGGAGTTTGACAATGTCAGACAAAAAATGGCAGAGCACATGATCGTTTCGAAAAGAGTTTCTCCTCATGTACAGGCTATTGCTGAATGTGATATGACAAATATTGACAAGGTCAGACTTTCAATGGGAGATGAATTTTTACAAAAAGAAGGATTTAAACTTACATATATGCCATTTATCTGTGAAGCAGTTGTGAAGGCATTAAAGGATTTCCCTCTTGTAAATTCAATTATAGATGATTCAGTTACACCTTACAAAGCAATTACAAGAAACACGATTAATCTTGGAATTGCTGTTGCAATGAATAACGGAGGACTTATTGTTCCCGTGATACATAATGCAGACGGAATGAATCTGATCGGAATTGCCAGAAGTCTTAATGATCTTGCAAAAAGAGCAAGAATAAAAAAGCTTACACTTAATGAAATTCAGGGAGGTACTTTTTCACTTACCAATTTCGGAGTGTTCGGAAATGACATAGGAATTCCTATTATCAATCAGCCACAGGTAGCAATACTGGGACTTGGATCTATAAAGAAAAGACCGGTTGTTATAGAGACTCAGGAAGGTGATTTTGTAGTCCCGAGAAAAACAATGATAATGACTCTGTCATTTGATCACAGATTAGTAGATGGAGCACTTGGCGGTATGTTTACTATGAGGATCGCTCATTATCTTGAAAATTATTCAATGTAATTTTTTAATTAAATAAATCTAAATTATTCAGGGAATAAATTAGGTTTATTCCCTGTTTTAATATCACACCGGATTTATAATCATATAGGAAAATGATTTCAAAATTAATAACCATAATTTTATTTTTTACTTTTGCCGGAACATCTGTTTCACAGGAAAAAGCTGACTCGAAATATTTTATAATTTTTAAGGATAAGGGAGAATTCAAACCTCAGGATATAATTGTTCCGGGTGATAATGCTTATGAAACCGGAAAATCAATATTAAGTGAAAGAGCAATAAACAGAAGGCTGAAAGTATTAAACGAAAATGAACTGATCAGTTTCGCTGATCTTCCTGTTGAAAAAAGCTATGTAAGCGGCATAAAGAACTCAGGTATTGATATCATAGCTGTATCCAGATGGATGAATGGTGTGAGTGCCTATCTTACTAAAAAGCAGGTTAGGGAAATTGAAAAGCTCGAATATGTAGATAAAGTAAATACAGTGAAAAAATTATTTATACAGCATGAGAAAAACTCGCAGCTAACCGGTCAATCTGATACTGATACAAGCAATAACAAATTTGATTACGGAAATTCATATAAGCAAATGGAGACTGTTAATGTTCCGAAAGTGCATAATCTAAACATAACAGGCAAAGGTGTTATGATTGCAAGTTTTGATGACGGATTCAACTGGAAAGATCACGAATCATTAAGAGGTCTGAATGTCACGGGAGAATTTGATTTTATAAATAAAGACGAAAATACTTTTGCAGAAAAAAACCAGAAGTACAATGATATAAAAACTCAGGGAGCTCATGGTACATCAACGCTTTCTACTATGAGCGGATTTAAGAACGGAAAACTTGTCAGTCCCGCGTTTGATTCAGAAATACTTCTTGCCAAGACAGAGTATGTATCAAGTGAAACTCCGATGGAAGAAGATTTTTTTCTTGAAGCTTCCGAATGGGCAGAAGCAAAAGGTGTTGATATAGTAACAAGTTCTCTTATTTATAAGAAATTTGACAGCCCTTATGAGATCAATTCATACGAGTATGGTGATTTTAACGGCAAAACTGCCCTTACATCAATAGCTGCAACACGATTGGCACACCTGGGAGTTGTTGTCTGTCAGGCAATGGGAAATTATGATCAGACAACAATACCATCTCTGGGATCTGCTGCAGATGCTGATTCAATAATTTCGGTAGGAGCTATTACCTTTTCCGGAAATCCCGCAAGTTTCACATCAAACGGTCCGACAAGTGACGGCAGAACCAAACCTGACGTGGTAGCGCCGGGTGTTTATATCTATAATGCGGTTGCTGAAGAAATATCGGGAAATGATTCTACTTATTCTTATGCAAACGGTACTTCATTTTCCACTCCGATCACTGCCGGAATTTGCGCCATGATCTTGTCTGTTCATCCCGAACTCACTCCACTGCAGGTAAGAGATGCAATCAGAAATACTGCAAGTTTATCCGGTAATCCAAACAACATTCTCGGCTGGGGCATTGTAAATGCTTATGATGCATTACTTTACAACGGACCTGCTTGGAGCAATACACCTGAATTCAATGTAACAGGTAAAGGTACAGAAGTCTCTACCTATCTTGCTTCAAAAGATCTGATCGATCCAGTCAGTGTAAGATTTAATTATTCACTTGACGGTGGTTCAAATTATGAGAGTATTGCCATGACTTTAAAAGAGCCAAACGGGGATCAGAATAATTCAGGAAAATATTCTGCATTAATAGAAAATGTTCCCGATCTTTATAAGGCAAAATATTTTTTCAGTGCGGAGGATTACAGCGGAAGCAAGAGCGTGTATCCGAAGGAAGTATCCTCAAGTTTTTAAAAATTCAGGAAAACAATTCTCTCTCGACGATCTCACATATTATATGTCCTGCTGTTATATGTCCTTCCTGAATCCTTTGAGTATTATCTGAAGGGATCAACACGGAGTAATCACATTTCTTAATTAATTTACCGCCGTCTTTTCCGAGAAAACCAATTGTAATGATCTTTTTTTCTTTAGCTTTTTCAACTGCTTTCAGAATGTTAGGTGAATTTCCGCTGGTAGAAATACAAACCAGGGCATCTCCTTCATTACCCAGACCTTCAATATTTCTTGCAAAAACATTTTCAAATCCTATGTCATTTCCGCCTGCAGTCAGCATTGATGTATCAGTTGTTAATGCTATTGCAGCAATAGAAGGTCTGTCCAGATCGTGTGAAAGACGTATAACAAATTCGGTGGCAAGATGCTGCGAATCAGCTGCGCTGCCTCCATTACCGATAAACATGATCTTTCTGCCGGTTTTCACAACACCTATCAGAACATCAGCTGCTTCACTGATCTCTTCAAAATTTTTCTCAAGCATCAGCTTTTTAGTTGCTGCACTTTCATTTAATGATTCTTCTATAAAATTTTTTCTGATGAACATATTATTTATGCTTTAGTAATTTTATCAACTATTTTTTCTGAAACTCCTATCTTATTCTCAAATACAAATTTACATTTCTCTCCAATTTCATCCCTGTATTTTCTGTCACTTAACAGTTTTCTGAATACTCTGTAAAATTGCTTGGTATCAGTAATAACTATACCGCAACCGTTCTTTATTAATTCTTCATCTTCGTCAGAATTTTTCACAATATTTGAAAATAGAACAGGCATGTTAAATATAGCAGGTTCAAGAATATTATGAAGTCCCGTTTTAAATCCTCCTCCGACATAACTCAAATATGCTTTTGCATAGAGTCTGGAAAGTATTCCGATTTTATCTATGATTATCATATTCTCATTTTCATACTGTCCCAGTTCTGAATAACGAATACTTCTTATATTCCAGTATTTACTTTCTATAAGTTTTTCTATAGCTGTGATCTTTGTCTCTTTTGGTTCGTGCGGAACAAGAAGAACAAGCAGATCTTTTTCATATTCAAGTATCTTTTCAATAGCAGGGAAAATAATTTCTTCGTCATCTTTCCATGAACTTCCCATTACAAACAGTTTCTTGTCTTTTGATATTTTATCAGGAAGAATATTATCATCTTCTGAATGCCTTTTTACAGTCTGATACACTCTTTCAAATTTTGAATCTCCGATCCTGACAATATTTACATCTTCTTCGGAAAGTTTTTTAGAATAATTTTCCTCATCATAATTATCTATAACAAATATTTCACGGATCATACCATATAGAGTTTTTTTAAATGAACTGATGACAGGAATATTCCATGTTTTATCGTTCTCATCATAACGGGCATTTGCAAGCACTGTTTTTATATTTCTCTTATTCGCATTATAAATAAGATTAAACCAAAGGTCATACCGCATGAATACGATTATTTCCGGATCTGTTTTATCAAGAAATCTTTTCTCTTTAAAATATGAATCAAATGGCAAGTATGTTTTGATCACATTCGGGTCATTGACTTTTGAGTTATTATAACCTGACGGCGAGAAAAATGAAAGCATTACGTTGTAATCTTTTTTTACAAGTTCTTCAGCAAGGGGGATTGCCTGTTGATATTCACCCAGAGAAGATGAATGAATTAGTACTCTTTTCTTTTTTTTGTCATCTGGATTTTCATTCAAATGCGAAAGAGATTCATCCAGTTTACTGAATAAATCTCTTCTGCTTTTAAAACCTTCTTTTACTTTAGAATTAAATACTGAATAGACAAAGAATATCAGCCATAAAGCCGGAACTCCTAAGAAATTGTATATCACAAACCAGAAAGTCCGCATGGTAAAATAATATATTAGACTTCCATGATCTCTTTTTCCTTGATAACTATAAGATCATCTATGTCCTTTATGTGTTTGTCAGTTAACTTCTGTACATCTGCTTCTGCTGTTTTTCTTTCATCTTCGGAAATATGCTCATCCTTCTCAGTTTTCTTCAAATGTTCAATAGAATCTCTCCTGATATTTCTTACTGCAATTTTACCGTCTTCTGCAAACTTTTTGACAAGTTTAACTATCTCTTTTCTTCTTTCTTCATTCAATGCAGGTATAGGGATCCTTATAAGAGTTCCGTCATTTGACGGATTCAATCCGAGATTGGCAGCCTGAACTGCTTTTTCTATCAGCGGTACTGCTGATTTATCCCATGCCTGAATCGTAATGGTATGATAATCCGGTGTGCTAACATTTCCAAGTTGATTTAAAGGTGTAGGTGTTCCATAATAATCTACTTTAATGCCATCGAGTAAATTTGTTGTGGCTTTCCCGGTTCTGATTTTAACAAGTTCGTTTCTGACATGTTCTACAGCTTTATCCATTTTTTCAGAAGAACCTTTTAATATATCTTTAATCATATTGCTTAAAAATTATTTTTAAAATTAACTTATCAAAGTACCGATATTCTCACCGGATACAAGTTTGATAAGATTATTTTTTTTATTCATATTGAATACTTTTATCGGAAGTTTGTTTTCCTGACATAAGGTGATCGCTGTAAGGTCCATTACTCTGAGATCTTTTTCAAGAACCTGTGTATAGGTAAGTTTTTTAAACATCTTTGCTTTTTCGAATTTTTCCGGATCACAGTCATAAACTCCGTCAACTCTGGTGCCTTTAATTATAACATCCGCTTTAACTTCAATTGATCTTAAAGCAGCAGCAGTATCAGTGGTAAAATAAGGACTGCCTGTTCCTGACGAAAAGATCACAACCCGTTTTTTTTCAAGATGTCTTACCGCTTTTCTTAATATAAAAGGTTCGGCAATTTCATCCATTTTAATTGCCGACTGTACCCTTGTGTAGATACCTCTTTTCTCAAGCGCATTCTGCAAAGCAAGAGAATTAATAACAGTTGCAAGCATACCCATCTGATCACCAGTAACTCTGTCAATCCCCTGTTTATGAGCTGATAAACCTCTGTAGATATTACCGCCACCGATCACGATACCGGTTTCAACACCAAGCTTTACCACTTTCAGAACTTCATCTGAAATATTTTCAAGAACATCTGAATCTATGCCAAAGCTCTGATTTCCCATCAGGGATTCACCGCTTAACTTAAGTAGTATTCTGTTATATTTCAGAGACAATATGTGATGTGTTTAATTAAGCACCCAGTTGAAATCTTACCATATCTGTGATCTCAAGAGTGTTATTATTCTTTTTATTGAATTCAGCCAGCAGATCTTTTATTGACTTTCCTGACTCATTAATATATTCCTGTTCTACAAGACAATTATCCTGATAGAATCTTTCAATTTTATTATTAACAATAGTCTCAGCAATATTATCAGGCTTCTTTTCATTTTTTGCCACTGTCATGTATATATCTTTTTCCTTATTTATTACTTCCTGAGATATGCCTGACCTGTCTATTGCCTGAGGATTCATAGCAACGATCTGCATAGCAAGACTCTTTCCGAGTTTTTCGGATTCATCTGTCAGAGTACCTTTTAATGCAACAAGTGCACCAAGTTTGCTTCCGAAATGAATATAATCAGCAACAAAACCATCCTGAGATTTCAGGATCTTTGCTCTTTTTAATTCTGTTTTCTCGCCGACCTTTCCCATGATCTCATCAATTGTTTCTTTTACCGTAAGTTTATCATTAACTTTAGAAGATAGTATTTTTTCAATATCATCTGTATCATTATTCAATGCCGCAGCTGCAATGCTGTCTGCAAATTTTTGATATTCATCACCTTTGGAAACAAAATCAGTTTCACAGTTAACTTCTATTATAGCGCCGGTTTTTTTATCATCCGATATTTTGGATTTAATGGCTCCTTCATTCGCTATTTTATCCGCTCTTTTTACTGCCATAGCCGCACCTTTTTTTCTGAGCAGCTCTATAGCTTTTTCCATATTACCATCCGCTTCTGTAAGAGCTTTCTTACAGTCATTTATTCCTGCGCCTGTTTTATTTCTTAATTCTTTTATTAGTTCTAATGTAATTTCCATTTAAAATTTTATTTATTATTAATTAAGCTTGTTCCATTTTTTCTTTCATTTCCGCTGATTCATCTTCCTGTTTAATTTTTGCAATATTACCGCCATCGATTACTGCATCAGAAATTGCTCTCAGAATAATTTCAATTGATTTAACTGCATCATCATTTGCGGGGATCGGATAATCAACAAGATCAGGGTCACAATTCGTATCCACAATAGCATAGACAGGAATATTTAGTTTCTTTGCCTCACTTATTGCAATGTGTTCCTTTTTGATATCCACGACGAATATTGCTCCGGGAAGTCTTGTCATGCTTACAATACCGTTTAATACTTTTTCAAGTTTCTCACGGTCTCTTGACATGATAAGCCTTTCCTTTTTTACAAACTTATCAATCGTACCATCCGATTCCATCTTTTGAATGTTTGTAAGTTTTTTAATACTTTTTCTTACAGTATTAAAATTTGTAAGCATACCTCCGAGCCATCTTTCACAGACATAAAATGCTCCGCAACGCTCAGCTTCGTCTTTGATTATCTGCTTCGCCTGCTTTTTGGTACCGACAAATAATATCTTTTTCCCTTCTGAGGAAATTTTTGAAATTGAATTACATGCTTCGAGAAGCAAGTCAAGTGTTTTTTTAAGATCAATTATATGGATACCATTTCTTTCCATGAAGATGTACTTCTTCATTTTCGGATCCCACCTTCTTGTAAGGTGACCAAAATGTGAACCTGCTAATAATAGATCTTCGATTTTTACTGTTGCCAAGATTTTATCCTCCTATTGTTTTTAGAAAGTCAAACCTGCTTTTGTGATAAACATCTGATCATCTGAAACGATAATCAATATGAATACTGCAGAAAAGTTTTCCGTATTACCGGAAAATTAATGATTGGTTTTAAAACCAATTTTTTAATGAGTTGACTTTTGTTTTTTCTTCTATTCCTGTCATTTTCCGGTTTACATCTCTGTTAATTTCAAAGAGACACAAGTAAATCGAAATCAAGGAATATGCTTTTTTATAAAATATGTTTAAAAAAATCCTATCTCTTGGAAAATTGAAATTTCTTTCTTGCTTTCGGCTGACCGCACTTTTTTCTTTCAACTGCTCTCGGATCTCTGGTCATCAAGCCTTCTTTTCTCAAAGTGCTCTTCATTTCAGCATCATTTTCTACCAAAGCTCTTGATATTGCAAGCTTGATTGCACCTGCCTGGCCAGTAAATCCGCCTCCGCTTACAATAATACTAAGATCATATTTGCCCACAGTATCTGTTGCTTTAAGGGGATGCATTACTTCTTCAAAAAGATTCTGAGTTCTGAAATAATCCTTTGCATCTTTTTTGTTGATAATGATCGCCCCGTTGCCTGCTTTCATTAAGACCCTGGCTGTAGCTGTCTTTCTTCTGCCTACTTTTAATGTTGAATTTGTGCTCATTTAAATTTAGATATATTAAAATTATTTTTATACTTCCAATACTACCGGATTCTGCGCTGAATGCGGATGCGCATCACCTTTGTAAACTTTTAGTTTGCTTATAAGCTTACTTCCTAATTTTGTCTTAGGCAGCATTCTTTTTACAGCAAGAGTAATAACTCTGTCAGGATGCTTTTCGATCATTTCCTTGAAAGTTCTGGATTTTTGTCCGCCCGGGTATAGGGAATGTGTAAGATATTCTTTCTGATCTGCTCTTTTGCCGGTTAATTTAACTTTCTCGGCATTGATAACTACAACCCAGTCACCTGTATCAGCATTCGGAGTGTACTGAGGGTTATATTTCCCTCTAATTCTCTTGGCTATTTCACTTGCTAATCTTCCGAGTACTTTTTCTTCGGCATCAACAATAAGCCAGTTGTTATTGTTTTCAGATCTTGTTGCGAATTTTGTCGTTCTGTTTGTTTTTTTTATTCCGGATTTCATATATAAAATTTGTTGAACTTCCAAAATACTATTTATCGATTTGAAAATCAATGATAAGATAAGTAAAAAATTCAAATATCCTGTTTTATTTTTATTGATCCATCAAAACAGGTATTTTGTTAATTTTAAATCCATTGTTAATTATTCTGCGGAGAAGGAGGGATTCGAACCCTCGATAGAGTTGCCCCTATAACGGTTTTCGAGACCGCCGCATTCGACCACTCTGCCACCTCTCCGGCTTTTTAATTACGAATTTAGAATTAGGAATTAAGAATTAAGAATTTTAGAAGTAACCTTCGTATTAGAAAAAATGATACAAAACTATGCAGAGAGTGAGGGATTCGAACCCTCGTAGCGCTTGTGACGCTAACACACTTTCCAGGCGTGCTCCTTCAACCACTCGGACAACTCTCTGAATTAGAACTGCAATATAAATTTTTAAGTAATCAATTTCTTTATAAAAATTTTTGAGCCTACGCCTAAGTTAATTGCAGAGTAAAAATTCTTAATTGATAAATTATATTACTTTCCCATTTTAATGATCTCTTTCCAGATATTTTCCGGAACTGAAACAACGGATAATCTGCTTTCCTTTACAAGTCTGAATTCCGAAAATTTTTTATCTGCTTTTATCTGAGCCAAAGTAACAGGATTTGCCAGTTTACTCACCGGCTTGACATCAAATACTGCCATCTTTGAATTATCGGATTTCGGATCTTTATACGGATCCGAAATGATCTCCGAAATACCTACAACCTGTCTTTCAGTTCCTGTATGGTAAATAAAAGCAAGATCACCCTTTCTGGCATTTCTGATATTGATCAATGCAGTATTGTGACCAACACCGTCCCATACCGTTTTTTTATCTTTAACAAGATCATCATAACTGTATACTGATGGTTCGGTTTTTAATAACCAGTAATTCATTTAGTATTAAGTATTAAGTATTAAGTATTAAGT
>CALMST010000222.1 GCA_937872315.1 uncultured Ignavibacteria bacterium | reverse complement strand
AAATAGACAAGAGGTTTTCCGTTCAGTGTTTGCCGGAGGATTGGGAATTGTTCCCTTAATGAATCAACATCAAAATTTATTGGCGTTTTCACTTCTTCAGTATTTATTTCTGAGTTTTCAGGGCTCATAATTTGTATCTGTTAATTTTCCCTAATCAATTTTTGTGACAAATCTTTCTTCAGCTTCTCCCTCAGCTCATCTATCTTCACCGAATCCATAACATCTCCTGCAAATGCATTCAGCAATAAAATTCTCGCTTCATCTTTTCCTATGCCTCTTGCACGAAGATAAAACATTTCTTCTTTATTAAGCTGACCTGTAGTCGCGCCGTGACTGCACTTCACATCATCCGCAAATATCTCAAGCTGCGGCTTTGAATATATAGTCGCGTCTTCTGATAAAAGTATGTTCCCGTTTGACTGATATGCATTCGTCTTCTGTGCATCTTCCCTTACCAATATCTTACCATTGAAAACACCTGTAGCATTGTCATCTATGATTCCTTTGTAAAGTTCATTACTGTAACAATGCGGCATTTTATGATCGGCAAGCGTGTGATTATCTACATGCTGCTTTCCCGTCAGCAGATACAAACCGTAAAAGTGACATTCGGTATTCGTTCCGTTAAAAACTGCATTTAGATCATTTCGTGTAATTGCCCCGCCCCATGAGATCGTTGTATCTGAAAAATAACTGTCCTTCTCCTGTTGTACCTGAGTCGTTCCGACGTGATAAGCCTTTTCATTATCATTCTGAATCTTATATCTGTCAAGTCTTGCATTCGGAGCGCAGTATATTTCCGTCACTACATTCGTAAAGCTGTAATTTTCTCCACGGGAATGATAATCTTCAATGATCTTAACTTCCGAACCTTCTTCTGCAATGAATAAATTTCTCGGCTGTGCCATAATGCTTTCATCTGTTGCATCAGCTATATTCAGAATATGAATCGGTTCAGCTACCTGAATTCCTTTTTGTATATAAATAAATGCACCGTCTTTTGCAAACGCAGTATTCAATGCTGTCAGACTCCGGTTTTTATAATCGGCATATTTTGAAAAATGCTTTTCGACAATATTACTGTAACTGATCCTTCCTTCGGAAAAGCTGCCTATGAAAACTTTTTCACTCCTTGTAACTATAGTCGAAAGCTTTTCATTGAACTGACCGTTTATGAATACAAGTAAATTCACTTTCAGTCCTTCGACCAGATATTTCTCCAGATCTTTTCTCTTTAACTGAGTCTTAGCCGGTTCGAAGACAGTTTTAAAATCATGCTTCAGCACAGGTTTAAGATTTGTGTATTTCCATTCTTCCATTCTTTTAACCGGAAATCCCAGTTCCTCAAATGATGCTATAGCATTCTGTCTTATCTTATGAATATTATTTTTTGATTCACCATTAAGATTCACTTCGAGATTATTAAAATCTTCTACAAGCTTTATCTTTAGATCAATGTTCTCTGTTGATATTTTTTCCATTAAATATTTATTTTGAAAAATTAATTTTCACTTTCCTTATTGCAAAATATGTTTTACCACTAAGACACAAAGACACAAAGTTTTATAAGCATTTGCTTATAGACATAAAACTTCAAAAATAAACTTCTATAAATTTTTCTTTGTGGTTTTGTGCCTTAATGGTAAATGCGTTTTTCGCTAAACCGCAGCTTCTTCTTTTATTTCATCTATCTTATCATATCCAAACTCTTCCAGATGCAACGCCAGCTCTTTACCGCCTGATTTTACAATCTTACCCTGAAACATTACATGCACATGATCTGGTACGATATAATTTAAAAGTCTCTGATAATGTGTAATTACTATGAATGCATTATCTTTTGTTCTAAGTTTGTTGACACCATTGGCAACGACTCTGAGAGCATCTATATCTAGTCCCGAATCAGTTTCATCAAGTATGGATAGTTTAGGATTCAGCATTGCAAGCTGAAAGATCTCATTACGCTTTTTCTCACCGCCGGAGAATCCGACATTTACATACCGGCTGAGCATTTCAGGCTCGATCTCAACAAATTTAGCTTTCTCTTTTATCATCTTAAGAAAATCAACCGAACTCATTGCTTCCTCACCTCTTGATTTCCTTATCTCATTGATAGCTGTCTTTAAGAAATTTGTGTTCGATACTCCGGGAATTTCCACAGGATACTGAAACGCAAGAAAGATCCCTGCGCGTGCTCTGTCTTCGGGTGAGAGCTCAAGAAGATCATTTCCTTCAAACAATACTTCACCTCCCTGAACTTCATATCCCTCGCGGCCTGTGATCACAGATGCGAGTGTGCTTTTACCGGAACCGTTTGGTCCCATTATTGCATGAACCTCGCCTGCTTTTACCTCAAGATTCAGTCCCTTTAAAATATCCTTACCGCCCTCGTCGGTTTCTACTTTTGCTTTTAAGTTTTTTATCTCTAACATTTTTTTATCTACCGTTTTTTTACCACAAAGACACTAAGACACTAATAAGGTCTTGAGCTTACTTTGTTAATATTAATTTATAAAATAATTCTTTTAATACCGTTTTTAATAAGTGGAACATTAAAATTTATCAGATATCCCGATCGTTTTTTAGTAAGTTTTAAATGCGTTAATAATTGAGCTTCGAAAACCGGATTCATTTCATTTACTGCTTTTAATGCACAAACGACTTTATCTTCAACTAAGACATCAATTCGAAAACCTTCATCGAAAGTCAATCCGTCATATTTAATCGGAACTCGAATTTGAGATAATACTTTTAAATTCTTCTTTCTGAGTTCGTGACAAAAACATGTTTCATATATTTTTTCTAACAATCCCGGTCCAAGTTTAACATGTACTTTATATGCACAATCAACAATCTCTTTTCCAATTCTTTTCCTCTTCGTTAGAAAGTTTATCAAACTTATTCATTCTTATCCTTTCTTTCTCTTAGTGACCTTTGTGACTTAGTGCCTTAGTGGTAAATCAGGCTGGAAATCTACCCAACACTTCCCTCTAGAGAAATAGCCAGTAGCTTCTGCGCTTCCACCGCAAACTCCATCGGCAGCTGATTCAACACCTCCTTAGCATATCCATTCACTATCAGCGCAACTGCATCTTCCTCCGAAATCCCCCTCTGATTACAATAAAACATAATGTCCTCACCAATCTTTGAAGTGGTTGCTTCATGTTCGACATGCGCGCTTGTGTTCTTTATTTCAAAATATGGAAAAGTATGAGCTCCGCATTTGTCACCCATCAGAAGAGAATCACACTGCGAAAAATTACGCGCATTATCGGCGCGTTTACTGACTTCCACCAGACCTCTATAACTGTTGTTACTCTTCCCTGCTGAAATTCCTTTTGATACAATTCTGCTTTTCGTATTCTTACCAAGATGAAGCATCTTGGTGCCTGTGTCTGCCTGCTGATGATTATTGGTCAGAGCTACAGAATAAAACTCACCGATCGAGTTATCACCTTTTAATATAACACTCGGATATTTCCATGTAATTGAAGATCCTGTTTCCACCTGCGTCCATGATATCTTTGAATTATCACCAAAGCAAATTCCGCGCTTGGTCACAAAATTATATATACCACCCTTTCCTTCCTTATCACCCGGATACCAGTTTTGTACTGTTGAATATTTTATTTCGGCATCTTTTAATGCAATAAGTTCAACGACGGCAGCATGCAGCTGGTTTTCATCACGCATCGGAGCAGTACAGCCTTCAAGATAACTCACATAACTTCCTTCATCAGCAACTATCAAAGTTCTCTCAAACTGCCCGCTGTTCTCTGCGTTGATCCTGAAATATGTTGAAAGTTCCATTGGACATCTGACACCTTTTGGTATATAAACAAACGATCCGTCAGTGAATACTGCGGAATTCAAAGCAGCAAAAAAATTATCCGACTGCGGGACTACTGAGCCAAGATATTTCATGACAAGATCCTTATGATTTTCAATAGCTTCACTCATTGAACAGAAGATTATTCCAAGCTCAGCCAGTTTTTCTTTATAAGTAGTCGCCACCGATACACTGTCCATCACTGCATCAACTGCAACACCTGCAAGCATCATCTGTTCAACAAGCGGAATGCCGAGCTTTTCATAAGTTCTTCTGATCTCAGGATCGAGATCATCAAGACTCTCAAGCTTTTTCTTTTGTTTTGGAGCTGCATAATAAATAATATCCTGATAATCTATCGGCGGGTATTTAATGTTTGCCCAATTTGGTTCTTTCATATCAAGCCAGAGTTTGTAAGCTTTAAGTCTCCATTCAAGCATTGATTCAGGCTCATTCTTCTTTTTGGAGATCATTTTAATGGTATCTTCACTCAGACCTTTCGGAGCAAGATCCATTTCCACATCGGTAGTAAATCCATATTTATAATCACCCGAAGTTACTTTTTCGAGAAGTTCGACTTCATTTCCCATAAGATTAAGGTTTTTTTTAGGTATGTATTTTTTTAATTAGGACTAATTTAGTCTTATTTAGTTAAAAAATAAAGGAAGAAGGGTTTTTCAATGTTCAATGTTCAATGTTTAATGTTCAATGTTCAATGTTCAATGTTCAATGTTCAATGTTCAATGTTAAAATTGGAATAAATATATAATAAAAAAAGCCGGACATTTTCCCGGCTCTTTTTGAATTTAATATTTTCTATAATTTAATATTGAATTTATTTCAAAAGCATCATCTTTTTAACTGAAGAAATACATCCGGATACAAGTTTATAATAATATTTTCCGATTGGACAGCTCTGATCTTTAAACTCTTATTCAAAAATATTTCTATCAAATTTCTAATTTCTATTAACTATATTCAATTTATACAAAAATTTAATGAATTGTTATGAGTACAGAATTACTGGATGCCAAAAAGAAGAACCTGCAGGTTTCTTCAATGGCGGAAACTCTTATCGGATCTGAGATAATTCAGCTTGCATGGCAGATCAACGATAGGATATCAAAAGGGCAGAATATTTTAAATCTGACAATTGGTGATTTCAATCCGAACATTTTTCCAATTCCCGATGAACTTACTGAAGAAATTAAAAAAGCCTACGATGATCATCAAACGAATTACCCTCCTGCAGACGGAACTATGGGACTGAGAAAAGCTATTTCCGATTACATTAAAGAAAAAGGTAATCTTGATTATGATATTGATGAGATCCTTATCTCAAGCGGCGCAAGACCTATAATTTTTGCAATTTACAATACTTTAGTTGATCTTGATGATGTTGTGATCTTTCCTGTTCCGTCATGGAACAATAACCACTATTGTCATCTCACCCGCTCAAGAGTCATTACAATTGAAACAACTCCGGAGAATAATTTCATGCCGACTGCCGAAGAGCTTGAGCCGCATGTAAAGGAAGCAACATTGATCTCATTATGTTCTCCTCTTAATCCGACAGGAACCTGTTTTTCAGAAATTGAAATTCAAAAGATCTGTGATCTTGTGATAAATGAAAACAACCGGAGAGGCGACGATCAGAAACCTCTTTATGTTTTATTTGATCAGATCTACTGGCAGCTGACTCTCGGAGATACAAAACATTACAACCCCGTTGTGATAAATCCTGAAATGAAAGATTATACCATTTTTGTTGACGGTATCAGTAAAGCATTCGCTGCTACAGGCGTAAGAGTCGGATGGGGTTATGGACCGAAACGAATTATTGGCAAGATGAAATCCATCACTTCTCACATGGGCGCATGGGCTCCAAAAGCTGAACAAGTGGCTGTATCAAAATTTCTCATGAATGACATCGCTGTCAGTTCATTTTTGGATAAATTCAAAGGAGAGATCTTTGAAAGAGTAAACGTTTTTTATAAAAAATTTAAAGAACTGAAAAATGACGGATACAATGTAGATGTAATAGCTCCCCAGGCTTCCATTTTCTTAACCCTGAAAATTGATCTGACCGGATGGAGAAAAGAAGACGGCACCATAATAAAAACTACCAAAGATATTACAAATTTTCTTATAGATGAAGCCCGGATCGCATTAGTGCCTTTTTCATCATTCGGATCTTCTCCTGATTCGAAATGGTTCCGTGTCGCTGTAGGTACCTGCACAGTAAAAGAAATAGAATTGATGTTGGAAAATTTTAAGATCACACTTTCTAAACTTACTAAAACTGATCAGGTCATTGGTTGAATGTCTGATAAATTTAAACAGGATCAGATTATTCTTAAAACTGTTAAACTGAACGGTTTGGGATTTTATTACGATCATCACAATTTATAAAAATTATTCATATAAAATTTGAAAGATCAAACCGGACTTTTGAAATGGATGCTTGAAGATGTACGGAGAGTCACACTCAAAGGAGTTGAATTCCTGTCAAAAGAAGAGCTGTATGATTCACCTTCTGAAAATGAATACCCTATCGGATCATACCTTATGCACTTTGCCGAATGTGACGTTTTCTGGCTGGAAGTCTTGTCTGGTATTGAGCAGCCTGAAGAACTGAAGAAGCGGTGTTACTATAATTCATGGTTTGACCCTTCAGAACCTGCTTTCTATCCGGATTCTCCAGTTGAATTTTCAGTTTATAAAAGCGTAATTGATGATGCAAGAAAAAATTTTATCGATTATGTTTCCGGGATGGAAGATGCTGAGCTTGAAGAAGAAGTTTCCATTAAAGGAGATAAAAGCGGAAGAAAAATTACAAAGAAGTGGATTATATATCATATACTTGAGCATGAAGCTCATCACAGAGGTCAGATGTTTATGCTTATAAGACAAGCCGGCTGGAGTAAGAAAAAATCCTGAATTAAGATCAGTTAATTACATATAAAAAAGTCATTAGCAAAAGTAAAAATTATTTAATCCTTCAGAAATATATTCCGGAAGAGTCGATCAGTTTTGCTTTGGACTGGATCGATGTTTACAGATTTTATTTTAAAATCACAAGATCAAGAAATACAAAACTCGGAGATTTCACACCGGCTCACGCTGGCAAACCCCATAAAATAACCGTAAATCACGACCTTAATAAATATGCGTTTCTTATAACTCTGACTCATGAAGTTGCCCACCTTGTTGCATTCAACAAATACAGGAATAAAATATTGCCGCATGGAAAAGAATGGAAAGAAGAATTCAGATTGTTACTTGCTCCTTTTATTTCCATGAATATCTTTCCGGATGATGTGATAAACTCTCTGAAAAACTATTCGCAGAACCCAAAAGCCTCAAGCTGCTCTGATATTCATCTTATAAAAGCTTTGAAAAAACATGACAATGAATCTGAATTCATTCATCTTGAAGATATTCCCGCTAAATGTATTTTCAGATTGCGCAACGGAAGAGAGTTTCTAAAAGGTGAAAGAATAAGGAAAAGATACAGATGCACAGAAATCAGGACAGGACAGGAATATCTTGTAAGCCCGGTGGCAGAAGTTATCCGGACGACATTGTTTTAAGATCAGATTTAATCCGAAGAAAATTTTAGTTTGCATGAAGAATTTCAAAAAGGATTCCTTTTTCAGACTTTGCTGCTTGATAAGTTTTGCAATGCTTGCTGTTATTGCTTTTCTAATTCCTGAAGGATACAGTGAATTCAGAAATAATGACAGGCTTGCTCCATTCTGGTATATGATAACTCAATCGGGTGGCATATACGGTGCATCCGCAATTATTATTTTTCTGTTCATTTTTTTGATGAGGCATTTCCGGAAAAAAACCAATGATGTAAAAATCATTTATGCTTTTATCTTAACTGTTATTCTTGCGCAGGCATTTATCTCATTATCTACTTTATTTGTTTTCAAAGATCTCTTCCGCGAACCGAGACCTTCACAATTGTATTTCATCGAAAAAGGAGTTATTGAAAATGGCGGAAAGGAATTTTTTGCAATGCCTATGGAAGAAAAAAGTTCTTATCTAAAAGAAAGAGTTGAAAGGGATAAGAATGATTTTCTTGATGTCTATCCACCGATACTTGACAGCTGGATATATGAAACAGGTTTTTCATTTCCATCGGGACATTCACAGACTGGTTTTTTTCTCGGGACAGTATTAGCTTTTGTATTTTACAAAGCTGATCCGAAGAAATACTATTTTGTTTTTCCGCTGATCTGGGCAGCCCTGTTGTCTGTCTCGAGAGTATTGATTGGTGTTCACTATCCGCTTGATGTAACAGCGGGAGCTTTTATGGGTCTTATCATAGCATTATATATGGTGTCATTGAAAAAATTTAATACTATTTTTGAATAAATTTATCATAAGATAAAATCACAGTATAATATCAGAATATGGGAGAAAACAAAGAATATATTTTAGGTACAAATCAAACCGAACTGGAAAGACTGGGTTTTCAGCATAAAGTATGGAAGAGAATTACAGATAGTTTCTTTGACAGAATAAAAATTCAGAAAGGCTGGAAGTGCCTTGATGTCGGCGCCGGTCCGGGATTTGTCTCCATGGAACTGATTGACAAAGTTGGCGAAAGTGGTGAAGTAACCGCGCTTGAGCCATCAGGACTTTACATAAATTATTTAAAGGTTCTTTGTGCAGGTAAGAATATTGAGAACATAAAATTCATTCACGGCAATCTTGAAGATTCTGATATAGAAAATGAACATTACGACATGATTTTTCTGAGATGGGTAATTGACTTTGTGCCCAAACCGGAAAAATTCCTTCTTAAACTTTTATCCGCCCTGAAAAAAGGCGGTATCATTGCGATCGAGGATTACAATTATGAAGGGATTGCATTGTTCCCAAAAGGAGGAGCTTTTGATAATATTACTGAAACCGTCAGAAATTACTGGAGAGCAGGTGGCGGTGATCCGTATTTCATTTCAAAGATCCCGCCCATTTTCAAAATTAATAATATCGAACTATTGGATTTTTCACCGCAGAGCCTGGCAGGTGATACTGACAGTGACATTTATGAATGGGCTAACAGATTTTTCAGTGTTCATCTGCAGATAATGGCTGATATGAAAGTTATATCACAAAAAGAATCCAATGAAATGCTTGCTGACTGGATCTCACACAGAGCAAATCCTGAGACAGTTTTCTTTTCACCGATACTGGTGGATGTTATTGGCAAAAAACTGTAACTGATCTTTAAATAAGTTTTTTAGCCCGGAGTATCATATCCACTACTTCCCTTATTGCTCCTTCTCCTCCGTTCTTTTTGCAGACATAATGAACATGCTTTTTCACTTCCTCTATTCCGCTCTTCGGGCAACAGGAAAATCCTACCTTCTTAAGCAAAGGTATATCAAATTCATCATCCCCGATATAGGCAAAGTTTTCCTTTTTGAGATTATATTTTAATTTCAACTCTTCAAAAGGTATTGTTTTGTCATCTATGTTTTCATAGATATGATGGATCTTTAATTTTTCAACCCGCATCCTGTTTACCTTCGAACTCATGCCGCTGATTATTGCAAATTTCAAACCAAGCTCCCTTCCCCTTACTATCCCGAATCCGTCGTGAGTATGAAAGATCTTTGTGTCCTCTCCGTTGCTTGAATATATAATGTGACCGGTTGTAAGACATCCGTCAAGGTCCATTAACAGCATTTCTATTTTAGCCAGGTCTTTCTTTGTTATTTTCTTCAAATGATTGTATTATTGATTTAATTTTTTTTAGATTGTTGCCTACGATACTCGCTAGCCAAATTTGTTACTTTATCAATTTCTTTCAATAACATAAGTATATTTTCTGAACTAATCTTTTTATTATTTAGTCAAACTTCTGACAGTTTTATCAAATGAACTATATATACATCCAAAGGTTGAACCTCTCCACCCTTTTCCATAACCAATTTTACTGATTGTTCCCAAGAATCAGTTGCTGCTCTGATAATTAGTTCTTTATTATGTCTTCGCTCTTCCGATCTTTTACTGATTCATGTAATTACAATAGTTGAAATTAATCCAATTATTACACCAGAAATTGTTCCAATCAATGTAAGTTCTTCAGAAGTAAAATACATAATGTTATTTTAAGTGAAATTCAAAAGCATCTTAAAATTGAAAATCTAATCAAAGACTTATATTGAAAAAGAATCCAAATGAATTCTTCCGCTTCGCTGAGTTGGCTCAGAATGACAAAGGTAACCTATACACTCTATACACTCTATACACTCTATACACTCTATACACTCAACACACTCTATACACTCTATACACTCTACTCTATACACTCAATTAAATTTAAAAGCGCTCACGCAGATATCATTCATAAAACATCCTTCACAATCCGGCTTCTTTGCTTTACATATCTGCCTGCCTAATTCGCCGATTCTCATTGAAAAGTGAAATTGATCTTTTGCCGGTATTATTTCTTTCAGTTCAATTTCGATCTTATCCGGATTTTCATTCTCGATTAAACCGAGCCTTGACGAAACTCTTTTAAGATGTGTGTCAACGATTATCACATCATTCTTTCCAAAGCAATTTCCCATTACAACGCTTGCAGATTTTCTTCCGACGCCGGCAAAAGAAGTAAGGTCCTCCATGGTTCCGGGAACCTTCCCTTTATAATTCTCAACAAGTGATTTACATATAGATAAAACTGCTTTTGCTTTATTGTTAAAAAAATTTATTGACCTGATATTATGTCTGAAATTTTCAAGTCCGTCCTGTAAAATATCTTCAGGTGATTTATATTTTGAATTGTAAAGCGGAAGCATTGTGGCATTTACTCTCACATCCGTGCATTGCGCAGCAAGAACAGTCGATACTAATAACTCAAAAGGAGATTTGAAATCAAGGTGACATTTTGAATTTGGAAATTCTTTTGCCAGCCTTCTGATGATCTCAGCAGCCGCCTTCTTTTTGTCTGCGGTTTTCATATTAAAAAATTTTCCATAAAATATTTATTTAAATCAACATTTAAAAGTTAAGATTTCAATTAAATGCCTTCCTGTTTTTTAATTTTATCCGCAAGTGCTCATTTTAAGCTTCATGGAATAGGATGAGGACAAACAACTATACAGCTTTGTGGTTGGATGCACTGAGATTGATTTCCCGCAATATATTTTCAGCTAGAAATTATATTCAAAATCCAATCCTTTCAATGATAAATTAAAATTCATCTTATCTGCAACTGATGACTTTTTCTTATCCCTGTCAATTTCCCTGTGCACCGTAAAATACCCCGAACTGAATCCTATCACACCACCCATTACAACATCTGTAAGCCAGTGCTGATTATCATGAATTCTTGAATAACCTGTTACAGCAGCGAGTGTGTAAAAAAAAACTCTGGACCACCAGGTATCAATTCTTTCTGCGAATACTGAGGAAACTGCAAACGCTACGGTCGTATGACCTGAAGGGAATGATATGTAATCATTATTGGTCTGAAACCAGTTGAACTGATACTGATCATTCGTTACATATGGCCGCGATCTGCCGGTAATATATTTAATTCCGGAATTGGCAATTCCTGAATAAAGCAGGCTCTGTATCAGCATCCTGCCTGTGACCCTGATCTTTTTATTATGTGTTAATAATCCGGCAGTATATATCAGAACTGAACCTGTTCCTGTAAACAGGATATTACCGTATTCTTTACCTACCGTCCATGACCTGGAGGTTTCTGTATCATTATCGCTTACAACGGCATTCTTTACATTATCATCAATTGTCATTAAGCCTCCGATCGCGCCGGCGCCTGCTAAAGTAAACAGCCAGTCCTTTCCGGAAAATCTGAATGGAAGTGTATAATAGGAAATTCCGTCATCAAGGAATATTTTGGCATCACTGCCGAGATCTTGCCCGATGCTCGTCTTTGCCTTATGAGATCCCTGTGAAAAAACATTATTGAAATTCAGAATTGAAAAGAAAAGAATAAATAAACTCAGATAAGTACGGAAAGAATTTGTCAGCCTTTCCTGAATGCAGATTCCTGTATACAATTTTATATATTAAAGAGTAATTTAACAAAAATTTAATATTGAATACCTGCAATTATCAGTCCCGCAACAAAACCTAACAAAACCATACAAAATCCTTCATTTCAGATCCGATCTTATCAAATACTGTCCAAATGAAAATAGCATTATAAATGTCTTAAACACTTCTGAAAAATATCTTATTTTGTTAAGTATTAAGTATTAAGTATTAAGTATTAAGTATTAAGTATTAAGTATTAAGAATTAACTATTAACTATTAACTATTAACTATTAACTATTAACTAAAAATATGTTCTCACAATTTAAGCCAAAACTCCAAAAAGAATTGGATTCCATAAAAGAACAGGGACTGTTCAAAAAGGAAAGAATAATCGAAACACCTCAGGCGGCAAAGATAGAAGTAAACGGTAAGGAAGTTCTCAACTTCTGCGCAAATAACTATCTGGGTCTTTCTTCACATCCTGAAGTAATTAAAGCGGCTGAAGATACACTCGACAAATGGGGCTACGGAATGTCATCAGTCCGGTTCATCTGCGGAACACAGACAATTCATAAAACACTTGAAGATAAAATTTCAAAATTTCTCGGAACCGAAGACACTATATTATATGCCGCCTGCTTCGATGCTAACGGCGGTGTATTCGAACCTCTGCTTACAGACAAAGATGCTATAATTTCGGATTCGCTAAATCATGCAAGTATCATTGACGGTGTCAGACTATGTAAAGCCATGAGATTCCGGTACAATAATAACGACATGAATGATCTGGAAGAAAAGCTGAAAGAAGCCAAAGCAAAAGGCGCAGAACAGATTCTGATCTGTACAGACGGGGCTTTTTCTATGGATGGTGTGATCGCTAATCTAAAAGGTATATGTGATCTTGCAGATAAATATGAAGCTATGGTAATGACAGATGAATGTCACTGTACGGGATTTCTTGGAAAAACAGGAAGAGGTTCCATCGAAGTGAATGATGTAATTGGAAGAGTTGATATTATCACTGGCACACTTGGTAAAGCTCTCGGCGGCGCAATGGGAGGATTTACAAGCGGTCGTAAAGAAATTATTGAAATGCTCAGACAAAGAAGTCGTCCTTATCTGTTTTCAAATTCTCTTGCGCCGGCTATTGTCGGAGCATCTATAAAGGTTTTTGATCTGCTCAGTGAAACAACCGAATTACGTGACAAACTCGAAGAAAACACAAAATACTTCAGAGAGAAAATGACTGAAAAAGGATTCGATATTAAACCCGGTATTCACCCGATCGTTCCTATAATGCTTTATGATGCAAAACTTTCACAGGACATGGCAGCTAAATTATTAGATGAGGGAATTTATGTAATTGGATTTTTCTATCCCGTCGTGGCAAAAGATCAGGCAAGGATAAGGGTTCAGATCTCAGCCGCACATTCTAAAGAGGATCTTGATAAATGTATTGATGCATTTACGAAAGTGGGGAAAGAACTGAAAGTTGTATAGAATATAGTGTATATAGTGTATCGAGTGTGTGGAGTGTGTGGAGTGTGTAGAGTGGATAGAGTGGAAGGTAGATTTTATAGTAGTTGAGTGTTGAGTTTATTATAATTATTTTG
>CALMST010000221.1 GCA_937872315.1 uncultured Ignavibacteria bacterium | reverse complement strand
TGATTGAAGTTTTTGTCAAAAAAGAATTTATTATTTCCTTTAAAAAACAAATTTATAATAATAAATTGTTACTCACTAATAAAACACCAAGCCTTAAATGAGATTTATTTCCGAAAGATCATTAGAAAAAATTACAGAAGAGTAAGTTTCAATCATTTAAATGTAATAATTGACATATTAATTATTTCATCATGGAAAAACATTAGTGAAAATTGTAATTACAACCGATAAATCAAATAAATGACAACATTTTTAAGCGGTATCTTCACCAGATCCGTTGGCAAGAAAATTGCCATGGGTATCACAGGACTTTTCCTCATTTCATTTCTACTGGTTCACTGCGCTATAAACGCCACAATTTTCGTAAATGACGGAGGCGAGACATTCAACGAAGCAGCTCATTTTATGGGAACAAACATAATCATCCGTATAATGGAGATAGTATTGTTTGTCGGAATAATCTGGCACATTGTCCAGGCATTGATAGTAACACTGGACAGCAGGAAGGCTAACTCCGTGAAGTATGCCAGGTTTGACGGCAAGGCAAACAGCAAGTGGTATTCCCGTTGGATGGGATTGCTCGGTACATTGATCTTAATGTTCCTGATCTTGCATCTGCTTGATTTCTGGGTGCAGACACGTTTTACGGGTTTAGGCATTCCGCCTGTAATGATTGACGGAAAAGAATATGAAAACATATATGGTAAGATGCTGGAAGTGTTTTCTATCGGGTGGGTGGTAATAGTTTACATTCTCGGAATGATATCACTCGCTTATCATTTGATGCATGGTTTTCAGTCAGCATTTCAGTCACTCGGATTGAATAACAAAAAATACACTCCGATAATTAAGTTGACCGGAACATTATTCTCAATTTTTATTCCGTTATTATTTGCACTTATGCCAATCGCCATTTATTCCGGGTATTTAAAATAACATGTAACTATAAAAAATTTTTATATCAAATTATGTCAGATATCGATAGCAAAATCCCAGAAGGACCTTTAGACACAAAGTGGACAAAATACCGTTCTACCGTTCCGCTTGTAAATCCTTCAAACAAAAGAAATATTGAGATCATAGTTATAGGTTCGGGTTTAGCTGGTTCATCTGCGGCTGCATCATTAGCCGAGCAGGGTTATAAAGTGAAAGTTTTTTGTTTTCAGGATTCGCCCAGACGCGCGCACAGTATAGCGGCTCAGGGAGGAATTAATGCAGCGAAGAATTATCAGAATGACGGAGACTCTGTTTACCGTTTGTTTTATGATACTATTAAAGGAGGGGATTACCGTTCCCGCGAAGGTAATGTATACAGGCTTGCAGAAGTCAGCGGTAATATTATAGATCAATGTGTGGCTCAGGGAGTTCCGTTTGCAAGGGAGTACGGCGGTTTATTAAGCAACCGATCATTCGGCGGAACACAGGTACAGCGTACTTTTTATGTAGCCGGGCAAACAGGTCAGCAGTTATTGCTTGGCGCTTATAATGCTCTTGAACGGCAGGTTGGAATAGGTTCGATACAGATGTTTTCACGTCATGAAATGCTTGATATAGTAACGATCGATGGTAAAGCAAGAGGCATCATTGCCCGCGATCTCATCACCGGAAAACTTGAACGTCACTTCGGGCATGCAGTTCTGCTCTGCTCAGGTGGTTATGGCAATGCTTTTTATCTTTCAACAAATGCAATGGGCAGCAATGTTACGGCAGCATGGAAAGCACATAAAGCGGGAGCATATTTTGCAAATCCCTGTTACACTCAGATCCATCCGACGTGCATTCCGGTCAGCAGTGGGCACCAGTCCAAGCTAACTCTAATGAGCGAGTCACTTCGTAATGACGGAAGAATCTGGGTCTCAAAGAAAAAAGATGATACAAGAAAAGCAAATGAAATTCCTGAAGATGAAAGAGATTATTATCTTGAAAGAAGATATCCTGCTTTTGGAAATCTCGTTCCTCGTGATGTGGCTTCCCGCGCAGCGAAAGAAAGATGCGATGCCGGACATGGTGTAGGAGCTTCTAAGATGGCAGTTTATCTGGATTTTGCATCCAGTATGAAGAGGTATGGAACAATTGAAGCCAATAAGAGAAACATTCATAATCCGTCAAATGAAGAGATCGACAGATTAGGGAAAGAAGTTTTAAAAGAGAAATATGGAAATCTTTTTGATATGTATAAGCAGATCACCAATGAGGATCCTTATGAAGTTCCGATGAGAATTTATCCGGCGGTTCATTATACCATGGGAGGTCTTTGGGTGGATTATAATCTGATGACTAATGTTCCGGGATTGTACGCTCTCGGGGAAGCAAACTTTTCTGATCACGGAGCAAACCGTCTCGGCGCATCAGCTTTAATGCAGGGACTTGCTGACGGATATTTTGTGATCCCTTATACTATCGGAGTTTATCTTTCGAATGAAATAAGAACCAAAGCAATTCCTACTGACCATCCTGCTTTCGCTGAAGCAGAGAAAAAAGTTCAGGATAATATTAATAAACTCATGAACATCAAAGGAACCAGGTCAGTTGATCATTTTCATAAAACACTCGGGCTTATCCTCTGGAATAAATGCGGTATGAGCAGGAATGAAACCGGATTAAAAGAAGCTATCGAAGAGATAAAAGCATTGCGTGAAAATTTCTGGTCAGATGTCAGGATTCCCGGAGAAGCTAATGAACTTAACACCGAACTTGAAAAAGCCGGGCGTGTTGCGGATTTTCTTGAACTGGGAGAATTGATGTGCATTGATGCTTTGCACAGGAATGAGAGTTGCGGAGGACATTTCCGCGAAGAATATCAGACCGAAGAAGGCGAAGCAAAACGTGATGATGAAAATTTTGCTTATGCGGCAGCCTGGGAAAATAAAGGAAACAGCGCATGGGATCTGCACAAAGAAAATCTTGAATTTAAGGAAATACATATTTCGAAAAGAAGTTATAAATAATTTATATTAGAAAATAATATTCAAACTTAGGAATTTGTATAAAACTCAATTCTTACATTCTTTTTTATTAAAAGAAATACGAACATATAAACTGACTTTAAAGATGGATTCCCGCCAGGAGCATGCGGGAATGACAGATTGCTGAAATAGTCGCTAATAAATTTTTATTCAATACTCAATACTCAATACTCAATACTCAATACT
>CALMST010000220.1 GCA_937872315.1 uncultured Ignavibacteria bacterium | reverse complement strand
CTCAAAGTCTCAAAGAAAACAAATCTCAATATTTGACCTCGTTCCAATTCTCTTGATTGCGAACATATATACCTCATTCCCAATCTCCTTTTTGGGAACAGTAATTATAGACCTTGTTCCCAATCTCCTGATTGGAACAGTAATTAGTTACACCTTCAACACCCCTCATTCCATTCCCTTGGGAATTAAACGTGGCGTCAGAACATTTCCGTCCTGATGCGATATATTTTCTCGAACTAGAGGTTCCAATTAGAAATGTCCTCCATGTACTATGAGCTATGTGTCAGGACTAAAGTTCCCGACACCACAAATAAAAACAATATATTGTTTTTTGCTTTTTATGCTATTCCGCTGAGTCCCCCTTTAAAAGTATTCATTGTTGGAAATGCAGAGGGATGACTCCGCGGAGACGGCAAAAAGTCCCGACACTACAAATAAATAAATGTATTTTCCTCAAATCACTCTTACAATCCCAGTATATACTCCATTACTTCCGGTGCCAGCGAGGGATACACAAGATGCATATGGTCCACATACAGCTGCGGTCCCGGAAAGACAAGATTAACGCCTCCGTTCTCAAACAGCGCGGAGGATTCATTCACGAGCCCGTCATTCTTTCCGAACGGCAGCAACAGACGCCATCCCGTGCAGACAATCCCGTTAAGTACATTCTTATAATAAGTTTCATTCCATATCCACTTAAAAGGCGGAGTAGTTGAAAAGTGTCCTCCCATCCTGCCTGCGATGCAATAATATTTATCCCTGTTAGCGAGGTCAAGCGGATCTGTTTTCAGCATATTTATAAACTGTCCGGAGGGCTTCATATCCTTCGGACCGGGAGTATCAAGATCAGCCCGGAGAAAGACGAGGTTAGCGAGTTCCGATCCGAGATGCGGAGTGCCGAGGGTCACAAGCTTTGTGATAAGACCGCCGTTTGCAATATAAGCTCGGGATACCAGTCCGCCCATTGAATGCGCCACGAGTATCGGTTCTGCAATACCATAAGCATCCGTAAATTCCTTCAGGCGTCTGCCGTTGATCATAAGGGAATCCTGCCAATCGTACTGATAGCAGTAGACATTGTGTCTTCCCTTGAAGTCGTCATCGAGATTTAGGAGAATGCTGTCCCACTCTGTCATTTTCCCGCCCATGCCGTGAACAAAGATCACCGGCTGACCTGTTGGAGAAGGTGTCGTGAAGACAGTTTTTAAAATATATTCATTCGGGTCCGCAACTGGTATATATGAAAGCACTTCATTGAATGACTGAACGAGCGCAACATCCAGAGTATCAGGACCGGCGTCGCCGGGGTTTATGAAAGTCAGTTTCCCCGAGATAATATCCGAATCCCTCGTCCCGTAAAATAAGAAGTCATAGCTGTGATCGCTTGCAAAGACAGCTTTCACGGAGATCGAATTCCCGGAGACTGTGCCATCCAGATTGCCGCTGTGTCTTGCCGCGGAATCGATAATACTGATTTCACCGGTAATCCTTCCGTCAAAAGCCTTGATCTCCAGACCGTAATGAAGAGAAAGCGAGGAATCATTTCCCAGGTGCATCTCCCAGTGCGGAGGAAAGTCGGAATTGGTAACGGGATTATTGTTGTCACTGCATCCTGCAAGGAAGAAACAGTTTATAACGAAGATAAAACTCTGGATAATTTTCAAGTGTGCAGATTAGGTTTTTTGTGTAATCGTCCTTAAGTGTCCGGATGCAAATTATGGAAATTTAATTTCAAATGCGAAGGATTAGAGAATACCAGAGGAGTTGAATCTGCGGGGAAATCAAATATTCAGCCCAGTCAAAAGTGAATAATAATACTTTTTGTAATGCATCACAGAAATTAAAATCTGACATTTTCATTCAGTTCATTTTAGAATAAATCTGATTCCCATGGAAGAATAAACGTTAAATCCTGCTCAAAATAAGACAATTCAGTCAAATAAGTAAGTATCTTAGTTGTGAAACCCTCCAAAAAGTTTCTTTGGCAGAAAAAGTATTCAGGCATATTTTTGTACAAGATTTTGAAATTAAACAGAAAAGGAGAAAAAAATGTACAAATTAAAATTCATTGCCGCACTGATCACAATAATGTTTCAAATAAATCTGAATGCAGGAGCAAAGTGTCAGCAGGCAGTCCCGATAAATAAGAACTTATACTCTGTCGAAGTTACACAAACTTCGGAGGAGAACATTGTTCTTGTCATTTTCACAGTCCCGGACGATTGCTTTGTGAAAATCAACGTCACGAACACAGAGGGGAAAACCATTCTGGAGCTTGTTAATGAAGAAGTTCCAGCAGGAAATTATAATGTCTATCATAAGTCTGAGGTAAATATTTTCAACGGGAAAGATAAATGTGTGAAGGCAACTGATATAACAGGTGTATCAAAAACTTATCCTGTACTTGCACCGGATACATATTTTTCATTTAATGTCTTTAGTGACTTTGTTCCTCCTGCAATTTCCCATAATGTAACTCCTGCTGTTCCTTTACTTTTCTGGCCATTCAGGATTAAATCAGTTGTAACAGATTCGATAGGTATTGATTCGGTCTGGGTAAAGTGGTATAAAAATAATCCGTTGGATACAAAGAAGTTTAAACTGCAGAACATTCTCGATGATAAATATGAAGCTTCTTTTAATTCGGTAAATTCTGATGTAACAAACGGCGATTCAATATTTTACAGAATATTTGCACAGGACAGATCGAGTCTTCATAATCTCGATTCCACTTCTCTGAACAAAATCACAATTAAGGTACTTGGTCTTGGCCAGGATTTTGTCTCAACGGATTTTCCTCCGCAGTTCTGGGATCTGCAATTTACTGCTGCGCCGCTTTGGTTCAGAGCTTCCGCAAGCGCTTTTGGATCCGGTACCGGCTCTGCTTTATTTAACTTTTACAATGCGGAACCGGGAGTAAATCAGGCAATGGTGACTAATCCTTTCGGGGAATCTGTTGCCGGAGATACTCTGAAATTCAATCATGCTTATGCAACTTACATAAACGAAGTTGATTCTCTGATCATAGAAATCTCAGCAAATTCAGGAATCAGTTATTCGGTTCTTGCAAAATTAACCGGCGGTGTTTCAGGTTCTCTTGTTACGGCTCCGCCAAATCAGAACTCATTTATACCCGGTTCTTCACAATGGATAACTAAAAAATATGCATTACCTTCTGGAATAAATATGATTCGATTCAGAGCTGTCAGTGCGTTCGGCAACAATTTGTACCTAGATAATATTTGTAAGGTAAACGGCACAACAGGGATTTCAAATTATCTGAATTCTGAAATTCCAATTGAATATTCGCTTTCGCAGAATTATCCTAATCCTTTTAATCCTGTCACAAGAATAGGCTTCGATCTTAAGGAAGCTGCGAATGTTGATCTCACCATTTATGATCTGCTGGGAAGAAAAATCAATACTATATTTAAAGATCACTTAATTGGCGGCACGCATTTTACGGAATTTGACGGAAGCGATCTGCCGAGCGGTGTTTACTTTTACAAAATTGAAGCCCGGGGGACTTCAAAGTTTGTTCAGACAAAGAGAATGGTGCTGTTGAAATA
>CALMST010000219.1 GCA_937872315.1 uncultured Ignavibacteria bacterium | reverse complement strand
ACACACTCCACACACTCCACACACTCCACACACTCCATACACTCCATACACTCCATACACTCCATACACTCCATACACTCCATACACTTATTTAATCTAACGAATAATAATCCGCACCCTGATAAAACCCCGTCCTCTGCTTATCGATCTGCATAAGGATGTCATTCAATACAGAACTAGCGCCAAGTCTGAACAGATCAGGTGTCAGCCAGTCTTCACCAAGTGTTTCCTTTACCAGTACAAGATATGCGATTGCATCCTTAGCGGTCTTAATTCCTCCGGCAGGTTTCATACCGGTCTTAATTCCTGTTTCATTGTAAAAATCTCTGATTGCTTCAAGCATTACTAACGTTACGGGAAGTGTTGCAGCAGGCTGAACTTTCCCGGTAGAGGTCTTTATAAAATCACCGCCTGCCATCATACCGATAAAACTTGCTTTACGGACATTGTCGTATGTCTCGAGTTCGCCTGTTTCAAGTATAACCTTCAGATGAACTTCGTGCTTAACTTTATGCTTCTCTGAATACTGTAATGACGAACTCACACAAGTTTCCTTTATCTGTCTTATCTCATTATAAACAAATTCATAATCACCCGACAAAAATTCACCGCGCGAGATCACCATATCAATTTCATCAGCACCGTCTGCAATGCACTTCTTCACATCCTCAAGTTTTAATTTTAATGGATATTGTCCGGATGGAAAAGCTGTTGCAACCGACGCAATATGAACTCCCGAATTTTCCAGTGCTTTTTTTGCAACCTTTATCATGTTAGGATAAACGCAGATTGCGGCTACATGCGGGATTGTATCATCACCGGGTTTGGGATGAATTCCTTTCTTACACATTGCATGAACTTTCCCTTCCGAGTCTTTCCCTTCTAATGTTGTCAGATCTATCATTGAGATAGCTGTCTTCAGCGCCCATAGCTTGCTATCTGTTTTGATACTTCTTGAAGCAAGTGATGCAGCCCGCTCCTTAGCGCCGATCTCATCAACGGAAAGGTTAAAATTGTTGAGAAATGATTTTATGTTGCTCATAAATTATAAAAATAATTTTTACAGATTTAAAAATTTAAAATAGTTATTACTGTCATTACTTTCAATCAGTTCATTTCCTCAAAACTTCTTTATCCTGTTAACGATCTCTTTCAGCTTCATCTCCATTTCTTCTTCTTCCGAAAGCTCTACCGGCTTTTCCTTTGTTTCTTCAGTCAATACTTCTTCTGCTTCAGAAACAGAATTATCAGAAAGTTTTTTTAAATCAGATGAATCCGGTTCGTCTATTATTTCTGACTTTTCCGGTTCAGCAGGTTCTGCTGTTTCAACTGGTTTATCAATTTCTTCTTTCTTATCAATTTTATCATCTGCCTCATCCTTTATAATCTCAACCACTTCTCCTCTTTCATTTATTTCTTCTTCTACCAACGGTTCAGCTGATTCATACTTATACACATTCATTGCAAGAGGCGGTAATGTCACTTTGATGGAATTCAAAAATTCAAATCTTGGTTCATCTGACGAATGAATACCACCCATATTACCTACTCCGCTTCCGCCGTATTCCGATGCATTGGAATTCATGACCTCTCTGAAGAATCCTCCTTTAGGAACTCCGAACACATAATTTTCTCTGAGCACCGGAGTCATGTTAAATGTAAACAAAAGCATTTCACTCTTATCAGAATTGAATCTTAAAAACCCTATGACACTGTCATCCGAATCAGAAAAATCGAGCCATTGAAAACCTTTACTGTCAAAATCAACTTCATGAAATGCAGGGTAATCTTTATATAACCTGTTTAGCTCCCTGAAAAATAAATTGAATTTTTTATTATAGTCATTTTTCAGCACTTCCCATTTAAGCGATTCTTCAGAATTCCACTCAGTGTATTGCGCAATTTCATTTCCCATAAAATTCAGCTTCTTTCCCGGATGCGCATACATGAATCCGTAAAGTAATCTTGCATTTGCAAACTTCTGCCATTCATCTCCGGGCATCTTTTCAATAACCGCTTTCTTTAAATGAACTACTTCATCATGCGAAATGGGCAGAAGGAATTTTTCGCTGAACGCATACCAGATCGCAAACGTAAGTTTGCCGTGATGGAATTTTCTGAACACAGGATCCATCGAAAAATATGCAAGTATATCATGCATCCATCCCATATTCCATTTCATGTCAAATCCGAGTCCGCCGAGATGAACAGGCGCCGTAACTCCGGGCCACGACGAAGACTCTTCAGCTATCATAAGAACACCTTTATGCTTTTTGTGAATCCTCTCATTCAGATTTTTTATGAATGTCACTGCCTCGAGATTTTCATTGCCACCGTATATGTTTGGCTGCCATTCTCCTTCATCACGCGAATAATCAAGATACAGCATCGAAGCGACCGCATCCACTCTCAATCCGTCAACATGATATTTTTCTATCCAGAACAAAGCGTTTGATATCAGAAAATTTATCACTTCATTTTTCCCGTAATCGAAGACATATGTTCCCCACTCTTTATGAAAACCCTTTTGCATGTTTTCATAAGCATAGATCTCCTTACCAGTAAAATTTCCAAGTCCGTGTTCATCTGTCGGAAAATGTGAAGGCACCCAGTCAAGTATTACGCCGATACCCTTCTGATGACAATGATCAACGAAATACATGAAATCTTCAGGCTCACCATAGCGGCTCGTCGGCGCAAAATAATTTACAACCTGATAACCCCAGGAAATATCAAGAGGATGCTCCATTACCGGAAGCAGTTCTATATGTGTATAATTATTTTCCAATACATAATCTGCAAGTTCATGAGCAAGCTCTCTGTAATTCTTATACCCCCACTCATTTTTTGAGTGGTCTTTTTTCCAGGAGCCGAGATGAACTTCATAAACAGAGATCGGAATATTCTTATATGAATTGTTTACTGAAGATAATTTCTTCCTTTCATTGATCCATTCAGTGTCCTTCCATTTATATTTATCATTGAAATCATATACTATCGAAGCATTTCCCGGTCTGTGCTCGGTCTTAAATGCATAGGGATCAGATTTAAAAACTATTTCATCTCTTAAGTTTCTGACTGCAAACTTATACATTTCACCTTCTCCGAGTCCGGAAATAAATGCCTGCCAGTATCCGCTTTTACCTGCCTTCTCCATTTTGTTTTCACCGGGCTCCCAGTCATTAAATTCTCCTACAACACTTACACTCTTTGCATCAGGTGCCCAAACTACAAACTGCACACCTTTCTCTTTTTTTATAGTCTTTGATCGTGCCCCAAGCTTTTCATAACTTTTAAAATGTGTACCTCCGGCTAATAACTTAAGATCAGATTCACTCAAAAATGAATCTGACTTTTTCTTTTTTGAAGTATTCGTTTTATGCTTTTTGATCTTTACTTTTCCGGAGTCGGATCTATCTTTTTTTGACATTGTTTTACTATTGATGAATTTCCGTAAAATCCATAAAAGAATTTAAAATATAAATTCACTTTTGACTGTGAATTTGAATGATCAGAATAGGGTCTGAGTTAAATGTAAACCGGTGTTACTTTTGACTTTCTATAACAATAAAAATTCCGGATAACTAAAATGTAATGAATATTCCATTTAATATTAAATTATTGTTTTTAATTTACTGAAAATAACATCTTATGAATAACAGTAATTAATTAATATTTATCTTTGCCACGAATTAGCGCAAATTGTCTCGAATTGTGTATTCTTATAAAATAATTTTTTTCTGATCTGTGAAAATCAGTATTTATCTGTGGCTAAATAGCAGTTTCGGAATTGGACGATCAACTTTAGTAAATTATATAAATGAAAATTCAACCAATACGTAAAGCAGACATGTCGGGACTTACGGAACTTCAGCCTCCCGACTGGAGCGACATTACCCCGCACATAAAATATTATATTGACTCGCCTTACTGCGACCCCATAAAAATTGTTTCGGAAAATAAAATTGCAGGTATTGGCTCAACTCTTAAACACACAGATTCAGCCTGGCTTGCTCACATTATCGTTCATCCTGAATACAGAAACAGAGGAATCGGAAAAATGATCACAGATGCCCTCGTTAAAAGTCTCGACAGGAGAAAATATAAAACCATTTATCTGATCGCTACCGAGCTCGGATATCCGGTTTATCTTAAGTCAGGTTTTGAAATCGAAACCGAATATGCAGACTTTGACGCAGGGTCCGGACTACCTGATTACAAATTATCTTCCTCCATTATTCCATTTAATGAGAATCACAGATCTGAAGTTTTAAAACTGGATAAATTTGTCACAGGCGAAAACAGATTAAACAGACTGGATGAGCACATTCAGAATTCCTCCGTGTATGTTTCTAATGGAAAAGTTTGCGGAGCTTATTTCCCGAAATTCGGTGAAGGTCTTATAATTGCTTATGAAGAGGAAGCAGGAATTGAATTAATGAAATTACGTCTTCAGAAAATGAAAAACGCATTCTTTCCTGCAGATAACAAGGCAGCTTTTGAATTTTACAGCCGGGGGAATTTTAAACTCGACAAATATTCCAAACGCATGCGGTTAGGAAAGAAAAAGAAACTGCATCTGGAAAATATGTATAACAGGGTCAGCGGTCAGATCGGATAAACAAATTAAAACCTTCTCATTGCTTCGGACCCGGAACGGAATTTCCGCCGTCGAGCTCCATCTTCCAGATGCCTTCAGATTGCTTCTTCCAGACAGTAAAATAATTCCCGTAAACAGTTGTATCCGGCATTTCAAATTTCCAGTATCCCCAGGTATAACCAAGATCACCGGATTCGGAAACATCAGCTTTCTCTGGTTTCCATGTCAGTGTCTTCGGTCCGGTTTTACCTTCAAATTTTTTATCAAATTCTTTTTTCCCTATTACCGGATAACTGCCTTCTCCCAGTTTAACAAAATCCTCAGAAGCATTTTTACTCAGCGCAACTATAAAACCTTCTTTTTCTGCAAGATCGCTCATTGCAATATCCGCTTCAATGATTTCCTGCTTCATCAGATCCTTATCGTCTTTCTTGTCCTGCAGAAACGGAAAATATGATAGCATTACCATCATGGAAATTAAGATCAGTTTCATGATCAGTTAATTAATGTTTTAAAATTTGTTTCTTTATAGCTTTGACAATTATTCAGACGGTCTGTGACATTTTTTAAAAAAGATTATTGATAAAAAATTTTTAATTTTAATTACAACCAATGTCCTCTCTTTCCGTAATATCAGTGTCAAAACAATTATCATGAAAAATATATTACTTCTTCTTTTTATATTCTCCGTTTCAGCTTTCAATATTGATACCTACCCTCAATCAGTAAATGACAATGTTGATCTGTCCGCAAAACCGCTGCTCCATTGGAAATATAGATCTGCGGGTCCATTATTCTCCTCACCTGTCATCCATGAAAATACTGTTTACTTCGGCAGCGCTGACAGCGTATTTCATGCTCTTGATCTGGAGTCAGGCAGGTCTTTATGGGAATTTAAAACCGGAGGGAGTATCTTTTCACGTCCGCTGATCTCCGGCGACAGGATCTACCTTAACGGAGGCGACGGAAATCTTTACTGCTTTGATATGAAAGGAGATCTTATCCGGACGATCCGTCTGGGTTCAGAGAAAAAATATGATTTTGCGGATTATCATCAGTCATCGCCTGTTGAATTTGATAACGCGGTTTATCTTGGTCTTGGCGACGGGTTCATATATAAGATCAACCCTGAAATCGGAACGGTGATCTGGAAATATGAGACAGGAGGAATAGTTCATTCCACGCCGGCAGCCGACAGCAGCGGTGTGTATGCAGGTTCATTTGACGGATATGTGTATGCGCTTAATACTGATGACGGCTCTCTCAAATGGAAATTCAAAACAAACGGTCACAGGTATTTTCCAAAGGGCGAAGTTCAGGGAAGCCCGTCTGTAAATGATGAGATCGTTTTCATCGGCGCAAGGGATTATAACTTTTATGCCATTGACAAGGAAAAAGGTTACTGCCACTGGAACAGGGTCTTCAGCAAAGGATGGGTTCTTACAAATTCACTGATCGATACACTTCTTTTTCTGGAAGGCGCTGATGAAAGAATTCTTTCAGCGGCTGATCCCAACACCGGCAAGGATCACTGGAAAAGAGATATGGAGTTTCTTATGTTCGGCAAACCGGCTTTCAGCAAAACAATGCTGTATACCGGCACTACTATAGGAAAGCTTCATGCAGTGAATATTCACACAGGTCAGGAGATTTGGACTTTTAACACGGACGGTTATAATGAAAACAGATATAAATATTTTAAAGAAGATGATTCTTACAGAGATGATATTTATGATATTATAAGATCAAACGAGCAGTTTCTTGATGTGGAAATTGAACTTGGCGGAATATTTTCTTCGCCCTGTATTGATAACGGCTATCTGGTCTTTACTTCTTCCGACGGAAATGTATACTGTTTAAGATCTCCATGAAACTGAATTTTCAAATTCACTTCACTGATCTTAACAATTCTGCTGCTTTTATTAATGTATCATCTTCCTTTGCAAAACAGAATCTAAGCACTTTATTGTCGGTCTTATCTTTATAAAAAACCGATACAGGTATTGAAGCTACTTTGATCTCCTTTGTAAGCCTGACCGCAAGATCAAAATCATTCTCATCGGTGATTTCAGAATAATCCAGCAGCTGAAAATATGTTCCCCGGCATCCAAGCGGTTTAAAACCTGAACCGGCGATAAGCTCAAGGAACAGGTCCCGTTTTTTCTGATAAAATCCGCCAAGCTCTCTTATTCTGTCAGTGTTTTTAATGTATTCAGCCAATGCAAACTGTGAAGGCGTCGAAGTGCAGAATGTAAGGAACTGATGAACCTTCCTGAATTCGGATGTAAGATTCCCGGGTGCAGTGCAGTATCCTACTTTCCAGCCTGTGATGTGAAATGTCTTCCCGAACGAAGAAATCACAAAGGACCTTTTAAAAAGTTCATCATCAGACAGCATTGAATAATGCTTCTTGTTATCGAAGACTATGTGTTCATATACTTCGTCGCTAAGTATGTAAATATTTCTGTTATTGCCGGTGATCTCTTTCAGCAAATTGATATCCTCTTCAGAGATAAGGGATCCTGCCGGATTATTCGGACTGTTTATGATTATTAATTTTGTCTTTGAATTTACCGAAGATCTTAATCTTTCCCTGTCAATATGATATCCCGGAAAAGTCAGCGGGATCCTAACGGGGATTCCCTGATTAAGCAGTACCGCCGGTTCGTATGAATCGTATGACGGATCGAACATGATCACTTCATCACCGGGACTTACTGCCGCGCTTATGGCGGCAAACAATGCCTCAGTAGCGCCTGAAGTAACGGTAATTTCTGAATCGGGATCAACATCCCTCTTATAAATATTCTTTATGATTTCTGATATTCCCTGTCTAAGCGGCTTCACTCCGCTCATCAGAGCATACTGGTTGTGACCTTCCGAAGAGGATCTGTACAGCAGTTCCGGAAGATCCCTGTCTATTTCAAAATCCGGAAAACCCTGTGAAAGGTTAATAGCATTATTCTCAGCAGCAAGCTGGGACACTACGGAAAAGATAGTTGTTCCGAGATCCGGGAGTTTTGAGATCAAATCCTAAAAGATTAATTTTTTAATTACGGGAAATATACAAACTGTAAATGCCGGTTTACTTATGAAAAATTATTTTAATAAAACCATTCTCTTTGTTTCTATGAATCTTCCGGTTTCAAGCTTGCAGTAATATATTCCGCTGGCAAGATCACTGCCGTTGAATGTCACCGAATATTTGCCTGCAGGTTTTCTTTCGTTAACTAATATTGCAGTTTCATTTCCAAGGGCATCATAAATTTTTATAGTTACAAAACCTGTTTCCGGTATCCCGAATTCAAAATTCGTTGAAGGATTGAACGGATTCGGAAAGTTTTGTGACAGATAGAAATCTTCCGGTGCAGAAGCCGATATTTGATTTACTGAGGTCAGCCAGTTGTTAAACAATACCTGAAGGGAATCGATCGGCTCGACCCCGAAAGGAGTATTCAGTACCTGTATGTTCAAGGTCAAAACACCCGTGGTATCTCCCGGTCTTGCCAGTCTCAGAAACGCTGACTTTGAAGAAGTATTCCAGCTGGCGCATCTTGTATCGGCTCCGATGACCTTTGCTCCCTGCAAAGCTGCCATTAATTTCTGAGCGAGTGTTCCGTTTGTATTAAGAAACCTTGACTCCATTGAATCAAGTATGCTCTGACCAAGAAGAATGTTGCCCTGTATTGAATATGTAGGTCCTGTTATATGGTTTTTGTAATTCAGGCAGTTCACTCCTGTATATGCGGCAACTCTTCCTCCGTTTACAAGATCAACAATGCCGTACTGCCTGACAGTCGGATTGTTCTGCGCATCATGCAATACAAGTGAATCAATGATCGCCTGCGGCGGTAAGCCGAGATCCATGAGCGATCTTGCATAGATCTGGTTTGCAGACAGCCACGATGCCTGTGTATGAACGACACCGTAACCCGGATGCACATCAGTAAGAATAGTGCAGTCATTCACGCAGGATGCTCCGGCGCTTCCGACTTCCCCCGTTATTGTATCAACAGCACAAATGGAAAATGTATCCTGCGCTTCTGTGTAATTCTGATTAAAAATCAGAATGAATAATAAAAGTAAATATTTTTTCAAAATTTTAATTTATTTAATTTCTATTGTCAAAAGATATGTTCCTTTCCAGGGCTCTCCGGCCATCATGTCCTCACCTATTATGAGTTTCCAGTTACCTGACCGGTTAAGTTTATAATTCATCTTTTCTCCAAACGGACCGTCAGCTTTTCCGTCGGGATAGTATATCTGATTGATACGGACATTACCATCACCGTCTTTTGGTTTTACGGATGCTTTCAGTGTCTGCCCTTCTGATGCTTCAAATTCATAACTTATATTATCCCCAAATCCGTTTATATTTCCGTCTAAAGTGATCTGAGTAGAACCGGCAGGAAATTTTACTTTAATGGTTTTCGTGTTAAATCTATTTTCGGATTTTTCATTTTTTCCGGAATTGTCATTTTTCTCATTATCATTCTCATTGTCATTTTCACTTTCCTGATCTTTCGCCTGTTCACTTTCATGATCATCTTTCCCTTCCAGTTTTGTGAAAGACGGATCCTCATTACTCTTTTTTTGTAATTCTGCGGGATCTTTCGACTGCTTTACTTCCTGATCTTCTGATTTATCGCATGAATAAAAACATGTAACCATTAGAAGCAGCAATAATACAGATATAAGATTTTTCATAATGAAAACATTTAAATGATCTGATTTGTAAAAGTATGATTTTATAAGAAAACATATAGCTCATAAATCTATTCTTTAAAAGAATATTCTAGATTGAAATATCCCGCATGGCAAATAATTTCAACATGTAAAAACCCGCATTTAAATACTTACTCTTGAATCAAGCTTTAATAATTATTAATTTGTAAAAATTTTTTATAAACAAATTAATGTCATCTATCTCACTGTCTCCATTTCTGCTATCCGATTTTTAAAATAAATTATTTGGTAAAACAGTAAAATTTATTAATCCATTTAGAAACTTATATGAGCAACACTTCAGATGAATTGAATGAACACAAACCGGGAGAATTCACTCTAAAAGATTTTATACAAATTTATCGGGAAAAACGTAAAAATATTTTTAGAATTTCCCTGATCTTCGGGATTCTTACAGCAATAGTTGTTTTCTTCATAATGGATCCAATCTTCTTATCTTACGGCACAGTAAAAACATCAGGAAAAGTAGTTGGACTGAATTTAGGTGTGGCAGGCTCTGAGATCGGTGATTTCGGTGAAGTATTAACCGGAACATCATACACCAAAGAGCTGGCATTTTATGATAATATTCTCAACAGCAGAAGATGTCTTGAGGAAACTATTATTAAATACAATCTGATGGAAGAAAACGGATATAAGAATATGCAAAGAGCAATTAAAGATTTCCGGGAAAATATTCTTTACACAGTAAAAGATAAAGTTTCCGGAACTATGGAAGTAGGTGTCTATAACAAGGATCCATTGATAGCAAAAGAAATATCGGATTTCTTAATTCTGCAGCTTGATAAGATCAATTTAGAGCTTAATCTACTTAATGCGAAAAACCAGAGAGAATTCATAGAACAACGTTATGAACAATCAAATGAAAAATTAGTTTCGGCTGAAGACAGTTTGAAATTATTTCAGGATCAGTACGGATTATCTCCGGATGTACAGATAAGAATAGCTTCTGATATAGAAATTCAACTTGAAGCGGATATAGAATCCGAAAAGATCAGACTGGAACTTTTGAAAAAGATCATAAGTCCAAATGAAGATGAAGTGAGACTTCTGGAAGATAAAATAAGTGCCCTTGAAAAAAGACTTTACATTATCCAGAATGATTCCGACGGCAATTCAAAACTCCGGTTAAAAGGTTCACCTGATATTGTTCTTAAATTTGTCAGATTAAAAAGACAGGTAGAAATTCAAAATAAAATTCTTTCCGTATTACTGCCTCTGTATGAGCAGGCAAAGATTGAGGAGAAAAGAGAGATCCCTACAATACTTGTTCTTGACCAGCCGTTCGTTCCCGATGAAAAGACCAAGCCAAAGAGAATTACTTCAATAATTGCGGTAATGTTTCTCAGCGCCGTCCTCACTTACTTATATTATTTTATTAGAACACAATTAAAAAGAATTGAAGGCATTAACGCTTGATAAAATTCATGCTGATCAGATAAAGTTAACTCCTGAATTACTGTTGCTTCTTACTCCGCTGACTTTTGTGGCAGGCAACTGGTATATTTCCGCAATAAGTCTTCTGGCTGTCCTTGCCTATATGCTACTGAGATATTTTCGTTTTTCTGATCATGAATTCACAATACCAAACATTATTCCCTGGATGTTAATGCTTGGCTGGGGACTCTATGTCTGCTATATTACTCCTGATCCGGTCAAAGCAGTAAAATATTACACAGGAACGATCTTACTCCCATTTCTCATTTTCATTATATTTGACAATATAAGAATTGATAAGAAAATCCTTACTCATTTCATTGACGCAATGCTTGTATCGGCTGCCGTTCTTGGAATGTATTCCGTTTATATTTTTTTTCTGTATAATATGAGAGCCGGAATGAGGGTACCGTCATTCTGGAATGATTTTAACATGGTTGCTTTGTATTTCATGATCGCATTTATGTTCAATCTGACTTTTCTTCTGAAATGCAAAAACAATTCAAAGAAGATATTTTACATAATCACACTGATTTTCATACTTCTTGGAGTTTATCTTACCAAAACAAGAGGAGTATGGCTGGCAATGATCTTTTCATTTGCGGTCTTTTTCATCAAAAGACCAAAGATAATAATTCCGACATTAATTCTGTTCGGCATACTTGTACTTGTATTTTTTAATATAATTGAAGACAGGGTATTATCAATAATAAATTTTGAACAGGATAAATCCTCTCTCGGAAGACTGCAGGCCTGGACTTCTACGGTAATGATAATTTTAAAGAATCCATTTCTGGGTTACGGATTTGATACATATTATCTCCATCAGTTTGATGTAATGGCATATTATATTGTGGATGTTCCGCATCCGCATAATGCATATCTGAGAACGATCCAGGAAATGGGTCTGATAGGTACGGTCTTTTATTATTATCTGATAATGAAAGCATTGTTCTATTCATTTAATTTTGGAAATTATGTTTCTGATCCTGAATATGTAAAATTTACGGATGCTCTTCAGCTGTGTCTTGTTGCATTTCTTGTTGCTTTTAATTTTGAACCCTATCTGAGCTTGTTCGGTGTCACAACAATAGCTGTATGGACCATAGTTGCTCTTACTTTCAGGATCCGCAAAGAAGCCCGTCTTATAAAAGCAGGATGAATAAAACCTCAAAAGTATTTTCAAGATTATTTTTAATAGTTCTCTTCATAAAGGTTTTTGATGTCTTTAAAAATCTCGTCATAGCTTCAATTCTGGGAGTTTCTTCCAATGCTGATATTTATACTGCTCTGATATCTATTCCGGACAGTCTGATCGTGATCCTCGGACTCGATACGATCAGGGGAGTTGTTAACAGTGAATATGCGCATTTTAACACGATAGGAAAAAAGGAAGAAATGTGGAGATCATTTAACAATCTGTTCAATATATTATTCATTATTTCAGTTATAGTCGTATCAGCAATTTTATTGTTTAATGAATTTATCATTGGTCTCCTGCTGCCGGGATTCGGGGGCATAAAAAAAGATAAAGCAGTTGAGATCTCATACATAATTTTTCCTATCCTGTTCCTGAAAGTATTCATTGGATATTTTCATTCCGTTTACAATGCGGTTAAGAATTTTTACTTTCCCGTGATAGCTCCTGTCGTTGTAGGTATTGCTCTTCTGGTATCGATCCTGCTACCGTATTACAATAATGATGTGATCTATAATTTGTCATTTGCCAATCTTGCCGGAAATTTTATTCTTTTTGTATTAATGACAGGTGGTCTTATAAAACTTGGCGCTGTATTAAAATTTAAAAAAATTAAATTTGATGAAGTTACAATAAAAGTATTGAAAGGATCTTTGTCCATTCTTTTACTTGTAATATGCAACCAGCTTTATCTCTTTTCGAAAAATTATTTTGCTTCATATTACGGCGAAGGTGCAATTTCATCCTTACATTATTCGGGAACCATTACGAGTGTATTCGTTTCGATAATATTTGCTACTTTTTTTACGGTATTGATATCGGATCTTTCTTCAATCTTTTCAAATGAACAAAAAGCCAAAGCGAGAAAATTATTTCTTAATACTCTGACAATATTAATTTTCACGGTCTTACCGGTAATTGTTTTGTTTATTTCCTATGCTGAAGAGATACTGTCGCTGGTTTACTTAAGAGGAAATTTCAGCAAAGCCGGGATTGAAATGACACTGAAACCTTTCTACTGGGATGCCATAGCGTTATTTACTTTTATTCTTTATATAATTCCCACTACATTGTTTCTTGCCAAAAAAGAGTATTCTCTTCTTACAAAGATCGGCAGCATAGTCTATTTATCCGGCATCTTGTTAAATTATCTTCTCACAGATTATTTCGGATATTATGCAATCTCAATGGCAGGTTTCATAACAACCGGTATTTACGGAACTACTCTTCTCTTTTATTCAAGAAAGATTATCGGCAGACTGGGTGAATTTTTCCGTAACATTGCTTTAATGATACTCTGTGGTTCGGTCACTCTGGCAGTAATTTGGCTGTTAAAACAATATATCTTCAGTCAGCACATTTCGTTTGATTTTCAGAGTTTACTTTTCATAATTCTTACAAATTCCCTCATAACCGCTATAATTTATTTTATTTTAACTTATTTCCTAAAAGTAAATTTTTCATCAGAACTTTTAAAGAGCATAAGAAAATAATTTGAGTCCTACGAATGTCTGTTTTCTGATTTCTCTTTCTTACTGATTTTTTATAAATTTGTATAAAAGTTTTAGTTCAGCACATTTTTATGAAAATTAATTTTATATTACCTTTTGCCGGAAACAAACCGATTGGCGGTTTTAAAATAGTTTATGAATACGCCAACAGGCTTGCTCAAAGAGGTCATTTCATTAACCTGATTCACCCATCTTATACTTATAAAGAATCAACTTTCAATAATGCAAAATATTTAATCAGATATTATCAGAGAAAGATCGATAAAAGTTATAATCCCGGCAGCTGGTTTAAACTGGACCCAAGAGTAAACTCCTTATGGATAAGAAAAATTGATAATGAAAACATCCCGGACGCTGACATAATTATTGCAACAGCCTGGAGAACGGCTGCCTGCTCAGAAAATCTTGATCAAAGCAAAGGAAAAAAATTTTATTTCATCCAGCATTATGAAACGTGGAACGGGAAAACTGATGAAGTGAATAAAACCTGGAAGATGCCTTTTAAAAAGATCGTGATCGCAGAATGGCTGAAAAATATAGCGGATTCGATGGGAGAAAATTCATTTTACGTTCCTAATGCATTTGAATTCTCAGAATTCGGAATGGATACTAAACCGGAAGATCGAAAAGATAAAAGAGTAATGATGCTTTATAACGAACTTGAATTTAAAGGAAGCATTTATGGACTGACTGCTTTCAATAAATTAAAAAAATTATTTCCTGATCTTGAGGTAGTTCTCTTCGGTGTTCCAAAAAGACCGGATGATCTTCAGGATTGGATAGAATATCACCAGACACCGGACAGAAAACTTCTCAGAGAACTTTACAATGGATCATCCGTTTTCATAAGTCCTAGCCTTGCAGAAGGATTTCCGCTTCCGCCTGCAGAAGCCATGATGTGCGGGTCTGCTCTTGCCTGCACTGATATCGGCGGTCATCGGGAATATGCAATTGATAACAACACAGCATTATTATTTGAACCCAAAAACAGTGATGCAATAATTCGCATATTGGAAAAATTACTCACTGACAGGGATTTAAGGATCCGCCTGGCTTATGCCGGCAATGAATACATCAGTCAGTTTAACTGGGAAAGATCAGTTAATGATTTTGAAAAAATTCTAACAGAAAATTGAAGATCATTTTAAAAAATATTATTTCAGCTCTTGATAAATTCTTCGTTCATTTCAGAAGGAAAAAAATGCCGCCTGTAAAAGCGGATAAGATACTTGTGATATCCCTGTATTTCAGAGGTGATGTGCTTTTCAATACGGCAGCCATCAGAATGCTGAAGAAAATTTATCCTGATACTGTTATTGATGTACTTGTAAAATCCAGATCCAGCGAAGTGCTGGAAGGAAATCCCGACATCAACAGACTTATTGTCTTTGATGATATCATGACAGCGGATTATGAAGACAATTCTGAATTCAAAGCCGGTGAAAAACTTTCACTACTGAAAAAAATAAGGAAAGAAAAATATGATATTTGTGTCGATTTTACGGGTAAATATACTACTGCTCTGATTGCATTGCTGGGAAGCTTTAAATATTCATTCGGTCTCAACTATAACGGATTCGGTTTTTGCTATTCTAAATTTATTGATAATGACACTCAGAATACAAAAGGACTTCTTATTGATAAATACCTGAATGCGGTGAAAGAAGGACTTTTCATACCCGGTAATCGATGGGAAGAATTGTATAATGATCATAAAGGGAAATGTTTTATTTATATTTCAGGATCTGAGAAGACAGAAGCCAGGAAAATTTTGAAGAACCTTGACATCAGTTCGGATAAACCGCTGATATGTATCCAGACAACTGCCGGCTGGAAAGCAAAAGAATGGGATGAAAATAATTACTTTATGCTTCTGGAAAAATTTATAACCGCCGGATACTCATACATTCTCATTGGCGCAGAAAAAGACAGAGAAAGAAACTTCAGGATTCTGGATGCACTTCCGGGAGATCAGAGAAAATATTTCCTTTCTCTGCCTCTGAAACTCAATGCCTCGATTATAAGTCTTTCCGATCTGTTCATTGGAAGTGACTCGATCGGTCTGCATTTCGCAGGAGCCTTAAACATTCCCTCAGTCGGATTGTTCGGTCCGACAAATCCGTCTTTTTCTAATCCTTACGGAGAAATTCACAAATTTATTTATAAGAAATTAATCTGTTCGGCATCCGAAAACAAACAATACTGTACGCGCAATGCAGGAAAGACCTGTCTGACTTTGGAATGTTTACAAAATATTGATTCGGATGAAGTGATGAAAAATGCTGAATTCTTACTGAATTTAAAATTTCATACGAAAGGAATTTCAGCATGAGTAAGATCAAAGTACTGCACATTTCCCCTGATTCAGTTATTCACGGAACAGAAAGACACATTCTCTCCATATTAAAACATTCGGATAAAAATGAATTTGAACACTCGGTTGTAATGCCTGATAAAGGAAATTTCAGAGATGAACTAATTGCAATGAACGTAGAGACATTTATTGCCGGGAGAAAACATGGTTATGAAGGAAAGTTTGATGGTATTTTCGGTAAGGAAACACGGGATTTATTCAGAATAATAAAAGAAAACAAATTTGATATAGTTCATTCACATCTGAATTCATACGGTGGTATAGTTGCAAAATTTGCAGGAGCGCCTGCTATAGTTCATACAAGACACGGAGTATTCTGGAGTGAGGAAGAACTTAACAGAATTTCTCTGCCCGTCAGATATTTTCAGAAAATAAAATCAGACCTCTTTGACACGACCATTGCTCTCGGTGAATACGAAAAAAATACACTTAAGGAAAAATTCAACTATGATGAAAACAAGATCTCATCCACTATCAACGGAGTAGATGTGGAAGAGATCTGTGCGAAAGTTGACCGGTCAAAAACAAAGAAAGAACTTTTCGGAACAGATGAATTGATTGTCGGACTGGTTGGTAGACTGGAAAAGCAAAAAGGATTTGAATATCTGCTGGATGCAGTGTACCGGATAAAAGACAAAACAGACGGGATCAGATTTGTAATTATTGGAAACGGCAGTATGAAGGATGAGCTGATCTCAAAAAGAAACAGCCTGGGGCTTGAGCATAAGATCATATTCTTGGATTACAAAAAGAATATACTTGATTATGTGAACAACTTTGATTTCATGGTGCTGACATCATTATGGGAAGGTCTTTCATACGCTGTCCAGGAAGCAATGGCACTGGGAAAACCGGTTATTGCCCTCAGTTCCCCGAATGTCTCCGGTGTAAAGGAAATAATTGTTCATGATCAGACAGGTTATATTATTGAGGAGGATTTTGTAAATGAACTCGGAAGACATATTCTCATGCTTTCAAATGATTGTATTAAAAGATCTCAATTCGGGAGAGCATCGGTGGAAAGGGAAAGAGATCATTTTCCTGAATGGAAAACTGCATCCGATATGGATCTGATTTACAAAAGATTATATGAAACCAAATCCGGGAGAAAGTAAAATGAAAATACTTTTTATATCATATGATTTTCCTTTTCCTCCGTCAGGAGGCTCTATCAGCAGGGATTATAATCTTATAAAACAACTTTCGAAACATCACGAACTGCACTGGATCAACAGGACCATACGCGGAAAGATAAAAAAGGAATACAAAGACGAAATGAAAAAATATTTTAAGGAAATGAATATTGTGGAATGGGATTATAGTCAGAATCCGGCAGGTCTGTTAAAAAGCATGATCACAAAAACTCCATATATAATAAAAAGGTTTGAATCGGATCAGATGAAAGATCTTGTAAGCAAAAAGATCAGTGAAAATAAATTCGACCTGATTTTTTGTGATCATATATATCTGTCTCAGTATATTTCCGATACCATTCCCGGCAATATACCCGTGATACCAAACAATGAAGATTGCGGTTTTACATATTACAAAAGAATGACTGAGAATTCGGGATTTACAAGAAGTGTATATGCACGGTCACAATGGAAAAAATTACTTGAATACGAAATTGAAGTTCTGAAAAAATACAAGGTTTACATAACTACTTCCGAAAAAGAAAAAGAACTTATCTCTGAATATTATAATGAAGCCGAGATCGGCGTAATAGAAAATGGCGTAGATACCGGATTTTTTTCACCAAAGCTCAGGGATGATCCTGTACCTAACATAGTATTTACAGCATGGTTTAAATATTACCCGAATGTAAAAGCGGCAATTGATTTTACAAACAATGTTTTTCCGGAAATAAGAAAAAAAATTCCCGGGATAAAATTTTACATAGTCGGAAAAGAACCTCCACCGGTTGTGAAAAAACTAGAGAATACGGAAGGAGTGACAGTAACGGGATATGTGAATGATATCAGGGATTATTTGAAAAACGCAGATGCAGCGGTAATACCATTACAAATTGGCGGCGGCACACGGCTCAAGATCCTTGAAGCAATGTCAATGAAAATCCCGGTTGTCTCAACTCCACTTGGTGCTGAAGGTCTTGAAGTGGAAGACGGTACGAACATACTGATCGCTCAGAATGATGAAGACTTTGTAAATAAAGTGGTTAATGTTATTAATGATAAACAGTTATCCGGAAAATTATCTGAAAATGGAAGAGAGCTTATGCTGGAAAAATATGACTGGGAAATTTCAGGAAACAAGTTAAATCAGTTTTTAAATTCTTACGTGAAAAATTTCAATTCCAAATGATGAAGTACGATATATTAATTCAAATAATAAATTACAATACCCGGAATTATCTTGAGATATGCCTTGAGAGTTTATTTAATGATCTCACCGGGTGCGGTATTAATTATAAGATCATAGTACTAGATAATAACTCCGGTGATAATCTGGAGGATCTTGGAAAATTTTATGAAGATAAAAATATTTCATTCCATAAGTCTGAAAAAAATCTGGGATTTGGAGGCGGACATAATTTTATTTCATCACTTGAAGACAGCAGATACTTGTTGATTCTTAATTCCGATATAAAATTCATAGAAAAAGATTCCGTTAAAAGGCTGTATGAAAAGCTTATTGAATCAGAAAATTACAAAGTCTCAGGACCAAAATTAGTAGAAGAGGACATGAAGCCTCAGAGATTTGACCATGGTGAGATTCAGGGTGTAACTTCATGGATAAAAAATAATTACGGTTCATCTTACTGGAAAGAACGAAAAAGCGAAACGGAAGCTGCATGGGTCTCAGGAGCTGTATTTATGATAGAAAGAGATCTGTTTGAAAGGGTCAATGGATTTGATGAAAATTTCTTTCTGTACAAAGAAGAAGAGGATCTCTGCAAAAGGATCCGTGATGCAGGCGAGAGAATACTGTATTTTCCGGAAGTTAGTGTAATGCATTACGGACATGTAGTAGCAAAGCGAAGTGAGCATTTTTCTAATTCAATGAATTATTATCTCGACAAACATTTCAGGGATAATGTAAGCTATAAAATAATCAATGTCTTTAAAGTGGTCAAAGACCTTGCTGTTCACGGTAAAATAAAAGAAAGAGAATAAAAATTTTAAAATAGTTTTGAAAAATCATATAAATAAAAAAAGTGAAATCAAATTTCACATGTTAGAAAAGGAGAATTGAAATGAATATACTCTTTGTTGCAAACAGATTTCCATACCCGCCTCACAGAGGTGATAAACTGAAAATATTCAATCTTGCAAAACAACTAAGCAGGAGACATAATTTATATCTTATCACTTTCATTCAGGATAAGAATGATTATCAGTATATGGATGAACTTCGGAAGTATTTCAGTAAAATTGATTTGGTTTATCTTCCTCAAATCCAGTCCGTCATTAATTGCATTACAGGTGTTTTCTCTTCAAAACCATTTCAGGTCAGTTATTTCAAATCCCGTGAATTTGAAGAACGAATGAATGATCTTATCTCAAATTACAATATTGATGCCATTCATACACAGCATTTAAGGATGTCACAATATACAAGTGAAGTTAAAGACATTCCCACCATACTTGACCTTCCTGATGCATATTCACTTTACTGGAAAAGAAGATCGAAACTTTGCTGCAACTATTTTAAAAAGAAACTGGAATTACTTGAGCATAAAAAAGTTCTTGAATATGAAAGAGTTATAAAAAAGTTTGATATGACTCTTGTCTGTTCAAGCGAGGATAAGACTCTTCTTAAAAATGATCATGATTACGAATCCATAAATATTCTTCCAAACGGAATTGATACCACTACTTTCTATTCAGAATCTCATGATTATAAAATCAATGACAGAATAATTTTTACGGGTAATATGGATTATTTTCCGAACAGTGATGCAGCTGTTTATTTTTCCAAAGAAATATTCCCGGAAATACTGAAAAAATTCCCTGATGTAAAATTTTACATTGTCGGACAAAAGCCGCCTCAAAAAGTTAAGGAATTGCAGTCTGAAAATATAATTGTTACCGGATTTGTAGATTCAATAGCAGATGAATACAAAAACAGTTCAATAGCTGTTTCACCGGTACGGGTTGGCGCCGGTACTTTGAATAAAGTTCTTGAACCTATGGCAATGGGAGTGCCTGTGGTATCATCATCTATCGGTTTCGAAGGAATTGGAGCTGCTCACGGTAATGAAATTCTACTGGCTGAAAATAAAAATGAATTTATCGAATCTGTTACAAATCTTTTATCGGATCAGAATTACAGAAGGCGTATCGGCGAAAACGGAAAAAATCATGTGACACAGAATTTCAGCTGGGAAAGAGTTTCAGATACACTCGAAAACTATTTTTACAGTATCTGCGGTCAGGATCAATACACGGGTAGATTTGCCATGCAAAAAGTGGTGTAATGATAATAGATGTTATAAACCGGAATATGGTATATTGAATTTACGGAGTATTTCTCTGCCGTTAAATAAATTAAAAAACCGGCATGATCTCTCATACCGGCTTTATTGAAAAATAAAAGTATAAATGTTTATATGACCTTTTAACCAACTAACTATTTCAGCAATGTCATTTTTTTGGTGGAAACAAAATTACCTTTCTCGCCTGAAGCAGTAACTCTGTAAAAATAAATTCCGCTGGCTAGCTCTTTACCTGTCTCTGTTGCAGAGAATGATACATTATAAGAACCTGCTGAATAATAACCGTTTACAATGGTTGCAATTTCTTTACCTGACATATCCATTATTGTAATATTTACATTTCCGCTGAACGGAATATCAAAATTTATCTTTGTTACGGGATTGAACGGATTCGGATAATTCTGTGAAAGAGCATATTCAGACGGTATGCCTGTTGTGTTATTCTGAACAGATACACCGTTATCTATTGAAAAATTTGCATTGGAAAGATCAAAGAAAATATTTCCAACTGCTTCGACTTTTACTCTCGCCGTTGAAGTCATAACCGAAGGAAGATTTACTGTTTCACTTCCGTCATTGACAGTATTTTCGGAAAGCATGACCGGAAAAGTGTTACCTCCGTCTGTGGATAATTTTATATTGACCATTGAGCAGCTCACAGGTGCAGCAGTTGTATTTGCAACATCCCAGGTGACTGTCTGCGGCAGATTGGCATTCCATGTTACATTAGTATTTGGTTCTGTAACAAGGAAAGGACCGGAGTTACCGTCAACAGTGAATTCAACCAGACTGTAATCAACTCCGCCGCCGCCGACACTGTTATCTCTTACTGTCAGTCTGAACATCAGATTTCTTGCGTAAGTCGGTAAAATTTCACCCATCGTCTGTGAGTTATTCAGAAGATTGCTTAATCTCGGAAACAGTCTGTATGAAGCCGTATCAGCTTTGAATGATCTGAATATCGGAGCATCACCGGAAGGAGAGTTTGGCGCTCCTCCGGGACCAAGATCCATTTCTTCCCAGCAGTATGTAAGTGAATTAGGATTTTCTGTATCAGTTGCAGAACCTTGCAGCATAAAAGGTGTACTCTTTGGAATTGCAAATCCGCTTGCAGGCACAGTAATGACCGGAGGAGTATTTCCTGTATTAGTAATTGCAGCGCAGGAATTACCGGCTGCTACCTGCGTATAAATAACCATTTCAGTAAAGCTTCCCGTATGGAAATATGCATCACTGAAATTTTGAATGTTATGAGGAGAACAGATACCTGCATAACCCATTATAGTAGTGGCACTTCCCGGTTCATAAGCCGTTCCTGCATTTCTGTTTCCGCCGCCGCAGGAACCTGAAGTGCTGTTGAATGTATGATTGCCGCCGAACTGATGTCCCATTTCATGTGCTACATAATCTATATAAAACGGATCACCTACCGGACTTGGTAAACCGGTTACACCTCTTGCCTTTGCTCCGTTCTGACATATACATCCTAAAAAAGCAACTCCGCCGCCGCCGGTACTGAATACATGTCCCATGTCATAATTAGCCGCACCTATAACATTATCACAAGTAGTCTGATTTTGTCCCAGCATTGTTCCGCCGTTATTATTTGTATAAGGATCGGTTGATGCATTTGTGTAAACCACGAGATCATTATTTGCAACCAGAGTCATTCTGACAGCCATTTCAATTTCATATACACCGTTTACTCTGTTCATAGCTGTTACAATTGCAGCCATTCCTGACTGAACGGTTCCGCCGTGATAAGCTGTATATTCACCTGTAGCAGCAACAACAGTTCTGTAAGTCCTGAGCTGCGGTCCTGAAGAAAAGAATCCTCTCATAAGCTGATTTTCAGAGGTGGTTTTTTCAACATTTTCAGTCATGCATTCAAAATTTTTATCCGAAACAAAATTTCTTTTGAAATATGAAATATAAACTTCCTTTTCATCACTGCTGAAAGGATCAATAAAATAATCACCTCTTACGGAAAGCACCATTGCATGAAAGCCTTTCACGGTTAAATCTAATTTACCTGTTGCATATGGATCATCAATTCCTTTTATGCTGTAGGTTTTCATTTCGGGAAATTTTGCGGAGAGACCCGGCTCCATCATTGAATATTCGGTTATATAAAATTTCGAAATTCCGCCTTCCGGATTCGGCAATTCAATTATCATTGGTGAGGTAGCCGCTCTGTCGGAAAACTCAAAAGGAGCTTTGGATACAGTGGCTTTTAAATCATTTAAATTTACTTTGACTGTTCTGTACTGCTGAGGAATAATGTCTCTGTTCCCTTTTATAATGAAACTGCCTTCCGGAATGTCATTCCAGGCAGGACCGTTATTTCCCGCAAATGCATTTCCGGCTGCTGTAAAACCTGAACCTGAGAAAGCAAACAGCAGAAACACAATAATGCTGATAGAAAAAAAGTTTTTCATTTTAATTTGTTTAATTATTGAAATTATTTAAGATTTCTCTCTTTAAGATCCCGCCTTTGGAATGTATGATATAACCGGCAGGGCAGTTTTATAAGAATTATATGCAAAACCCGTATCGGAAATTAACTTCGACTTCCGTTTTACAGTTTCCTTTTATGGAATAAATAAATTTTTGTAACAGATACAGGTGCAAATATAATACAATAGTATTTTTAAAACTATTGTAAAAAAAATTAAATGTAATCTGATTTGAGCCGAACGTCAGCCTTTTCTGTTTTCCGGTGAATTGAATTTTTTACCTGCAATTAACCGGACCTGTCCAAAACCTTTTCATTTATATTTGTTGGTTAAGTTTATGAAATTTCTTTTTCAATATTTAATGTCTGAAATTCAAAATAACAAGATGGCAGGATAGTAAGCGGGCATCTTTGCTTTCATATATTTTTGATCGTTCAATAAAAAAGAAATGGCATAGTAAAGATGAATTTATTATGTTTTTCATTAAAAAGTTTTGGACGGATTTCTGAAATTACAGATTAACAAGATTATTAAATTCCTTAAGGAATTTTTTATGAGTGGTATATTGAATAGTTTTAAAACCTAATTCTTTTGCAGCAAGTATGTTATTTTTAAGATCATCTATAAAAATACTTTCATCCGGATCGATCTTATATTTTCTGATAAGCTCTTTATATATTTTGTTTCCCGGTTTTACGGCTTTTACTTTGTATGACAATATTCTCTTTTTTACATTTTTCACATAGGGGAAATTTTTATCAATAAATTTAATATGGGAAGCATCTACATTCGAAAGCATATACAGTCTGTAGTTTGAACTGATCAAAACCTTTTCAAGAAAATTTTTCATGTCAGTATTTTCCCAGAATATATCGCTGTATAAATAGTAAAAATCCGAATAGCCAATCCTGAGATTAAATTTCTTTTTAAGAATTTTGAACGCATCTTTGATCGTTAGCTTTCCCGAGCCTATCAATATATCAAAATTATTATCCGTAAAATATTTCTTCAGTTTGCGCGCATTCAGCTTTTTTTCAAGCAAAGCAATGCCGTCGAAAAAATAACAGTAATCAAAAAACACCAGGGTGTTTCCCAGATCCAGAATTATATTTTTGATTTTAGCCGGTGGCAATTATAAATATTTGGTTTCAATTATTTTCAGATCGTCATCCAGTATGTATTCTTTAGGAGACCCTGTGGGTATTTCTGTCTTTAAAATTTCTTCTTTGCTCAGCCCTTCAAGATACATGATAAGCGCTCTGAGACTATTGCCGTGAGCTGATATCAGAATGTCCTTGCCATTTTTAAGTTCGGGTTCGATGTGTTCTTTGTAATAGGGCAATACTCTGTCTGCTGTATCTTTCAGACTTTCGCCGCCGGGAGGAGGTGTATCATAACTTCTTCTCCATATCTTAACCTGGTCTTCACCGAATTTCTCTCTGCACTCGTCTTTGTTCAAGCCCTGCAGATCTCCGTACATTCTTTCATTGAGAGCTTTGTCTTTTTTTACAGGTATTCCCGTTTGTCCGGTTTCTTCCAGTATCAGATCAAGCGTTTTCTGCGCCCTGATAAGATCTGAAGTAAATGCTTCATCAAATTTATAATTTTTTAATTTTTCACCTGCTTTCCTTGCTTCTGCAATTCCGGCATCCGAAAGATCTATGTCCACCCATCCTGTGAATTTGTTTTCCAGGTTCCATTGGGATTGTCCGTGTCTTACGATTACTAATTTTGGCATGATTTATTATTTTTTAATTCTGAATTTCTGTATCAGTGTTTCCACTTGATCGAACAACCCATTGATGGTATCTGATCAAAATCAATTTCCTTTCCTTCAAGTAAAAGCTCCGTTGCTTTTTCAAGATCCTTAGAATTGATACCGCTTTCGTCTTTCCAGTTGTCATCGAGTCTCCCACGGTATCTCAGCACTCTATCTTTATCATATACATAAATATCTGGCGTGCAGACCGCATCGTATTTGCGGGCGGTTTCCTGGGTTTCATCATATAGATAAGGAAAATTCATACCGTATCCTTCTGCATATGATTTCATGTTCTCAAAGGAGTCTTCGGGATAAGTGTCCGCATCATTTGAATTTATTCCGATCAGCTGGACATTTCTGTCTGCAAACTTTTTCTGAAATTCAACAAACCTGTCAGTCACGGCTTTTACATAAGGACAGTGATTGCACATGAATATTATGATCAATATATCTTTATCTTTGAAATCTGCGGGAGAGTATGATCTTTCATCGGTTCCTTTTAATGAAAAATCAATCAAAGGAGTGTTTAAATTTTCTTTACTGCTCTGAGCTGCCAATTATAAATGTTTTAGTTAAAAAAAATCTCCGTTTTAATAATTGTCGTCATACACATCATCATATGCTTCGTCGTCATCATCATCGTCTTCCATTTCGGGATGATAGTCTTCATATACAAATGTCACATGCTTTTTCTTATTATCCTCAATGGCTTCGGGAAAGATCTCTTCCGTTATGAATCTGTATTTTTCCTTGTCGTCATAATCTCCGTGAGAGTGAACTATGATATTATATTTATCCAGCAGAACTATGAGTTTCTTAAGTTCATCCCTGACCTGATCCGGACCAAGTTTATTTACTGCGATCACTTTTGGTTGTCCGATCTTTTTAAACACACTTATCATTTTGGATTTGGAGTGCCCTTTCTTAAATTCTTCCACTTTATGAATGAATTCATCATCATCCTCTTCATCGAGTTCACCAAGCATTTCCTCTTCAAGCATTTCCTCTATTTCCCTTTCATCCAATGGTTCCCTTTCTTCAGAAGATCCCTTAGCCGGTTTCTTTTTTCGTAAAGGTTTTACGGGATCGGATTTTTTTGATTTTTTATTTTCCATTTTAACTTAGTTTTTTAAGCGGTTATTCGATTAATTTTTTTTCAGTCTGTTTATTTTTTTTACTTTCTTACAAATTATAAGAATAATTTAAATTATCAATTATATTTTTTTTATAATTTTAATAAATTTTTATCTCTCTGATAAAACTTACAGGGATAAACATAAAAAACGGTTCAGGATTATCCTTTACTTTTGTTAAGCGTAACCAAAAATATCTTAAAATTTTATCTCCGGAAACTCATTTAGTCTTTTAATTACAAAAATTAAGATACACAAAAATCACCGGCGCCGCAAAAATAATACTGTCGAATCTGTCGAGCATGCCTCCGTGTCCCGGTATCAGATCAGACGAATCCTTAACTCCGCAATAACGCTTCAGCATTGACTCAAACAGATCTCCGGTCTGGGAAAATATTCCGGTTATAAGTCCAATGAAAACTGCGTTGTTTAAATTTAATTTTTCCGGGAATACATAATGAATCGAAACAGAAACTATCATTGTCATCAAAAGTCCGGTTACCGATCCTTCCCGGGTCTTCTTCGGACTGATCTCGGAAAGTTTATGCTTTCCTAAAAATCTTCCCCCGAAATATGCTGAAGTATCGCAAACCCATATCAGTATGAATAAATATATTACAATGTTCAGATCAATACCCTTAAAATTTTCTTCGAGCAGGATATTTAACAATACAAACGGCAGTGTAATATACAATAATCCAAAAACCGTTAAGACCGGATTCAGCGGATTCTTTTCTTTCCGGAATATTTCAGTTGTAAAAATTAAAAAAAAAGTTAAAGTGAAAATTAAGGTAATGTCAAAATTAAAATAACCTGAAACCAGAATCAGCGAGGATATAAATATTGCTGTGTATTTTAAAACCTTTATATCCTTCACTTCAAACATATTGAACAATTCTTTCAGGGCAAGTGATGATACAATAATTGAAAAGATAAGAAAATATATCCCTCCGAAATAACACGCGCCTAAGATTAATGGTATCCCGAAGACTCCTGCGATAATTCTTTTTGTAAGATTACTCATTCTCTGCTGACGAAAGATTATTCAAATCATCTTTGAAGTCGGTTAAAGACTTAGCTGCAGAATTCTTCTTTATCAGATAAATTATGATAAGAAATCCCGCTAAAGAAATTATTCCGTAGATAAGTAATTCGGTCTGCTCTGATCCGGTGATCTTGGCGGCTGCATCCGAACCGAGCATCTCTGTTCCGTAAATATATACAGCCATAGCTGAAATAAAATTATTGACAAAATGAACAGCTATAGCCGTGTAAATGCTTCCGCTGTGATACACAACAAGTGTCAGATAAATTCCCAGTATGAGTAAAGGGATAAGATTGAACGGATGAAAATGAAACAGCGCAAATAAAAGTCCAGTGAAAAATATTGCTTTTCCGGGTGATATTATCTTTTCAAAATTTTTAAAGACAAGTCCTCTGAATAAAAACTCTTCGCATATTGCCGGAGTGACAGCGATCACAATTACTACCATTAAAAACTCGGGAATTGAATTTGCCGTAACGAGTTTTTCTGTGGATGCTTCGAGTGTATCAAAAATTTCTTTCAGCTTCGTGAGAAATTCCGTTCCGAACGGAAGATTGAAAATAATTTCATTCTGATAATACATGAACATCTGAAGAAATGGCTGTATCACAAATATCCCGGTGACAGCAAGAATAAAGACAGACATCTTCGGTTTCTTAAGCCGGAATGTCTCCTTTATATTGTTGTCCTGAAGCATGACGAGGATCACAGACGGGACGAGTATGAACATAAACTGAGCAAACGTAATTATAAGTCTTGTTACATTTACATTACCCGCATTGATATCTATATCAGATCCCAGTATCAGATAAGTTATACTGCTTCCGATTATCTGATACAAAAAGAATACCACCGATAATGAAAGAAATATAAAAACCAATGGAGGGGTTTTTGCAAGCGGTCCTTTTCCGTTCCCCGGAATCTGAAATGAACTCTCCGGTTTTTCTTCTATCATGCTGTTAAAAAAATTTACTGCAATATCATTATTTTAAACTTTGATTTAAATGATTAACTGAAGACATATTATATAATTTTAACTTCTGCAGTAAGTGCGGATGCTCTCTTTATCCCCGTGCTGAATTATGACTCTTCAACGCTCATAAAAGTATATTTTAATTTAAATGGGTAATGATTAATATATTTCACAATTTTTAATACTTTAATTTCTAATGAGTCAGTCAGAACTTCCGGATTCACCGGATGAAATTTCAGAGAGTTATTATGAACAGGATATTCCGGAAAAAGAAAACAGATATGGTTTTTTAATAAACATTTTACTTTTCTTATTTACCTTTTTTTCCACTACCATTGCAGGTGTATTCTGGGCAAACAAAGATCCTTATCAGCTTAATAATTTTTCCTACGGACTTACTTATTCTTTTCTGATACTACTTGTAATTTCAACCCACGAATTCGGACACTACTTTGCAGCAAAATATCACAAGGTACCGGTTACCCTTCCTTATTATATTCCGTTCCCTTTTCTTTTCCTGAATCCGTTTGGGACCATGGGCGCAGTGATCAGGATGAAAGCCAGATATTACAGCCGTAAAGCCTTACTTGACATAGGCGCCGCAGGTCCGATAGCAGGCTGGGTCACATCAGTAATAATTCTGATCATCGGATTTACCAATCTTCCTTCGATAGATTATCTTTATAATCTGCATCCTGATTACCGGACATCCGGTATACCTTTAACCGGATTTACTTTCGGGTACAACATTTTATTCTGGACCTTTGAAAAGATTTTTGCGTCTTCTCCGAATGTTTTCATGCCCCCGATGAATGAATTTTATCATTACCCGTTCTTATGCGTGGGATGGTTTGGATTACTTATCACTTCGCTTAATATGCTTCCGGTGGGACAGCTTGACGGCGGACATATTTCGTATGCCATGTTCGGCAATAAACATAAATTTGTGGCTTATGTAGTTTTTGCTCTTCTGATAATTTTCGGACTGCTCGGGTTATTACCTCTGATCGGAATTAACAACAACATAGGATCGCTTAACTGGCTTGTCTGGGCAATACTTATCTTTTTCGTAATTAAGATCAGGCATCCTCAGACTTACTCGGAAACCGAGGCTCCGCTTGGTCCGGGAAGAATGCTCACAGGCTGGTTCACTTATTTTATTTTCATAGTTTCATTCTGCCCGGTACCTGTTTTTGAAGTTTAATATAATATTGATTTGAAAAAAAATTCTGCTCTTGCAATTATATTCCTCACTGTATTCATTGATCTGCTGGGATTCGGGATAGTCATCCCCCTTCTACCTTCATTCTCTTTTAATGAACTGGGAATGAGCGATCTGATGATCGGATTTACTGTCGGAATATTTTCTCTGATGCAGTTTATTTTCTCTCCCGTATGGGGTTCGCTTTCAGACAGATACGGTCGCAAGCCAATATTAATAATGAGTCTGACCGGAAGCTTCCTTTCATTCTTTATGCTTGCTCTCGTATTTTCAGGAATTATAAAATCAATGTTTCTGCTTATACTTGCGCGAGCCTTTGCAGGTGTGTTTGCTGCAAATATTTCAGCGGCGCTGGCAGCAATATCAGATGTGACTCCGCCAAAGGACAGGACAAAAGGGATTGGACTTATAAGCGTTGCTTTTTCTCTCGGGTTTGTTTTTGGTCCCGCAATAGGCGGGGTGCTCTCGGAGCAATTCGGATTCGGATTTCCGGTATTTGTAGCTGCAGGTCTGTCACTGTTTGATACCGTTCTCTGTATTTTCATTTTTAAGGAAACTCTCACCAAAGAGATCCAGCTTAAGAACCGGGAAACAAAAAATAAGTTACGGATCTTAAATCTGAAACTTATTTCCGAAACTGTCAGGAATAAAAGTTACGGAAAATTTATCATTATCTTCTTTATAACCGTATTTGCATTCTCAAATATTTTCGGGACAATGCAGTTGTTTGCCGAAAGGAAGGAAGGTCTCAACCTGAATCAGGCGGAGATCGGATATTTGTTTTCTTTTCTGGGAATAGTCGGCGCACTCGTTCAGTTATTTTTTCTAAAGGTATTCAAGAATTTTTTCAGCGAGGAATCCGTGCTGATAATCGGATCATTTATTGCTTCTGCCGGTTTGTATTTCATCGGATATTCTACAAGCATTACTCTTTTACTGACATTCCTTTTTATTCTTAGTCTCGGCAACGGCATGAGCAACACAGTTTCACAAAGTCTTCTTTCACAGAACGTAAGTCCGGAAAGACAAGGTACTATTCTCGGGATCAATCAGTCACTCGGTTCGTTTGCAAGATTTCTCGGTCCGACCTGGGGTGGTTTTGTATATCAGTATATGGGTTATAAATCTCCGTTCATAACAGGAGGTATCGTGATGTTGCTGATTGGTATTTATAGTTTAAGAGCTCTGAAGAAAAGAATTTAGATTTAACCAAAGGATATTCAGGATATTGAAGAGAAGCAAAAATTCCCTGTTTGATCCGAACATCAGCGCTTTACTCTCTGCCGGTAAAATTAAATTTTTAATGTATGCGCATAACAGGATTTGCACAATCACCAAAACTACCGGATCGTCCTTCATATTCTCCTTCAGATCTTTTAAAACTTTATTTCAGTGATTAACTTAAAAATAACTTTATCCTGTTTTCAAAACGGTATCGGATTTTAGAAAAGTTCGGAAAAAGATTCTAGAATGGGAACGCATCCGTTCACGAAACTACGCTTCAATAGAAAAGATCAAATCTTACCGCATTCCTATCACCCCAAACATCCGCCCGGACTTCACACCGTCTCTCCTGTATGAATGAAGCAATTCCTTTTCATCATAAGTACATAAATCATTAACTTCTATATTCTCTTTTTTCAAACCGGCTTTTATAAGCTGATCATAATTATCTTTCTTGAGATCGAGATAATATTTACCGTTCCTGAAATATCTTATGCTTTCATCAAACAATTCTCCAACTTCTTCACCCACTTCATATCTGTCCTGTGAAATTCCCGGACCGATGTAAGCGATAAGTTCATCCGGAGAGCAATTGAATTTCATATGCAGCCCGGTGATCATCACTGTTACTATTTTTTCTTTAGTTCCTTTCCAGCCTGAATGAACACCTGCCACAACTCTCTTCTCCGGATCATATAAAAAAACAGGAATACAGTCTGCTACTCCTACTGCTAAAAAATTATTTTTTTGATCAGTATAAATTCCGTCGCAGTTGTCAAAATTACACGGTTTTTCCGAATAGTTGATGTTGGATGAATGAACCTGTTTCTGAAAAGTAACTTCTTCTTCCTTTATTCCGAGTTCATCAAAAAACAGTTTTCTGTTTTGTTCTACATTTTCCGGTTCATCTCCGACAGATTTGCTGAGATTCATACAATATGGCTCCGGCGAAACACCGCCTGGTTTTGTGCTGAATCCGAATGTGAGTCCGGGATAATTCCCGAATAACTTTGACCGTATAATTTTTATATTCATATAATACTTTATTATCTTTTCCGTCTATTCTTTGCCACGAAGTCTGCAAGACTCTAATATTTTTTTTATGCTTCCCGGATCTTTCCGGAACTGGTGCACAACTTCAGATCTATAGCAAAAAAATCAGAATTTTTTCATTGAGTCTCGTATGTTTGGTTTAAATTTTTTTTAAGTAAAAAAGTAAGTAATATA
>CALMST010000218.1 GCA_937872315.1 uncultured Ignavibacteria bacterium | reverse complement strand
CCGTTGTCATAAGCATGTGCTCCTATAATTATATCAGAATATCCGTCGCTGTTGACATCTCCGGCATTAGAAACTGACCATCCAAACTCAGCTCCGAACTGTTCCGTTACTACCATCCAGTCTGCTGTGGATGGCAGTCCTGATGCAGAGCCGTGAAATACAAATACTCTTGCTTCGTCTGTCCATAGATCTGGTCCAACGTAACGACCTGCAATTAATATATCATCAAAACCGTCTCCGTTTACATCACCTGCCGAAGAAACTGAATTACCGTATTCTGCGCGTTCCTGGTTACTTTCTGATGTCCAGTCAGGATTTGGAGAAAGTCCTGTTGCTGATCCAAAATATACAAATACTTTCCCTTCGTTTGTCTGTCCGCTGTCATAGTATGATGCTCCGATTATCACATCATCATATCCGTCACCGTTTACATCACCGGCATTGGAAACTGATACACCAAAATATGGAAATACCTGATTGCCTTCTGCTGTCCAGTTTGGTGTGAGGGACAATCCTGTTGCTGAGCCGTGATATACAAATACTTTTCCCTCATTTGTCTGATCGTTGGTATAATAAGTTGAACCAATAATTACATCATCAAAACCGTCACCGTTCACATCTCCTGCTGAAGATACTGACCATCCAAACCTTGCTCCCGCCTGATTGCTTTCCGCTGTCCAGCTTGCATTTAATAGAAGACCTGTAGCTGAACCGTAATAGACAAACACTCTTCCTTCATCGGACTCTCCGTTATCATAACCATGAGCGCTGATAATTACATCAGAATATCCGTCACCATTCACGTCTCCGGCAGTCGAAACTGAATATCCCATTTGAGCCCAGACCTGATTACTCTCAGCTGTCCAGTCAGGCACAGTTGAAATCGGATCTACTGTTACCGGAAACTCAGCTTCTTTATCTTTAACAACTATTGCAAACTGTTCATCACTTCTTTTTTCAAAATAGCCTTCCAGTGTTTTACCGTTCGCATCAGTGACCTTCAGAGATGCATACTGCATCTTTTCTTCTCCTTTTGAAGAAATGAACATTACAGCATCTTTGCTTACATTCATGTTCAAATCTGTCGCAGTGTTTATTAAAAGTTCAAGATTTTCGTTATCATTGATTTTGTTTTTTATGATAAAATCCTGACGCATTCCCTGATTAGTGTTTGTATATTCAATCCTGAGATTAGCATCTTCAATGTTAGCTTTATTTCCTGACACATGAAGTTCCTTATGTGTAATATCTGTTAACGCTGAGTGCAGCGTCATCTTTACATTCCAGTCTTCAACCTTTTTATAAATCTTATCTTCTTCCCGGATATTTCTGTCAGTTATATCAAAAAGAGGGATCTTTGTATTTCTTGGTTTTGCTGTAAATCCGTCTTTCAGATATGAGAAACGCAAGTTATTCGCCCTGTTAGGCGACTGATAAGTTTTTAAGTCTTCGCTGTATGTGATATTATATTCTTCCTTATTTAAATTATCCATAGCCGATGAATACCAGTTCATATCAGTATTATTCTTGACAGGATCCAATTTACCTAAGTTCGAAGTTTCATTTATTTTTTGCTCAACATAAAGGTAATCGGAACAAAAAAGACTCCGTAGATTTTCCGGATCAGCAATGGATGTTTGTTCTTTAAAATTATCTTTTAATCCGCTAATGCCAAGCAAAAAAATCGAAACAAATAATATTAATTTTTTCATGATCTTAAATTTTAATTTTTTATAAATTAATTTAGGCAATTCTAATTATTAAAAATTATTAATTTTATTTACATAAAAATTCATAATTAAAAATTCTTTTTATATTTTATTCCTTATGGAATAATAACGATAACATAATTTTCCTTGTTTGTATCAGGTGTGTTTAGAAGGTAGTGAGGGGTTGAATTCAGGATGTCTAAAATTTGTGAAATTCAGTATTGTATGTATTATAATTTAACTCCTGTTCTGCCTTTGATTCAAAGATACCGTCATTCTAAGTTAATTAAAATCCAAATAATTTTGCGGCTGAGTACTGAATTTATCCGGATTAAGAACAGTCAGGTTGGTCTGTCTGAATTGTGATTTTAAATGATTAAAATATTAATAAATAGCTAATATTACTTTCTCATCCTCTGAATCTTTTCACTAAAATTCCATGTAGCCGCAGGCTTTAGCCTGCGGAGTGATAACGCCGGCATTATTTAATAAGTACCAAATTTAAAACTGAATTTTTAACCCTCTCCTTGCGAGTTTGTCTCAGAATTGCAATTTTACCACGAATACACAAAGACACTAAGGGAAATCTTTTGATTTTGTTTTTCTCTGTGACTTTGTGTCTTTATGTTAAAAGATGTTTGAGAGTTTTGAGATATTCTCTTGCAAGGAGTGGGCAGGGGGAGGTTGTTCAATGAATGTCAACTTTCACCCAGACTGTCCGAAAACTAATCTATTGCAGCAGCCAAAATCTTTAGGTTGCGGATTTCCGTCAATTTCCGCAGGCATAAAGCCTGCGGCTACATTAATAATAGTGCTTTCGGACAAGCATAGAGGTCTTGGAAGAAGAAAAAATATGTATATATACAAGCGAAGCCATCCTCTTCTGGAATGGCTTCGCGCTTAATTTAAAATATTAACAGATCTGATCAGGGAATGATCTTCGATACAAAATTTGCTGAATTATTAAACGTAATTGTTAAATCAGTCAGATCAGCAATGTTATCCCCCGTCACATCAGTAATAATATAACCTGTTGCAAAATTTGCAGCATCATTAAAAACCAATGTAATGTCAGAAAGATCGGTCAGACCGTCCTGATTTACATCTCCGCTGTAAATACAGAATTTTGTTCCTTTCAGTTTTTGATTATTACCGAATGCCGAAGTTGCCGAAATTGTAAAATCATAATTCATAACACCGGAAGAAAAAGAATTTCCTGCAGAGCTCCATGTCTCAATGCTGTTTCTGTGACTGATCTGTATGTAATAAGGAGTACCGTTGTCAGCATTTAGAAATGAAATCATTCCTGTTCCATTTGAATCAATTAGTGCTTCTGAAGAATCTGTTAATGAATAAGGAGGTGATGCGTTTCTCAAATATACAGTTACTGTATCGGTTGCCATTTTACCCGTAACCGGATCGTAGAAACCTTCCGGCATGAGGCTTAGATTCAATTTATATGTTTGTGAATATTTTAATACTGAATAATAAAACTGTCCTACGGCATATATACTTTTATCTGAACCCGGCGCAAGACCCATACCGGGACCCGCATATAAATTCACATCTGCAGTCCATCCGGCGCTTCCGTCAGAGTTAAATCTGACAGTTTCAAGTCCCTGATAGGTATTTCCTCCGGATACAACTCCCACATTTCCGGTAATGTATATTTCATCATTCGGGCCAAGCAGAGTATAATTGGGAAACTCCTCCCAGTTGTTATTATACTTGAATCTTTTATACCAGAGAAGTGTCCCTCCGGTATCGAGTTTTGCAGTCAGAAATCCGGGGAAAAATCCTCCCGGTACTGCTCCGAAACCTGTTAAATATATATTTGAATGTGAATCAATATTAATATATTTACCATATTCTGAATTTCCGAAATCATAAAATTTCTGCCAGGTCAGATCTCCGTTAACATTATATTTCAAAAACATAAAATCATTACCTGTTCCCGTATTCACGTCATAATATGAACCGGTGACAAATATCCCCCCGTTGTTATCTGTTTTTACATTTTGTCCTGCAGTTCCTGAATGCTCACGTACCCATTGGCGGTTTCCGCCGGTATCGTATTTAGCGGTTATAAGTCCGCCGCTGATGCCGCCGCCTGCTATATATAGATTTCCATTCTGATCCAGGTCCATTCCGGTTGGTGTGTGAAATCCTGAATTCTGGTCAAAAGTGTCAAACCAGATCTGTGTACCGTCGGGCGCATATTTTACCGTTACAAAATCATAAGTAGCGGTATACTGCCAGGCTCTTCCGGTTACATAAATGTTCCCGGACTGATCTGTAACCGAACGTATGGCAAAAGCCCATGTTCCGGAGATCAATCTGTCCCACAGCAGATTACCGTCATTGTCATATTTTAAAGTAAGCAGACCGGATTCGACAGGATTACTGCTGAAAGTGTGAGGATAGCCGGTTACGATTATGTTGCCTGTATTATCCACTGATAACCATGTGGCCACAACCGCAAGTCCGGAGATAGTATAAAATCTTTGCCAGATCAGATTACCTCCGGTGTCGTATTTTGTCACTATAATTTTTGTATGATCTCCGGATTGGCCGGCTACAAATATATTATCTTGCTGATCCAAACCGATCATTACCCCTACTGGAAATCCCGGGAAATTATTTATCACCCATTCTGTTGATACCTGCTGGGCGTTAAGAGTAAAAGATAATAAGATTAAAAAGATCACGGTAAATGTGTATTTAATTTTTTTCATGATCAGAAGAATTATATATTTTTAAAATAATTTTTTTAAAATCTTTATAAACTTAGTTAAATGCAATTATTTCTCAACGTCAGAATATTGCAATGTGTAGTTTTCAGAATATTATCCGGCTAAAGGATTTATCTTGAATGATACTGCAAGAATTATACCATAAAATTCAGGAAATAAACAAAGTGAGGGACTAAGGATTTAAATGTTGACTGTGATTTCAAATGATTGAAATGAAATTAAAATTATTTCTGAACCTTTCCCTCGTTCCCAAATCCCGGCTTGGGAAAGCATAATGGGTTACGATATATAACCACTTAAACTACTTCACAGAAAAGGAGTTGTTATCTGAACTATAATTTTGATTGAATGAAAAGATTACTATGAATTACGGCTTGTGAAAATCAAGGTCTTCTAAACTTTTTGAAATTTGTTATAATATTATTACACAAATAAAGATCTGTTAGATCGACTATTGAATCTCCGTTTAAGCAAAATTATAACTCCCTCCTTGTAATGGAGGGTGGAAATAAAATTATTCTGTCCTCCTGCAAGTCACACTGCGTTTCCCGGAAACATTCTGAATGATGTTTTTCTCTTTGAGAGAAATTGAAATGTACTTGAAATCATAAAGTATCCCGTAGGGATACAGTGTTGGTAGCTATGATTTAAACAAAGAGCAAATCCCTTCAGGGATTTCGTGTTTTCCTGTCCGTCACGTTGTAATTCAGTAGGTACCCGATCAATTGTAAATGAGAATATAATGATAAAATTAATATTGTCTGTAAAGTAAATTTAATTTTAATGTTTTTCACAATACTAACAATGCTAACAAAAGGAAAGAAAGAAGCAAATACGAAAATGTTACTAATGCTAATTAAAATTATTTTTTACGCATCTGGTTTCATAAACAGTATGAAAATACAATTATAATCGTTTCACTTTCCTGTTGATAACAGCTCTGATCTGTTTCAGGATTGCTCCGGGAAAAAGATTGGGGGAATGCTCCTGGTAGTTATATCCGGTCCGGAAATATTTGAACATTTTACAAAATAGCTGTTTTAATTAAATTATTTGCAATGGATCTTTTCTTTCCTTCTGCATGCCCCCGTATAATAAAATTAAAAAAGAAGCAATACATGAGAAATTCAATTACTGACATATTAACAAGACTTAAAACAATTGACAAACATTTCCAGGGAAGTAAACCGGTAAAGACATCAATTTTGGCAGCAAGACTTGATGTAAGTGAAAAAACAATTTACCGGGATCTTAAATTTCTGGAATCCGAATACAATGCTCCTGTCGAATATGATTTCAAATCTAAATCTTATCATTACACAAAACCATTTAAATTCAACCCGGTTGATTTAACAATAAGTGAGCTATACAATCTTGCAATAATCAGAAAATTAATAAAAAGCAGTAGTTCAAATCCTTTTAAAACCGGACAAAAATCTTTGTTCAAAAAACTTACAATGAGTTTTGGAGAAGACATCTGGGATCAGATCCGGATGGTCAAAGAGAAAGTCAGCTTCAAATTTAAACCTGTCCGGATCCATGATGAAAAACTTTTTAAAGTAATTGAAAAAGCTTTGTTTAATGAAATAAGTTTACGGATAGATTACTTCATGATCGATAAAAACACAGCAGAAGAAAGAATTGCAGATCCATATCATATGAGATGCCATGAAGGCAACTGGTATTTGATCGGATACAGCCATAAAGAAAATAAAGTACGGATGTTTGCCGTAAACAGAATTAAGAAAGCAAAATTAACAAACCGGACTTTTGACATTCCGGATAATTTTAATATCAAAGACTATTTCATATATAGTTTTGGAAAAAGAAGAACTTCGAGAATATACAATGTAAAATTTGAAGTAAGACAAAATTTCGCAAATCAGATCCTTGAAAGTGAAATACACACATCCCAAATACTTAAAAAACTTCCAAATGGAAATATCCGGGTAACCCTAAAAGTAAGTGATCTCTCTGAGATCAAAGAATGGATTTTGTCTAAAGGATCCGGACTTGTTGTTAAAAGTCCTCCGGAACTTATTAAAATGATAACTGAAGAGTCAAAATCTATCCTTAATTCCTACAAGTAGTTCATTCCAAATAATTAAAAAAAATTTTTTAATCTTAATCAACTAGGCACTATATGTCCAGGTGGCATTAGTATATTTGTATTGAAGTAATTAATTAACCTTTCTTAAATCTTAATAAATTTAAAATGAAAAGAATAACAAATCTAAACGATGTATCTTTTCCGGTGAATTTAAAACCGGTATTCATACAGAATAATGAATTTAGTAAGTTAAAGGGATTCAAAGTTGTAATTGGTGAACCGGATAAAAAAGAAAAAATATTTTCAGTAGTCTCGGATAAATATTCACTAGTTACAAATACTGAAGCCTATGAATTGGGGAAGAGTATTTTCAGGGAGTATTTCGGATCTTCAAACTCTAATAACCTTTCTTTATTCAATGTGACATTCCCAACTACAAAGTCATTTTGCAATATCGATATTGTAAATAGAGATTATGCATTTAATATCTGGGGTCTGGAAACATATTTTCCCTTTATGAGGATCACAAACAGTTACAACAGAACTAAAAGTTTAAGATTTGAGATAGGATTTATAAGAAAATGGTGTGATAACGGAGTGATTTTTGAAAAAGAAACCATTCATTTTAATTTTACACATTTTAAAAGATCTGTTGATAAAATTTTAACAGACATTAAAAAATCTGATAAACAGGAAAAACTTATTACGCTTGAAAAACAATTCACTGACATAATGAATAAATTAAAAGATACAAAAATCGAAAAAGATCAATATGTTCCTCTGACAGCCAAAATACTAAGTCTGAATTTCGACATAAATTCTGAAGACATTAAAAAAAGGAACATTGAGATAAACCGGAAAAATGAATTTGTAAAACATTGTGAAAGTCTGAGAACTGATTATAGCCACTTGATGAGTGATAATGCTTATTCAGCTTTCAATGTAGCCACTGATTTTATTAACAACAGAGATTTCATTAAGAGCTACAGATATAATGACTATCAGATAAAAGCCGGAAAATGGTTGAAGGAGTTTGCTAGCAGAAAGAATAAAGAAACACTCGAAGAATATCTAAAAGATTATGCATATTTAATGAATAATAATTAATAAATTAAAACTAAGCGAAAGGAACATATTATGTATGACATTATAGGAGACATTCATGGTCACGCTGATGAACTTGAATTTCTATTAAAGAAGCTCGGATATGAAAAAAAGAATGGATTCTATTCACATCCTGAAAGGAAAGTTGTTTTTGTTGGAGACTTCATTGACCGGGGACCTAAGATCAGGGAGTCATTGAGGATCGTTAAGAACATGGTTGAGAACGAAACAGCTCTTGCAACAATGGGAAACCATGAATACAATGCTTTGTGCTATCACACAACAGGAACAAATGGAAATCCATTAAGAGAAAATGAAGGAAACAATCTTAAACAGCACCAGGCAACTCTGGATCAATTTGTAGGATATCCGGAAGAATGGAGAGAGTATTTAGATTGGTTTATGGATCTTCCGTTGTTTCATGAACTTGATGGGATTAGGGTTGTTCATGCATGCTGGGATCAAGAGAATATAGAAGTTCTCACTGAGAATTTAAGTTTTACAAGGGAATTTCTGATAGAACTTCACTCAGAAGAGCATTACAAAAAAAGCAGCCTTTACAATGCAATTGACGAAAGTCTGAAAGGCAGAGAAGACAAAATGCCGGAAGGAACATTCTTTCATGACAGACACGACAAGAAAAGAAATGAAATGAGAATTAAATGGTATAGAGATCCTAAAAAATCCAGGTATGAGGATTATTACATGGAGGATATCCCGGAGTTGAATGGAAAAAATGTTGATCTGAAATATGTAAAGAAGCTATCTCATTACACTGAAAATCAAACTCCGGTATTTTGCGGACACTACTGGTTCAGAGGAGATCCTAGGGTAGAAGCAAAGAACATAGCTTGTGTTGATTACAGTGTAGCTAAAGGGGGTAAACTAGTAGCTTACAGGTGGGATGGTGAGAAAGAATTGAGTAATGAAAAATTTGTTTGGTGAAAGTCCGGCAATTAAAGAATAATGTATCCGCTCATTAGATAAATTTATAACAAAAGTAATATTTTAAAAAGATATAAATATTAGATCACTTCCGGTTATTGCGAAAAATTAATCTTAAAATTATTCTCCATTATTTCCGGATTTATAATATTTATCTTTAGAACTAAAGTACCATCATGAAACGAATAAATTTTTAATCATATAACTCACAAAAGAATTATTCATTCTTAAATAATAATTTCCATTATTCACTTTTGATTGCAATCCCTTTTTCAAAATGTCCAAACAGATATATGAATACATCTGTAAACTTTTTCATTAATGATATTCCCTGATAAAATGACCCTCAGAAAACTCTTCATATTTATCGGTCAGGAATGTTATCATTACATGAATATTAACATCCTGTACAGCCGGCATTTATTTTTTTAATTCCATTACACTCGAAACCAGTGCAATGCCTGCTACTTCAAAAGCATCATACTCTTAGTCTCCATCCTCACACCATCCACA
>CALMST010000217.1 GCA_937872315.1 uncultured Ignavibacteria bacterium | reverse complement strand
CAGTACTGATCTTTGTTCATATTTTGAACTTACCATAGAATTGAATTTATATTTATTTTAATCTATCTTTGCACTAAACATTATTCAAACAGGCGTTATGCCGACTCAAAAAACGGATATAAGTTAATCCGTTTTTTTGATTTATTCATCTCAAATATTGAACAACATAATTTTTAAGATAGGAAAAACTGCACTTTTATTTTTCTTTGTTCTGATCTCAAACTCAAACATCTATTCACAGGCCGGCACTTATTATAATTCCATATCAACGACTTCTTCAACATTTGTTTCTGACCTGAAGGGCAGGATCAGAAGTCCTTATACCAGGATCAGTTATGATAATTATGACAATACAAATATTGCAAATTTTGCATCATACAGTAACGGGAACGGTACCAGAACCGTGATCTGCGTTTATTCTGGATATGAATATGTTTACACGCCTCCGTTTTCATGGGGAGTCATGAGCAGGGAACATACCTATGCGCACAGCTGGATGCCGACATTCCCTTCTACAAGCAATGATCAGTATTCTGATCAGTATCAGTTATTTCCAACTCATCAGAATAATGCAAACGGAAGAAGAAGCAATCACCCGCTTGGGGAAGTTCAGAATGTCACTTACCAGTTTCTTGAAGGAAAAGTAGGAACAAATTCGCAGGGACAGATAGTGTATGAGCCGAGGAATTCTCATAAAGGTGATGCTGCAAGATCCCTGTTTTATATGTCTGTCAGGTATGATGATATAAGCGGTAATTCATGGGATTTTGACTGGCTTAATAATACAAAACTCCCATCACTGAATGAAGCGCCACAGGATACGGCTATTCTTTATAAATGGAACAGACAGGATCCTCCGGATAAATGGGAAGTTGACAGAAATAATTATATTCAGTCCATTCAGCAAAACAGGAATCCGTTTGTTGACCATCCTGAATATGTCAGTTATGTCAATTTTTATAATATGACAAAATATAGTCCTTCATATTCTACAGAACCTGCAAATTATGTAACATCCTTTAATGCTTCATCAAACGGACCGGGGATCGAACTAACCTGGAATGACGCAACCGGAGCACAGCTGCCTTCGGGATATCTTATCATTGCTTATGATAAGGATAATTATTTTTTGCCGGTTGACGGTTCGGTTTATCCTGATGATTCTATACTATCGGACGGATATGCTGTAATGAACATTCCATACGGCAATCCTGACAGTTATATTTTTAACGGTCTTACTCCGAACAAAGCATATTATTTCTCAATATTTTCTTATAATGGCTCCGGAGCGCTGATAAATTACAAGATCAACGGCGTATTTCCGCAGTCAAATGCAACTGCAACATTTGCCCTGGCAGACGAACCTTCAAATCATGTAACAAACATAAATACAAGTGATATTACAAATTCATCAATGCGTCTTAACTGGACTGAAGCATTGCCAGGATCGCAGGCGCCATCAGGGTATATTATACTTGCAAATAATAATAACAATTTCAGCAATCCATCGGACGGAGTTACTTATTCAAATGATACAAATCTTGCAGACGGATCGGCAATCGTAAATGTAAATTTTAATTCACCGGATTATTATGATTTTACCGGATTGAATCCGAATACCGGATATTATTTCAGGATTTATTCTTACAACGGTACAGGAACGCAGATCAATTATAAAACCAATGGTACAATTCCAAATACATCTGCATTTACAACAGGGGTAACATTGAATACCGGTACTGCATTACTTGATGATTTTAACAGACTGAACAATAGTGTACTTGGATATACTTTACCGCCGGATGTTTTAAACTGGCAGGAAACAGAAACACAAACACCTAATGGCATTATACTGAACAACGGTCATGCTAAATTTCTAAGTACAACTGCGGGCAGAGAGTTTGCTTATGTAAATGTATCAGGGAAAACCGGATATCCCGTACAATACAGTTCGTCAACGGGACAGCTTGTCTGGGCTTTTAATTTAAGACAATCAAGAACTGATCCTTCGGGATTTGACGGGAATAATTACGGCGCTGCATTTATTATCGGCAAGACAACTTCAGATATTACAACCGGGGATGGATATGCGGTAATACTGGGTCAAAGCGGAAGTACCGATCCGGTAAGACTTGCTAAATTTACAGGCGGTGTGAATCTGAATTCAAAATTTACGAATGTCATATCAGGCGGTGATTATGCAAATCAGTATTTAAGTATAAAAGTTGTATATGAATCAGCCGGAGACAACTGGCAACTGTTTGTTGACTCAGGTGTTTCGGATTTTCCGCATTCCGATCCGAGAGATGCTTCCAGCCTGATCGGATCATCACCGGATAATACTTATACCTCTTCACCATTAATTTATCTTGGCTCTATGTGGAATCACGCAACCGGAGCAGGCGATTCTCTTATCACTGATGATATCTACATCCCGTCCGCTGTATCTTCATTATTGAATTTAAAAGTAATACCTGAGGGTTTTTTCAATACAGGATCTGATGTGCTTAATACAGTTGATTCCATGAAAGTTATTTTAAGAAATTCATCAGCGCCATTTGCAATTGCTGATTCATCAACAGTTGTCATTGATTCCATAACTTTTACAGGTTCATTTGCTTTTGAAAACGCTGTAAGCGGAAATTATTATATTGCAGTAAAAAGTAAAAACACTCTGGAGACCTGGAGTAAATTACCGGTTTCATTTACCGCGGGATCTGTTCATAACTATGACTTTACGCTTTCATCTTCCATGGCTTTCGGTGACAACATGAAACTTAAAAATTCCAGATACTGCATATTCAGCGGTGATACTGATCAGGACGGTTTGATCGATCTGACTGATCTGATCCGGATCAACAATGATGCTTCCTCTTTTACAACCGGCTATGCGGTGACGGATCTGAGCGGCGATAAAGTTACGGATCTATCGGATCTTGTTTTGGCAAATAATAATTCATCACAGTTTGTTTCAAAAATTATCCCTGGTTAGATTTTTTAAAAAATAAAAATTACATAAAAGCGATATAAATCAAATCTGAATTAGTTGAATAAAATTATTAGCTTCAGCATAACAGTAGTTTTATTTGTCATAATTAACACAAATCAGTTATTACCCCAAAGTCAGATAAAAATTGCAGTATATAATCTTCTGAATTATCCGGGAAACGACGCAGCCGCCAGAAATCCTTATTTCAGAACGGTAATAAATTCACTTGATGCTGATATCATTGTAGTAAATGAGATCAATACCCAGTCGGGAGTTAATTCATTTCTTTCAAATGTGTTGAATTTTGATTCTGTCAGATACAGTTCCGGACAGTATATTAACGGATATGATTCTGATAACGCAATATTTTTTAAAACATCAAAGATTAATTTCATCAGCAACATTCCTGTTCAGACAAATTTACGGGACATAAATGAGTTTAAGGTAATTAATAAATTATACTCAGATACATTAAGAATTTATGCGGTTCATCTGAAAGCCGGTGTAAGCGATTCTCTTGCAAGAGGGGCGGAAATTGACAGTCTAAGGAAAGTAACGGATCAGCTGTCTGCCGGAAGTAATTTTATTGTACTGGGAGATTTCAATATATACTCTGCCAATGAAACAGCTTATAAAAAGTTATTGTTTTCGGATTCTCTAAAAATAGGAAATTTTTATGATCCGCTTACAATGCCCGGTATATGGAATTCGTTTTCTTATGCGCCTTATCACACACAGTCAACAAGGACAAGGTCTTTCGGGAACGGCGCTACAGGCGGTCTTGATGACAGATTTGACATGATACTGAATTCTAAAGCAGTAAAAGAATCAGGCGGAATAAAATTTTTATCAAATACTTATGCTGCTTTCGGGAATGACGGAAATCATTATAATGACTCGATCAATCAGGTTCCCAATACTGCCGTATCTCAGATTACAGCTGATGCGCTTCACTATGCTTCAGACCATTTGCCGGTCATGGCAGTTTATGAATACGGTAATAATACAGCATTAAACATTAAAGTGATCCCTGAAGGGACCTTTAATTTATCATCAGGAAGGCTTAACAGACAGGACAGTGTGAAGCTTAATTTAAGAAACAGTTATTCACCTTACAGTATTCAGGATTCAGCATCCGCTGTTATTGATTCAAACAATTTTACTGCCGGATTTAATTTTAACAATACTCCTGCCGGTAATTATTACATAGAGTTAAGGACGGCAAATACACTCGAAACATGGAGCAATCCGGGAATTCAGTTTGTACAGGATACTGTTAATTATTTTGATTTTACAATTTCATCTTCACAGGCATTTGGAAACAATGAAATTTTAAAGGGCGGTAAATATTGTATTTACTCGGGCGATGTTAATAATGATGGCATGATCAGCCTTATTGACAATATTATTATATACAACAACGGTGTTAATTTTTATTCAGGATATTCTGTCTCCGATATTAATGGCGATAACGTTGTAGATCTTCAGGACGTGCTGACAGCTTATAATAATTCAGCTGAATTTATAATGAAAATAACACCCTGATGTTGAAAATTTTTTTTAAAAAATATTCCGGAAGCATTTTTAAAAATATCATAAGATAAACGGTTATGATCAACGACAATTGATAAATTATCTTTATGCCATGAACTTGCGCAAATTATCACAAGTTATATACTTTAAGAGATTTATGTTTTTGCTGATCTTTGAATATTTAAGTTAATCTCCTGCTAAACAGCATTTTAGGAATCAGACGATCAGCCTGAATAAAGAAACAAAATTTATTAATCAAATAATCAAATCATGAAAAATTTTAATGTATTCATTTTGCTTTTAACATTTGCATTAACTCCCATTGCAGGATATTCACAATATCAGATGGTAGATGCATTTCCCGCGCTTCACAGTTTCAGCTATCCTGTAGAACTTGTAAACTCTGAAGACGGAACAAACAGATTTTTTTTAGTTCAGCAGAGAGGTTTGATATATGTGTTCAATAATAACCCTACGGTAAATGTTTCAAAGACTTTTTTGAATCTCTCTTCCAGGGTTTCGCAATCCGGAAATGAACTTGGTTTGCTTGGAATGGCATTTCATCCGGATTATGAAAACAACGGATATTTTTATATATATCATACATTTGACAGCATTATCAATTCATCAACCACATACTGGTCAAGGCTTTCACGATATACCGTAAGTCCTTCCAATCCGGATTCAGCATTGCTCAGTTCACAGTATATAATGTTAACTTTAAGGCAGCCATATTCAAACCATAACGGAGGAAAGATCACATTCGGATCTGATAATTATTTATATATAGGACTCGGAGACGGGGGAAGCGGCGGTGATCCCCAGGGTAACGGGCAGAACAGATCCACGCTTCTTGGAAAAATTCTGAGGATAGACATTGATTCGGCAGGCGGAGGAAGGGAATATTCGATACCTGTTACAAATCCATTTTATAATAACAGTTCCGGATACAAAGAGGAAATCTATGCATACGGTATAAGAAATCCATGGAAATTCAGTTTTGATCCGGTCACAGACAGATTATTCCTGGGTGATGTCGGACAGAATCTTTATGAGGAAATAGATGTAGTGGAAAACGGAAGAAATTACGGATGGAATAAAATGGAAGGATTTCATTGTTACGGTACCTGCGATACCACCGGCAAGGGATTCATAAGACCGATCCTTGAATATTCGCATTCAGAAGGCGCGTCGGTTACCGGAGGTTATGTTTACAGAGGTTCATTACTGCCGGATCTTTATGGAAAATATGTATATGCTGATTACAGTTACGGAAAGGTCTGGTGTCTTACATATGACGGAATAAACCCTGTTGTAAATACACTTCTTGAAGATGCAAACTTTGCTGTTTCTTCATTCGGAGTGGATGAGAACAATGAATTATATATAGTCAAGCATCATGCGTCATCAGGAAGGATAATGAAATTCATAAATCAGAATGTTGCAACTCTCGAATTGAAATTATCAATTGAAGGATTTTATGAAAACACAAATGATAAATTAAGGATAACGGATACTGTTACGGTTTTTGCCCGTCAGACAACAGCGCCGTTTGCAGTTGCAGATTCAGCCACTTCAGTCATAGATTCACTTACATTCAGCGGAATATTTATTTTTAATAATGCAAATACGGGTACATATTATTTTCAGACAAGACACAGAAATGCTCTGGAAACCTGGAGTTCAGCCGGCGGCAGTTCATTGATCAAAGGCGGTCAGGTGACTTATGATTTCACAAATTCAGCGTCAAAAGCATATGGCAGCAATCAGGTATTAATAAATACCAGGTATAATTTATTCAGCGGTGATATTGTGAAAGACGGGTTTGTTTCGCTTGATGATGTGCTTGGAGCATATAATGATGCCGCCATTTTTGAAACAGGGTATGTCCCGACAGACGTATCAGGAAATAACATAGTTGATCTGGTTGATATATTGTATGTTTATAATAATTCATCTAATTTTGTACAATCAATAGCACCATAAAAGATTTAAAGAAAAAAAAATATGTGTTTATCTTTAAATTAATAACTTATATTACGTAACATTTTTAACAAACAAAATTTCACAACAACTTAAATTTAAATTAAATGAGTAAATTTATCAAAATTTCATTTGCTATTATAATAGCATTTGTAAGTTTGAATGTTTCATTTGCGCAAAAAATCTCAGATTCAATATTTGTATTTCCTACTTACACACTGACTGTTTCAAATTTACAGGTAACACAACCGAACAGAATTGAATTTGATGTTTACATGAGACAAACCAATGGTGATGTTACACCATTTATTTACGGTTCTGCTCAGTATTACTGGGATTTTAATCCAGGAATTGGATTTCCCGGCGATACTCTTAGATTTTCAATTGTAAGTTCAGATCTGCCTCAGGAATACAGACCTGTAAATCCATCAATAACCGGAAATATTTTGAGAATGGCGCCGAATCTTCCGACTAATCCAACTGATTCTCCAAGAATTGATACTACTTCTCCCGGAACCCTGATAGCAAAAATGAGGATCAGAACTACCGGTACTACTTTTACGAACCAGCCAATAAGTCTTGCCTGGAGAGGAGCATTACCAAATCCTTTTACTAAAGTAGCAGCATTTACAGGAGAAAATAATGTGCTTCTTTATGAAGTTCAGGATTCTTCGTTCAACTTTATTGATCCATATACATCTATAAGTGGTGGAAACCAGATTGAAAACTTCCAGCTTCCGACTGAATACTCATTATCGCAGAATTTCCCGAATCCGTTTAATCCGACTACAAAGATAGACTATAGTCTTCCTGTGGACGGCAGCGTGAAAATTCTTGTTTATGATATTGCCGGCAGGGAAGTAATGAATCTTGTTAATGAAACTCAAACTGCCGGAAACTATTCTGTGAACTTTAACGGGATAAATCTTGCAAGTGGAATGTATTTTTACAGGATCAATGTGGATGGTTCTGATAATAAAAACTTCACCGCAACAAAAAGAATGGTTTTAATAAAATAAAGAAGCTGTTCATTTAAATTTTAAACTGTCTTATGGTTATATCCATAAGGCAGTTTTTTTTTATCTGTAATTTCTTATCCGGTCAAGCAATATTCCCGCAGAAACCCCCAGGTTAAGAGATTCACATTCAGAAAATCCTTTTATCCTTACTCTCTTATAATCCTTGTTTTCCAATATTGGTTTACTTATTCCTGATGATTCATTTCCAAATATTACCAGATAATCTCTTTCAGAGCCGAATTTAATTTCCGAGACATATTCCTCCGCATTGAGATCAGTAAGAATAACATTAAAATTATTTTTATGATATTCTCCGGCAGTCTTTGCGGTATGGATGCCGGTTATTATATTGAGATGGAAAACAGCTCCCTGGGATGAACGGAGAACTTTGGAATTTAGTATATCCACAGAACCTTCGCTTAAGTAAACTTTATCCACTCCATACCAGTAACAAGTTCTCAGGATCGTTCCAAGATTGCCCGGATCATTTACGGATTCAAGCAAGACTATAAGACGGGATTTATTATTACCGGCATAATTTTTTTCAGGATGGGGATTTATTTTTACCACACCAATTATGCCCTGGGAATTCACAGTTTCGCTTAATGCATTTATTCCTTTATGATCGGCAGTTATAAATTCTGTGAGAGGGTTTGCCCGTGAGACAGCAGATAAGAATTCTTTATCCTTGTAGTCATTTCTCACAAAAATTTTTGTAAGAAGATCCCTGTATATCCCGGATCTTAGACATTCTTCAATAAGATTATTTCCTTCAATAAGAAATAATCCTTCTGATTCACGATATTTTTTCTGTTTAAGTGCGGAGTAATATTTGATCTCATTCTTGGACAATTATTCGCCTCTGTATTCAACATAATTTTTTTCCGTTTCATAAAGTCTTATGGAATATAATCGCGCATTTTTCCTTTTAACTTTTGGCTCAAGAGCATTCCAGAATTTGATCACCATATTCTCCGTTGTCGGTATAACACCTTTAAACATTTCAGTATCATTAAGAAATCTATGATCTACCTTGCTCAGGATCTCGTCGTGAATAATCAGTTTTAGAATCTTAAGATCCATTACATAATTACTTTCACTTTCGATTGTGCCGGCAAGAGTCACCTCAATATAGTAATTATGTCCGTGCAGATTATTGCATTTTCCGAAGATCTCTTCATTCCGCTTGCCGGATATTTCCGGATTATCGAGCTTATGTGATGATGAAAAGTGTTCTTTTCTAGTTATGTAAAGCATTTTCGTTTTCATTTTTAAATTTACATTCTTTCCGGGGCGCTAATCCCGATGATGCTGAATCCGTTCTTCAACACCTGCCTGACCGCAAGACATATCTTCAGTCTTAAAACTGATAATTGAATATTATCTTTGTCCACGACCCTGTTATTGTGATAGAATCTGTGAAAACTTTCCGCTGTTTCATTAAGATAAGTAATGATCTTGTGTGGTTCGAAAGATGCTGCAGAATTTATAACTTCTTCAGGAAACCGTGAAAGTGTTTTTAAAAGATCTGTCTCTTCAGGGGTAGATAACAAACTAAGGTCAGAATCTTTTAAATCTGTTGTTTTGTATTCAGGAATATTGTCATCCGCATTTCTTAAAATACCGCATATCCGGGCATGCGCATACTGAAGATAATACATTGGGTTTTTTTCAGACTGTTCTTTCGCAAGCTTAATGTCAAAATCCAGATGAGTATTTATTCCTCTCATTATAAAGAAAAACTGTGTGGCATCCGCTCCGATATCATTTACAAGGTCATCGAGATAAAGGGCATTATCAGATCTCTTGCTCATTTTAACAGTTTCATCTCCAATCTTAAAAGTCACCATCTGGTGGATAATGACTTTTATTCTTTCCTGATCAAAGCCCAGTAATTTTACTCCGTATAAAACCTCTTTATGAGTATCACCGTGATCAGAACCAAGTATATCTATGATCAGATCGAATCCTCTGTTTATCTTATCAATGTGATAGGCAATATCAGGAAGTCTGTATGTCGGTTCGCCGGTAGCTTTTACTATGACCTTGTCTTTTTCCGGATCAATCCCCGAACCCATTTTCAGCCAGACGGCTCCGTCCTTTTCATAGGACAGATCCTTGTCTTTGAATTCCTTTAATATTTTTTCAATGCTCTTATTTTCATAAAGTGATGTTTCATTAAAAAAAATGTCATGATGAACACCGAGTGAATCCAGTGTTTTTCGTATCTGCTTAAAATTATAATTTTCACCCGCCTTTTTAAAAAGATCCATATCGTCAGAATCTTTTAAAGAATCCTTTCTTTCATCGAATATTATCTGAGCAATTTTCTTTACATAATCTCCTACATACCCGTCTTCCGGAAACGGATAATCAGGATCTGTAAGCTGCATATATCTTGCATGAACAGACTTTGCAAGATTATTCATCTGATTTCCGGCATCATTGTAATAGTATTCCCGTGTAATCCTATAACCTGTCCATTCAAGAAGATTTGCAATTGATTTTCCCAGACATAAACCTCTTCCGTGTCCGAGATGAAGCGGTCCTGTAGGATTGGCGCTTACCCATTCAAGATCAGCAGTTTTGTTTATATTGATTTCAGATCTGCCGTACTGATCCAGCTCCGAAATAATATTCAGAAGGTTTTGTTTGTAATAATTTTCATTAACAAAAAAATTAATAAAACCGGGTCCAGCTATTTCAACTTTAGAGATAAGTTCGCTGTCATATCTGAGATTTGAGATAATCTCACCGGCTATCTCCCGGGGCTGTAATTTAAGATCTTTTGCAAGAAGCATTGCCGCATTAGTTGAAAAATCGCCAAACTTCGGATCTTTGGTATTATCAAACTGAAAATCCTTTAATGGATAATTTAATTTTTCAAAAGTTTCAGTAAGTATTTTATTTAAATGTTTTTTCAAAATTAAGTTAAAGTTTTAAGGGAAGATTTTCAGATCCATTTCATATCTTTATACCAGTCGATGGTTTTTTTAAAGCTTTCTTCAAGAGTGTATTTATTTGCAAATCCAAGTTCAGCTTTGGCTTTTTCATTAGAGCAAACCCATCTGAGCTGCGTAATGTCTTTACACTTTTCGATATTCAGCGTAGCGGGTTTTTTTGAAAAAGCTGAAAACAATTCCGCCAGATATCCCACTGAATAAACAACGGAATGCGGCAATCTTATCTTGATAGCTTTCTTTCCGAGCAGTCCGGAAGTAAGCGCGCCAATTTCATCCCAGTTGTATGCTTTATCAAGACAAAGGAAATATTTCTGACCGTTTGAATTGCTGCTTTCTCCGGCAAGTATTATCCCGTCTGCAAGATCTTCAACATACACGAGGCTAAGATATTTTATGTCAAAACCGATCACGCTGTTGAGTCCTTTCTGAAAGGTCTGAAAATATATAAGGATCTCAGTATCACGCGGACCGAAAACAGCAGGGGGTCTTAAAATAGTGACGGGAAATTTATCCCTGTAGCTATAGACTTCCTCTTCGGCTTTGAGTTTTGATACTCCGTATGTGGTGATGGGATCAGGTACAGTATTTTCATCTACCGGCTGTTCGGTTTTTGCCGGACCGCAGGCCGCAAGTGAGGATACAAAAATAAATTTTTTTAAATCCGGATTAACTTTGTGAGTGATTTCCAGAAGATTTTTGGTGGATTCATAATTTCCGTGAAAAAATCCTTCCCTGGTTTTGGCTTTTACAACTCCCGCAACATGATAAACATAGTCCATTTCCTTTATGCATTCTGACAAAGATTCATTGGAAAAAAGATCTCCGTCAACATATTTCACATTTTTTCCGTCCAGCCATTTGGTGGAGGATGTTTTTCTTCTGAGACAATAAACTTCATAATTCTTTTCAAGCAGTTTGTCTGCCAGATGGCTTCCTACGAAACCTGTAGCTCCCGTAATTAGTGCTTTCAATAATGTTTAATAATTTAAATAGAAGTTAAAAATTATAATTAGTATTTTCCATGTTCAAAAAATTAACTTTTAAAATTCAATATCACAGGGAGTATAAATGGATCTATTTGAGAAATGTTTTAATTTTACAAGAGCTGATGAAGTAAAAGCCGCAGGCTTCTATCCTTACTTCAGAGCTATCGAGGCTAACGAAGGACCGGTAGTGAAAATAGAAGGACGTCAGATCATAATGGCAGGATCTAATAATTATCTTGGATTAACTGCTCATCCTAAAGTAAAAGAAGCAGCATTAAAAGCTATAAATGATTACGGAACAGGCTGTTCAGGATCGAGATATCTTACCGGAACACTTGATCTTCATAATCAGCTTGAAGAAAAACTTGCTGATTTTCTCGGAAAAGAATCTGTTCTTTTATTCTCAACCGGTTATCAGACTGCACAGGGTATCATTCCCACTCTGGTTTCCAAAGGCGATTATATAATTTCCGATAAGGATAACCATGCCTGCATAGTTGCGGCAAACATGATGGCAAAAGGCGGTTTTGCTGAATTTAAAAGGTATAAGCATAATGACATGGAAGATCTTGAGAAAACACTCGAGAGAATTCCATTGGAAGCTGCAAAGCTGGTTGCTTCAGACGGAGTATTTTCCACTACGGGTGAGATAGTCCATTTGCCGAAACTCGTTGAACTTTGTAAAAAATATAATGCAAGAATTCTGATCGATGATGCTCATTCAACAGGTGTGATCGGAAAGGGCGGAAGGGGAACACCTTCTGAATTCGGTCTGGTAAACGAAGTCGATATGGTAATGGGTACATTCTCAAAGACCTTCGCTTCCCTCGGAGGCTTTGTGGGCGGTGATGCAAAAGTAATAAATTATTTAAAGCATCATTCACCCGCATTGATATTTTCAGCTTCACCAACGCCCGCATCTGTTGCAGCTGCTGATGCTGCTCTTGAAATTTTGAAAGCTGAACCGGAAAGGATCACAAATCTTATAAAAAATGCGGAAAAGATGAGAAATGGATTCAAGGAAATGGGATTCAGGGTGATAGACAGCAGAACTGCTATAGTACCTGTAGTACTCGGTGAAGATCAACTTGTATTCATGTTCTGGAGAAAATTATTTGATGCGGGAGTATTTGTAAATGCTTTCATCTCTCCGGGTGTGCCTCCGGGAATGGCAATGCTCAGAACATCATTCATGGCGACTCACGAAGATAAGCATCTTGACAGAATACTTGAATTATTTGGTGAGATAGGAAAAGAAATGGGAATCGTTTCCTGATTTGGGAATTTGGATTTTTGATTTGGGATTTATTTTTTTGAAACTTAGAAACCATCATGAGCAAAATATTTTCAATATTTATGGTCACAATGTTTTTATTCTCTTGCGGTAAGGGAGATGAACAAAAGGAAAAGTCTAAGACTGAAAATAATCAGACTCTGGAAGAAAGTAGTGATGAATCTGATACAACGATGACAGTTGAAGAAGCTTTCAGTACAGCTCTTGTTCAGGTTATAATTGGAGACGAAGAAGATCCGGATCTGCAGGATTATCTTGAAGAAGTAATTTATCCGGCAGCATCAAAATCAGACAAAGTGACAATGGATAAGATCTCCTCATCACTGTATCTGTTGAGTTATAATGAAAACGGATCGATGAAGAATTTTCTGATACAAAAGTTTTACAATCCCGTTGATGATGAATTTGTTTTTGAGAAAAGAGAAACTGATTTAAATAGTTTTAAACAGTTTGTTAAATAGTTGATTGGTTGATTTAGGATACTTTGAAATTTCCAGTCTCAACTTTCAGTTTTCAACTTACTGTTTGTGATTTAGTTTTATTATGTGTAATTTTGTAATGCTCTTTGAAATAAAAAAATTCTTTAAACATGAATAGTTTGAATGATCAGCAAGTATTTTATTATTCAGGCAATAATTTCATAGTTTAAAGCAATTAAGTATTGCGGTTCTCTTTAAACAGAGACTAAGAGGGAATGCGGTGAAATACCGCAGCTGTCCACGCAACTGTAAAAAAGAAGATCTGATAAAAAGTCCACTGCTCTTATAATTAAATTGATAAACAGAGTGGGAAGGCGATCAGGGAAATGCTTTTAAGTCAGGAGACCTGCCGGAATATTGTTTCAAAAATCTTCGTGAGAAAAGATATATGAATTCATACAACTGAAACTCCCGGTTTCTTTCTGGATCGTCATATATTTAACTTTATGAGTGATTTAAAAGAGAGTCCGGGAGTTTTTTTGTTTAAATATATTAATATAAAATTTTTTTGTTAGGATCGGTAAAAAAAATATGGTCGATGTGCATTATTGCATCCGGTATTGTTTCCGGAAACCTGTATGCCCAGATATCTGATTCTGCTATTTATAAAACAGATGAGATCAATGTGATCAGTAAAAAGATCATCATCAGCAAATATGAATCACCGGTTAAAATACAGCTGCTTGACAAAGAAATGATAAATAATAAAAACGGGAATTCCTTGTCTGACGCACTTCAGCTCGGCAGCGGGGTTTTCATTAAAACATACGGAGGAAATGGCGCGCTTAGCACTATATCGATGAACGGACTCGGAGCCGAACATACGCTTGTTCTACTGAATGGATTCAGACTGAACTCAGCTCAGAATAATCAGGTAGATCTTAACACAGTATCAAAAGATAATATTGAAAGCATAGAGATAATGAATAACGGCGCGAGTTCCTTATACGGGTCGGAAGCTCTTGGCGGAGTCATTAATGTCATTACCAAGAATACCGGAAAAGGGGATATGGGATTTACGGTTAACGGCCAGATAGGATCTTATGATCAGAGAAAGATTTTTTTAAAAGCAGACAAAAGATTCAGAAAATTCAGCATCAGTCTGGATTATACTTCTGAATATTCTTTGAATAATTATGAGTATTATTTTAATAACGGATTGAATACTGTTTTAAAGGAAAGAGAAAATTCTACTTTCAGCTTAAGGAATTTTTCCGCAGGCATTGATTATGCGTTGAATAATAATTCATCCGTTAAATATTACACAAATTATTCAGATCAGTCACGTGAGAATCCCGGTCTTGAAACAGGAAATGAACCTGCGTATAATTTACAGACTGACAAGAACTGGAATAATATTTTGTCTTATTCAAATGTTTTATCGGATAAACTCACATTCAAATCTGAATTCAATTTTCAGAATTTCCTTTCCAATTATTACGGCAATGATTTTATAAAGAGCTATTACAAAAACATATTCATTTCCGGACAGTCTCTGATCTCTTATTATATCAAATCCGCGGAGATCACAGGTGGCGTAGAAATGGATTATGCAACACTAAACAGTAATGAAACTGAAGCCGGAATTTACCGGATACAGCCCGGTATATTTGCCGTATCAAGAATAGATCTGACAAATTATCTTAAAATTTTTCCTTCATTAAGATATGATTATATCTCGGATATTTCCAAAAATGTATTCTCCGGAAATTTCGGGATTAACGTAAAGCCTTTCAGCAAAACTGATCTCAATATCAAAGCAAGCGCAGGAAATAATTTTGCAGCTCCGACATTTAATGAGCTTTACTGGAATGACCAGGGTAATAAAGATCTTCAGCCGGAGACATCCGTTAATTATGAGACAGGTATTATCTATGGATTCTCATTGTATTCGGAAAATTCAGTTGAGTTTACTTACAGCCATATAAATGCTGAAAACAAGATAGTCTGGTCGCCTGTATCTAACGGAAAATGGACTCCTCAGAACATCGGTCTTTCTGAGTCAAATGTGTTTCTGTTTGATTTAAATTCCAGGAAAGTAATATCGGATAAAGTGTCCGTTATCTTCGGATTGAGCTATTCTTATACACAGGCTCTGAAGACAAGCAGCGAATATGAAAATGATCCGACCTTCGGCAAGCAGATATTTTATGTGCCTGAGGAAATGGCTAAGCTGAATTTATCGCTTAATTATATTAATACAGGATTAAATCTGTTCTATACTTTCACCGGAAGCAGATACACGAATTTTGAAAATACTGAATCTTTAAGTCCGGTTGATCTTATTGAAGCCAATGTATTTCAGAATTTTTCGTTTTACAATATCAGCACACAGATAAAATTCGAAGTAAACAATCTGCTGAATACTGATTATCAGATGATTTCAGGATATCCAATGCCTCTGAGAAATTACAATGTTACACTCAGTTTAAATTACTGACAATAATGACAATTACATAAAAATGAAAAAATCTATGACAAATTTAGAAGATGCAAAAAAAGCAGGCGGCAGCAAGTACAAAGAAAAGATATTAAAAACAATTGAAGGATATAAGGATCTTTCTGATGAGGAAAAAAAATGTCTGCATGTTTATTACGGATACGGAAAGGGAAAGACAACCTGTGTAATGGGACTTATAATGAGAGCGCTTGGCGCGGGACTAAAGGTCAGACTCGTTCAGTTTGATAAAGGCTATGAAGGAAAAAACGAACATTATGCCGAACTTGATACATTGAGAAAACTTAAAGAAGTCGGATATGATGTCGATTTTTTTTCCACCGGCTGTGAAAGGATGAATGAAGACGGAACATTCAGATTCAAGAATTCCGATGAAGATTTTAAAGAAGCAAAAAGAGGGCTTGAGATCGCAAAAGATCTTATTGTCAACGGAGCGCAGGATCTGTTAATACTTGACGAAGCTGTAGCAGCAGTCGTATATCATCTTCTGGAAAAAAAGGACATCATGGAACTGATTGATCTCTGGGAAAAAAATAAGAGATTTGAATTTGTTATGACCGGTCATAAGATATGGGATGAACTTGAAGAGAAAGCTGATCTGATAACTGAAATGAGAAAGGTAAAACATTATTTTGATAAAGGAATTCCCATCCGGGTCGGAATAGATTTTTAAATGCAGACTGAAGAGACCAAATATGTTATAAATAAATGTGTGTGCTTTGATACAACTTTTCTTGAAATGAAAAACATAATGAAAACCAATGATCTGAAAAATATAGATGAACTCAGAAAGATAAAGGAGGTAGGTACAAATTGTAAATTATGTGTTCCTTATATTGAAAAAATGATCATAACAGGGCAGACAGAGTTTAATGAAATTATCAGTTGATAATGTCTGATCAGATTTAATCAGGGTGTTTTTAGAAAAAAATTAAATATAAAATAAAGTAGCGAAAGGGAATAAATTGAAAAAAGTTTTATTAAGTCTTATAATTTTTTTTATAATATTTGAATTTACGGGTTGCAGTCGTGATGAAATTGTAACTCCAAATGCAGAAGTGATCTCATCCAAGGGAGCTTATGTTTTGTGTGAAGGAGGATTCAGCGCAGGAACGAGCATGCTTTCCTTTTATAACAAGACCACTGACAGTTTGTATAATAATATATTCAATCCCGGCTCTCTCGGACTTTTACCGGACGGGATGATATTGGAGCAGAACAGTCTTTATATAATAGAGCAGGGAAATTTTGGTTCACCGGGTAAGTTATACAGGACAGACACCAACGGGACCCAGCAGGCTTCTGTCAATGTCGGTACAAATCCTTATTCACTCACCGCAGCTTTCAGTAAATTATTTATTACAAACGGACCTTCAAACAATGTATCAATCGTTGATAAAAACACTTTTGCATTTGTCGGAAATGTGGGAGTCGGAATTTACCCGCAGGAGATACTGGCTATCGGGAATAATGTGTTTGTATGTAACACAAGTGAATTTGGCGGAGGGACAGATTCAACAGTTACGGTGATTGATGCGGCTACTAATGCAGTCACGGCAACGATCCAGGTCAGAAAAACTCCATCGGCTTTAGCGATCTCAAAAGACGGTAAACTGCTTGTTGGTTGTCCGGGAGATTCAGTCACAGCAGCTATTTTCAAGATAGATCCTCTGACTTTCAACAAAATTGATTCTTTCACAAATTTGAAACACGGATTTTCAAAAGAGATATCAGTTCTTTCCAGTCAGTTTATTCTTTACATTGGCGGAGATGTATATGCCGAAGCGGGAATAATAAAGTATGATCTCACTAACAGGATATCCAGTGAGATTATTCCAAAGCCAACCACAGGTCTTAATTACTGTCTTGCGGCGAACAATGAAGAGAATGTCATTTATGTAGGTTATCTTCCGAATTTTTCTGCCAGCGGAAAGTTGCAGATATATAATCTCAGCGGTACATTACAAAAAAATCTTACTATTTTTGGGGGAGTTGCTCCGCGAAGGATTGTAGTTAAAAGATAGTCTTTATTTTTTATATCGTTTAGGGTTTAATTCCCGGAAGAGAAATTAATAAGCAATTTCAGCTGATCATAAGCGGTCAGCATAAGTAATATATATTAAAACGATATGGACAGCATCGGATAACTTTTAAAAAATCCACAATAATTAGAATTGTAATAGACAGCAGTCATTTTTATATTTGCAGCTTAATATAATTATGAGACTATCACAATTTTTCCTGCCTACGCTAAAGGATGATCCTGTAGATGCAGTTGTAAATTCACACAAATTAATGTTACGCTCCGGCATGATAAAGCAGCTTACATCCGGAGTTTATTCAACACTTCCGTTCGGGCTAATAGTTTTTAAAAAATTTGAGAACATAATCCGGGAAGAAATGAATGCGATCGGCGGCAATGAATTTTATCTGCCGGCAATATCACCAAACGAGCTCTGGGCTGAAACCGGCAGACTCGAAGATTACGGGGATCTGATGTTCAGAATAAAGAACCGTGAACTTGTACTTTGCCCGACACACGAAGAAATATTCACTTCTATAGCAAAATCAAATTTAATTTCATATAAAGATTTTCCGCAGGTCTGGTATCAGATCCAGTCCAAATTCAGAAATGAAGAAAGGCCGCGCGCCGGCGTGCTGAGAGGACGGCAGTTTACCATGAAAGACGCATACTCACTGGATGCGACATGGGAAGGACTGGATAGAGCTTATGATAATATGGCACAGGCTTACAGAAATATATTTACGAGATGCGGACTCGAGTTTGCGGTTGTATCTGCATTCAGCGGAGCAATGGGCGGAAGCGATTCGGAAGAGTTCATGGCGGTGTCATCAATAGGCGAAGATGATATTGTAATAAGTGAAGACGGTAAATACTGTTCTAATCTTGAAGTAGCAGTTTCCTTCAGGGAAAAAACCGGCAGGAGAGATTCCGGTCTGCAGCCGGAGGAATTTCACACACCGGATATAAAATCAATAGATGAGCTCGCAGAATTCCTTAAAACATCCGACAAATCAAGGCTTGCTAAATCGCGTGTCTTTGTAAATGTAAAGGAATCAGGAAATGAATATGTCATGGTGCTCGTATGCGGAGATGATGAGGTAAACGAAAGCAAACTTCAGGGTTATTTCGGGATCAATATTAGACCTGCTCATAATGAAGAGTTGTCAGAGATAACAGGCGCTGATGCGGGATCTATTGGACCGGTCGGATTTAAGAATGAGAATATCAGGATCATTGCAGACCTTTTACTTGAGGACGCGGATGAGCTCATCAGCGGCGCAAATAAAAATGATTATCATTTAAAGAATATTGATCTGAAAAGAGATGTAAAAGGAATAGAATACAAGGATCTCAGAATTGTCAAAGAAGGTGAAGAGACTACTGACAGAAAGAGTAAAATAAAAATAACAAAAGCCATTGAAGTCGGGCATATTTTTAAGCTCGGCACGAAATATTCGGAAGCTCTAGGTGCAAAATTTCTGGATGCTGAAGGAAAAGAAAATCCAATCATTATGGGAAGTTACGGTATAGGTGTCGAAAGAACAGCTGCTTCCTTTATCGAACAAAACAATGATGAAAAAGGAATTGTTTGGAAAGGAGAAGTTGCGCCTTTTCAGGTGATACTGCTTTCTTTGAATCAGAAGAATGAAGAAGTCAGAAACATTTCGGAAGATTTTTACAATGAGTTAAGAAAAAATAAAATTGACGTTTTATTTGATGACAGGGATGAAGTAAGACCGGGAGTAAAGTTCAATGATTCTGATCTTATCGGAATTCCGGTGCAATTAATTGTCGGAGAGAAAAATCTGAAAGACGGTAATCTGGAAATTAAGATAAGAAAGACCGGAGAGAGATTGATCGTTAAGAAAGAGGATGCGTTGGGTAAGGTTATGGAATTGGCTGAACAGTATTGAGTATTGAGTATTGAGTATTGAGTATTGAGTATTGAGTATTGAGTAT
>CALMST010000216.1 GCA_937872315.1 uncultured Ignavibacteria bacterium | reverse complement strand
ACACACTCCACACACTCCACACACTCCACACACTCCACACACTCCACACACTCCACACACTCAACACACTCTACACACTCTACACACTCTACACACTCTACACACTCTATTTTTATTTTATCAAAACCATCTTCCTTGTCTGCACAAAATCACCTGACTGGATCCTGTAGAAATACATACCGCTTGCGAATCCAGTACCGTTCCATTTGAAGCTGTAAGTACCCGGTTCAAGTTTTTCATTCACAAGAAGCGCAATTTCTTTTCCGGTGATATCATAAACAGATAATTTTACATCAGATGAACTCGGAAGATCAAAATTAATTTTAGTTTCCGGATTGAATGGGTTCGGATAGTTCTGAAGTAAAGCATATTCTGCAGGGACAGCCGATGAAACTAAGTTGCCGGCAGGATTATTATCTTCGGTTAATTCCGCATTTGCCGGAACTTCCCTGATCTTACCGTCTTCAAATATACTTAATTTTGTGTACGGATTTTCGGGTCCGAGTCTGAAATTTAAATTCAGAGGAACATCAGCAAAAGATTTTGCTGATGTAGTAAGCCTTACTTTGGCAATTAATGTGCCGGGAGCTTTTGAAGAAATTTCCGGTAAATTATCAGTCGGTGGAATTGAATTAACCGCAATCCTTAAAATATTCTTATCAATGGAAGGTTTAGTCGGCTGAGATGCTTCAGGAAGTCCGGATCCAATTATCGAATACGTAAGTTCACCGCCGTTTGCAATATCGGAATTGAAATTTATTAAATACTGTCCGAGCATGTAAACAAATTTTGATTCCGAAGGATTGGTATGAAGCAGATAAATATCAAACTCCAGTGAATTAGCAGAAGTGTTCTTAAGATTCTCAATTGAAAGTTTTGATGCAGGGTCATTTGATAAAGCAAAATTAAAAGTGATTAAAGTTGCCAGTACGGCAAGAAATAATTTAGATTTAAAATTTTTCATTTTAAACTCCGTTGGTTTAAGTTAATGAATTGATTTGATTATGAGAAAGAATGCAAGAGTTTTAAAGTAAGTTGTATGTAACATTAAGTAAAATATTTTAATATTAACATTCAAAAATCAATAGATTTAAAGAAAAAATGACGGCTGATAAAATTATAAAAATCATGATCAGTAATATTGCCGGTAACAAAATTATATAAAATATCTCCGTTATCAGCCTGTTCAATTTCCATTTCTTTTAAAAGACCTCCTGATACTTATCAAAGTCAGTTTATGCATTGTAATAAAAAGTATAGTTTGTATTTTTGCATACATAACCCAAACTAATCTTAACAATCCAGCACAAAAAATTTTTGATGACCGATAAAAATATACTTCTGAAAGCCTATTCCATAATGTGCACTTCGCGTAGAATGGCAGAAATTTATGATGAAAACCGGCAGATATGCAAATATGTACATTCAACTTCACGCGGACACGAAGCAATTCAGCTTTCTGTAGGGATGCAGTTAAAAGAATATGATTACATAAGTCCGTATTATCGGGATGAATCAATACTGCTCGGAATGGGACTTGAGCCGTATGAACTGATGCTTCAGCTCCTCACTAAAAAAGACGATCCTTTCTCGGGGGGAAGAACTTATTACGGTCACCCTTCCCTGAAACGGAAAGGCTTTCCAAAGATCCCGCATCAGTCAAGCGCTACAGGTATGCAGGCAATTCCAGCTGCCGGAATGGCGCACGGGATTTCTTATCTTGAATCCGTGAATTTAATAAAAGAAGATGAAAAACCGGTTGTCGTTTGTTCACTTGGAGACGGATCAGTAACAGAAGGCGAGGTCTCGGAAGCTTTTCAGATGGCAGTATTAAAAAAACTGCCGATCATATTTCTGATACAGGATAATGAGTGGGGAATATCTGCATACAAAGATGAGATGCGGGCAATGGATGCATATGAATTTGCTTCCGGTTTCAAAGGGATGAAAAGAGTGAGGGTAGACGGAACGGATTTTGAAGAGAGTTATAAAAAATTCGGAGATGCGCTAGAGTTTGTAAGAACAAAAAGAAAACCGGTTCTCATTCATGCTATGACATCCCTGATCGGACATCATACTTCAGGAGTAAGAAAAGAATGGTACAGACACGATCTTGCCGAACATGAAAAAAATGATCCGGTGCCAAAATTAAGAAAGGTCTTAGCCGATTCGGGAATTAAAGAAGATGAATTATTAAAGATCGAATCCGCCGGTATTGAAAAAGCTGATGAGAGTTTTAAAAGAGCTGTCGAAGCTGAGGAACCCGAAGCATCATCACTTTATCTTCATGAATTTGCACCGACACCGGTGACAGAAGAAAAGGGTATCCGTGAACCTGAAGGCAGAGAGCCGATCATTATGGTAGATGCTTCTTTACATGCTGTAAATGAAATATTAAGGGATAATAATGATGCAATATTATACGGACAGGATGTCGGTAAAAGACTTGGCGGAGTTTTCAGGGAAGCCGCAACACTGACACAAAAATATGGTGAGGAAAGAGTTTTCAATACACCGATTCAGGAAGCTTATATTGTCGGTTCGACCGCAGGTATGAGCGCCGTAGGTGTCAAGCCTATAGTTGAAATTCAGTTTGCTGATTATGCATGGGCGGGAATGAACCAATTGGTTGTCGAGCTATCTAAATCCTGTTATCTAACAATGGGTAAATATCCAATTGCTTCTGTGATCAGGATCCCTTGCGGAAGTTACGGTTCGGGTGGTCCTTATCATTCTGACTGTATAGAATCAAGTATTCTTCCGATCAGAGGTATCAAGATAGCATTTCCTAGTAATGCAGCTGATATGAAGGGATTAATGAAATCAGCTTTTTATGATCCGAATCCTGTGATCATGTTCGAACATAAAGGACTTTACTGGAGCAAAGTACCGGGAACGGAAGCAGCAAAATGTCCCGAACCGGATGATGATTATATTATACCATTTGGAAAAGGAAGGATCTTTCAGAAAGCGTCAGATGAAAAAACTGAAACAGGTGAAACATTAACTGTCATTACTTACGGAATGGGAGTTCACTGGGCATTGAATGCGTCAAAGAAATTTCCCGGACAGATAGAAATAGTTGATCTGAGAACATTGAATCCTCTTGACGAAGAAATGATCTTTGATTCTGTAAAGAGACACGGGAAATGTATTGTACTGACAGAAGAAAAAGTGATGAATTCTTTCGCGGAAAGTCTTGCAGGAAGGATATCGAATAAATGTTTCAGATATTTAGATGCGCCTGTTGAGGTAATAGGCTCTGTAAACATGCCGGCAGTCCCGTTGAATACAGGTCTTGAAAAAGAAATGCTTCCAGATGCGGAGAAGGTTGCGGTTGTGATGGAGAAAGTGCTGAGTTCGTAAAGTTTGTGAAGTTCGTAAAGCACATCCGGCTGCAGGTTACCTTAATGGAATTAAAAAATAATAATTATAAGGATCTTTCAATAACTAATTTATTAACTAATTAACATTACGCCCCGTCGTATAACACAATAAACTAAAATCAATTTCCGTCACCTTCAGTTTCTTTCAGCAATTTATCAATCTCTTCCTGTGAGAGAGTGGTTTTTCCTTCTTCTTCCGGTTCCGTCTTTTCTTTTAAGTTTTCATCAGGTTTAGATTCTTTAACAGTTTCATTTTTGGTTTCTTCGTTTCCTTCATCAGTTGTAACTCCCGTTGGTTCTGTTTTGAGGCTGTCGTTACTTTCAGGATTTACATTAGTCGAATCGGGTTTATTTTTTTGTTCGATAGAAGCTATATAATCCAGTACAGGAGAAATCTTGTAAGAATATTCTGATTCGGGAAATTTTGTTCTTAGTTTATTATAATAAGATAATGCGCTGTCCTTGTTAACAAGTTTATTTTCATAGATCCAGCCGATCGAATATAGGGACTTTGCAACCATGGTATCATTTGGAAAAAGTTTTTCGACTTTTTCAAGTTCAGATATAGCCTGAGTATAATTACTACTGTCGAGTTGCAGTAAAGCGCTTGTGAAGAGATCGTCAACAGGATTCAGATTAATATTTTTCTCCAGCTTCAGTCCCAGTATTTTACGGGATTCATTTGCATAAACAGTATTCGGATAATCATCGATTATTGATTGAAAAACCGAATCCCCCTCTTCAGTCTTATTAATATTTTTATAAAAATTTCCCAGAGTATAGAGGATTTTTGTGCGCTTGTCTGATTCTCTGAATTCATTCAGAAGAAGTTTAAGATAATATTCAGCCGAGTCATTTTGCTGCATATTATACATGAATAATTCGGCGAGTCCGTAATATGCGTTGAATTTCCTGTCTTCTTTTTCTTTCTGAACGGCCAATTCCTGCGCAGCATTGATAGAATCAGCTTTTAAAGAATTGAGGCTGTCTGATAATATATCTTCGGGATTTTCTGTCACACCATCCGGAGGATTTTCCATCTGACCGGGATTTTTCCCTTCCGGTTTGACATTCTGATCAGGCTGCCCTTCATTTTCAGGAATTTTAATATCCTCATCAGGAGCTCTTTCCCTTATTTTCAGCGAGTCATCGTCACGGAAGACTGCAGTCTCTTTTACGCCTCCGGGTTTACCTTCATCTTCGCCTTTTCTCGTACCGTCAGGATTATTATTCTGATTGCCTTTATTATCATTATCCTGATAGTTTGAATTTTTATTCGTTTCCTCAGGATTTTCAATTCCTTTTTCTTCATTATACTTTCTTCTGTATTTTTCCACATTAGCATTTACAGTCGGAATATCAGCTTTGGTTGAATCTTTTATTTCACCCTCCAGAGCAAAGTATTGTTCAAAGGTAGAAGATTTAGCTTCGCTTTCCTTTATGTAATCAGAATTAATATTTTCTTCAGTTGCTTTTTTATAATTCACATAAGCATTAAGATAATCTTTATTTACATCTTCTTCGTGCTTTCCAAGAAAATAATATGCATCGGATGAAACTGCAGAGTTAGGATATTTTACAATTATCTCATAATATTTATCCAGAGCCTGCGGAAATTTACCCTGAGCATAATAGCTGTTTGCAATCTCAAGATCCACAAGCTGAGTGAATGCCGGTTCTTCTCTGTATTTGTATCTGAGATCATCAAGCTCTTCATCAGCTATTGTAAATGATTTATTGTAAACAAGACCTTTTGCGTAATTTAGTCTGGAATAGAATTTCAGATCAAAATCAGAAGTGTAATCAAGTACTTTCTTATAACTTTCAGCTGCAAGTTCCGGTTTGTAAACAGACAGTATCTTTGAAAGTATAAACTGTTCTTCGGCTTTTCTCTCATCGCTAACAGCATACTTAATTGAACTCTCAAAATATTCTACAGCCTGCTGAGAATTTCCTTTATTAAATGACATTATTCCGAGATTCCTGAAAGCAAGGGATTTTACGACCGGGTCATCAGCATCTTTTGAAAGAGTCTTGAATATTTTTTCACCATCATCCTTTTTTCCCAACCGGATCTTTGTCTGCCCTAAAAATAAAATTGCTTCATCTGCAAGCGGACTGCTTGAGAATTTTGATAAAAATTCGTTGAATGTTCTTTCGGCTTTAAAATAAAGTCCCTGGAAATAATAGGATTTACCGATTATCAGTACAGCCTGATCAATATATTTACTGTTTTTGCTGAACTGAATAATTTTAGAACTTCGCTCAATTGCTTTTTCAAGTTTTTCTTTTACACTGGCTGAGATTGGTACAACTGTACCCAGTGAATCAAGACGTTTATTGTACTGTGATATAATCGTTGAGCGGTATTCATCATATGCATCATTGAAATCTTCCTGAGATCTGTAAAAGGTGTTAAAATAAGCGGTAAAGTTCTCAACCCTGTTACCCATATAAAAATAGGAGACAAAATCCTGATAATTAAAATCAAGCGTTACATTGTAATTCGGATCGGGCATAATGATACTTCCGGAATCAGGTGTGTTTTCGGTTGAATATGTCTTATGCGTGAGATAGCTGCACCCGGGCTGTAAAACTGAGGATAGTAATACGAAGATAATTAATATTAACGGAATATATTTAATGTGTTTCAAGATCAAAACTTTGGTTCAATAAAAATATTTTTAATAGGAAGTTTAATCAAGACAATTAAAATGCAGATAAAACGGTGCGTTATTGCCAGTGGTATTAACAACAGAATGCTGTTTCAAATTTCATAAACTAAATTAACTCA
>CALMST010000215.1 GCA_937872315.1 uncultured Ignavibacteria bacterium | reverse complement strand
CAGGAAGTAATTCAGAATACTAAAAAAATATTTTACGAAGAGCTGCCAAAATTTGGATTTAAATATATTGCGGATAATTCTTTTGAGAATCCGGCAGAACACAAAGGACCAAGGAAGTATTGCCTGCTAACAGCTTCGAAAGTAAAAATAATTAAACTGGAAAATTTTGCTGAAGTCGGTTGGAGTGAAAAGATATTAAGGACAAGGTTTTGGAAAGGGGATAAGAAAATAGAACTTGTAAACACGCAGATCCCGCCCGGATCATCAAACGGTGTGAGAAAGGAAATTACATTTAAAGAAATATATAAAAATCTGGAAAAAAGTAAACATAAATATAAAATTTTATGTGGTGACTGGAATTCACCGCAAGAAGAATTTCCCGGTGGAAAAATAATGACCTGGGGAGAAAAATATGGACGAAACAAAGAGATAACAAAATATAAAGCGAACAAAGACGAATGTGAAAGGCTTTTGCTGGAGAAAACCAATAATCTGGATCTCTATGATGACTTCAGGAGAGTTCACGGATACAAAGTAAATGAATACAGCTGGGTGCATAAAAATAAAACTAAAACAACACACAGAAGATACGATCATATATACTCTACGAAGAATCTTGATCTTAAAGATTGCCATTATGAACACAGTTTCAGAGAGAAAGGGCTGAGTGATCATTCTGCGATAGTGAGTGAGTATGAGATTGAAGATTAGGTAAAACCTTCCGGTTTCAATCATTTTAATATTATAGATCATTGAACGACTCCCCCTGCCCGCTACTTTGAAAGGAGGGGGTTTAAGATGTTGAATGAAGTGTCGCATACTTTGAACAACCTTCCACGGCTCACTGCTTTGCAGGGAGGGGGGTTTTGAGAGGCTGAATATAGGTTTTATTTTAATGTTGTTTTAAGCCTCCATTTTTACAAATTTTGTAAAGACAATTATAATAATGAAAAAGAAAATTCAATATATTGGTTATGTAATGTTTGTAATGAGTGTCTGCACTTTGTTGTTTGCAAGTTATAAACCTGAAAATGGAAAATATATATACAGGACAAACGGTGAAAAGATCGAAATCAGCCAGGTCAATTTTAATCCTGTAAACAAGAGCAGAGAAGATTCGACAGTAAAGAGAGGTTCACTTGACGGGGATCAGAACGTACCTCTTCCCTTCTTTGGTTCCGTGCCGTTTGATCCGGAACAGCCTTTTACAAAACTTACTTTCAGAATGCTTCGGACATATATTCCCGGAAAACCATTACCTGAGGATCTGAAAAAATTAAATGACAATAATGTTGTCATACTCGGATTTATGACGCCACTTAATGCACTTGAGAATATGGATGAGTTCCTGCTTTGTTCTGCGCCGCCGTTAAATTGCTATTGCGCTCCACCGGTATTTATTAATGAGATCATTTATGTGAAACTTATGGATAAAAAGACTGATTTCAAAACAGGCGCAGTAAAGATCAAGGGTCAATTTCATGTCAACACTGATGTAACGGATGAATATTCTGACATCATATATTCAATAAACGCATCTGATATTGAGTAAAAGATTTTATTTTGATTTGCATTCAGATCAATATTTTATTTACCAATTCTAAAATTTAATGAAAAAAATCACTCCTGAAATTATATACAAAGCAAAGAGAAACGGATTCTCTGACAAACAGCTGTCGGTAATTTTAAAGACAACCGAAAAAAAAATCAGGGATTACAGATTTAAAAATAATATCCTGCCGGTATATAAAACTGTTGATACCTGCGCTGCAGAGTTTGAAGCTAATACACCTTATCATTATTCCACTTATGAAAAATACAATGAAAGCATATCTTCTGACCGGGAAAAGATCATCATACTTGGCGGCGGACCTAACAGGATCGGTCAGGGAATAGAATTTGATTACTGCTGCGTAAGATGTGTCAAAGCGCTTCGTGAGGAAGGGTATGAGACTATCATGATCAACTGCAATCCGGAAACTGTTTCAACCGACTATGACATTACAGACAAACTTTATTTCGAACCGCTCACTCCGGAAGATGTTTTGAATATCATGAAATATGAAAAGAATGTTAAAGGCATAATTGTTAGTTTCGGAGGGCAGACACCTCTGAAGATTTCCAAAGAACTTGAGAAGAACGGGCTGAAAATTTTAGGCACTTCTTCGAAGAATATTGACATAGCGGAAGACAGAAAAAAATTCGGTAAGTTGCTGGACCGGCTTAATATCCCTAAGCCTGAATACGGTTCGGCAAAAGATCCTGCCTTAGCCATTAAGACTGCAAACAAGATCGGTTATCCTGTTTTGCTCAGACCGTCATATGTGCTTGGAGGAAGAGCCATGCAGATAGTTTACAGCGATGAAATGGTGGAGAAATTTTTCAGGGATGAGGCAGAGATATCACAGGATCATCCGGTACTGATTGACAAATTTTTGGAGGAGGCACGTGAGATCGATGTCGATGCGATATGTGACGGCAGGGATGTTTACATTGCCGGTATCATGCAGCACATTGAAGAAGCAGGGATACATTCAGGTGACAGCACTTCCATATTGCCGCCGATCTCCATTAACAAAAAAAATCTGAAACAGATAAAGGATTATACAAAAAAACTCGCGCTCGGTCTCAATGTAATCGGACTTATTAATATTCAATTTGCCATAAAAGATAACATCGTATATGTACTGGAGGCAAATCCGAGAGCTTCAAGGACAGTACCTTTTGTGAGCAAGACAACAGGTATTCCCGTCATTACAATTGCAGCAAAGGTCATCGCAGGTAAAAAGCTGAAAGATTTTAAGCTCAGGGGATTTGAAGACATAAAATACATAGGTGTAAAAGAATCGATCTTTCCGTTTCAGAAATTTCCGAGAGTAAAAATGTTTCTGGGACCCGAGATGAGATCAACCGGAGAGGTAATGGGAATAGCTGAAACATTCGGTGAAGCACTGGCAAAAGCTCAGGAGTCCACAGGGACGCCGGTGCCGGTATCAGGAAATATTTTTATAAGTGTAAATGAAAATGATAAAAAGCCAAAGACACTTGATCTTATAAAAAAATATACGGCTCTTGGATTTGGGATTATTGCAACAGCCGGCACATCCAAGTTTCTTACTGATAACGGTATCGAATCAGAACCGGTGTTTAAGGTAAATGAAGGCAGACCTAACGTAGTTGACCGTATGAAAAACGGAGAGATCCAGATAGTTATCAACACACCGCTTGGATCTGAATCGCGCTTTGATGAATATGCAATAGGCTGGGCGGCAGTGGAGCAAAAAATTCCTTTTATTACAACACTGTCGGCTGCAAGTTCTTTTGCGGAAGGTATTTCAAAAATTAAGGAAGGCAAGACCGGAGTCAAGAGTCTGCAGGAATATTATAAGTGATCCTTTGTTTCTTCAATCTCAGATTTATAAAATCATTAACTGAAATTGATAAATTAATCAGTAGTTAAAATTTTCTTTTATTGTTATTTTAAATTAATTATAACCCCAAATAATTAATTATGGATCTGGAAAAAGTAAAGAATAGTTACAAATGGGACCCAATGGGCGGTGATTATTCCAAGAGTTATGTTTCATACGAGCGGAAAGAGATCAAGAAAAAGAAAATAAGAGGTTTATTATTTACTTCGCTGTATGTAGTATTACTTGTAATAATTGTAATCGTACTTTTTGTTAAGTTTTTGTAAAAGGTAACCTGCGGTAAATAATTAAGGCAGGAACAAATGAGTTTTAAAACTGGAAACTTATCCCCCCCACAGGAAAGAATGCCCACTGATAAATAGTTGACAGCTCTTTGTAATCTTCATTCCAGTAATAAGAATAAATATTCTGTCTGTCAAATACATTCTGAAGTTCAAGATAAGCCGTGATATTGGTTTTCTTAAAATCGAATTTCTTATCCACTCTCACATCCACTCTCAGATAATAAGGATACCTTGCGCTGTTAAAATCATCCGTTGCGTAAACTGCCCTGTTGACCTGCTTTGATGCCTGTTCATTGATCGGTGTGTAAGGTCTTCCGCCCGCATATTTTAATTTAAATCCGGCGAGCCAGCCGTCATTGAACTGGTATCCGGCAATCAGAGTGAATTCATTTCCGGGATCAAATGCTCCGGGTTTATTATTTCCTGCTAATGCTGTAAAGCTGGAATTTATATATGAATAATTTATCATTCCATAGAGTCCGTTTCCCGAAAGTTTCTTGTGTATCGAAACATCTATTCCCTGAACATATCCATACCCCGCGCCGGATGCCTGTCCGACAAGATTCGGTCCGAACTCCGCTCCGCCGTCTATCAGAATATAAGTAGGTATATCTATCCAGACCGGGTAGTCTTTATATTTTTTATAATAGACCTCGACATTTGCTTTGATATCACTTGCAAAAAAATGCTCGATGCCCGCTATGTAATGTATACTTTGGATATTGTTGAGAAGATTATTATATGGACTCGAAACCAGCCAGATGTATTCCGGCGACTGATGATAGATTCCCCATGCAAAGTTAAGTGAAGTTATGGAATTCAGATTTACGGACATTCCTATCCTCGGTGAGAAATAGGTTTGATTGCTGATATAGTCAAAATAATCCACTCTGAAACCAGTATTAAGATTTATTCTGTCTTTGAATAGTTTTGAGGTAAGATTAGCATGCATGAAAAGTTTTGTTGTGCTGAAATCCACATTCGCATTTATAGTGTCATACACATAACCCGCAGCGTTGGTGTCACCTTTCAGATAAAGCTGATTGTCTATATTTGCAAATTTTCCGCCCACACCTGTATTCAGAATAAAAGTTTGGGACAACTGATATTTCAGATCAGTATAGAGTCCTGCAATTTTATTGACTGCAACATTCAGAAATCTGATCTCGGCTGTCTGACCTTCGATCTGTTTTACATTATAGTCAGTAACATTGTAATCCAGAACAGTCTGGAGAAAACCTTTTTTGAAAAGTTTTTTATAATTGATCCCTGCAACGTATGTATTCTGATTTGAGTTGGAGTTGCCGTAAGGATTATCTTCGGCTGACTCTCCTGAGAAATCAACTTTATCAATACCTGACAATCCTATCAGAGTAAGTTTATCTTTAGGGGAAAGATCGTAAGTAGCTTTCAAGTTAATGTCCCAGTAATTGGGGACCGAAGTAAGTCTTATTGCGGACTTGACAAGTTCGAGATAGCTTCTTCTCAAGGAGAACATATATGAACCTTTGTCCGAAAGTGGTCCTTCAAAAATAGCTCCGAATCCAGCAATAGACAGATTCACATCACCGAAAAAATTCTTCCTGCTGCCTTCTCGGAAGTTTATGCTGATCACTCCGGAAAGTTTGTCTCCGTAAAGCGAAGGAAATCCTCCGGTCAGCATGTCAGTGCTTTGTATGAATCTTGAATTGATAAATCCTATTGCGCCGCTTGATGAACCGTCGGTGCCGAAGTGATTAATATTCGGTATCTCGATGCCGTCAATGAGAATGAGGTTTTCCGCGGGCGAGCCGCCTCTGATAATAAGGTCATTTCTCTGATCATTCCCTATTGCAACACCCGGAGCTGACTGCAGCATTCTGGAAATATCTTCCGTTGCGCCGGGAGCGCGGCGGATCTCTTCATAGTCCAGATTTATCGAACTCAGATTCACATCCGAACTCTGATCAAATGCATTGGCTTCCACATTGATCTGATCTGTTGTGATGCCTTTCGGATTTAATTTTATTAAAACTTCAAGAGGTTTGCTTGAAGTGACAACCAGTTCAGATTTTATATGTGATTCAAATCCAAGTGCTTTTACACTTATCTGATAAATGCCCGTTTCCAGTTCAGTGAACTGAAACCCGCCCTTTGAATTTGTCTGTGTAAGTTTTGATGTTTCAGGAATTTCGACAGTAGCGCCCTGTACCGGACTTTGGGTAATGTCATCTATGACAGTTCCTTTTATGATGCCTTTGTTTGAATTTTGTGTACAGGCTTCATTGAGAGAAAAAATTAGTATAAATAAAATTAGTATCGGTTTTATCAAATGGTTTTAAGTATTAATAGTTTGGGTAAAATTAAGACTCTCAGTAAAAAATAAAAGCTAAATATAAGTGCGGATGTTGGGTATTGAGTATTAAGTATTAAGTATTAAGTATTAAGTATTAAGTATTAAGTATTGAGTATT
>CALMST010000214.1 GCA_937872315.1 uncultured Ignavibacteria bacterium | reverse complement strand
GTATTGAGTATTGAGAATATTTATCTCAGGGCTCTTGTAACTGATACAGTGTAAAGGTTATAAAACAATTTGGGATAAACACAATAAGTCATTCCGGATAAACCGGATATGACAACCAAAGCCGGGGAAAAAAATTTCTCCCGGCTTTTTTTATCTGGAATTAAACTTTCGGAGCTTTATAGTTAGTCAGCGTAACTGAAAATTTTTTATCACACAATTTTATATCTTGTAAAGATAGTTTAATTTTTTATTTTTTATAACTAAATTATCCGGCTAAAAATTAAACCAAAGGAGCATAAAATGAAAAATTTCTTACTGTTTTTTTACTTGTTTTAAGTGCAAAATTGTATTCGCAGATAACATTAACAAGCGCAAATAATCCTGTGCCGGGTAACACTTCAAAAACCGTCACTTGTGATACAACGGGAATTACAGAAGGTAATTCGGGCGCAAATCAAAACTGGAATTATAGCGGTCTTGTCAGACGTGACAGTACAGTTAACACCTGGGTTTCGTCCAATACAACACCTTATGCTGCGCAGTTTCCAACTTCAGATGTAGCTTCAACTTCTGATAATGCGGAATATTCTTATTTTACAACTTCATCTTCCTCATTAATCTATAACGGATACGGAGGCGCTTTTCAGATAAATTCATATTCTGATGCAGAAACTATTTTGCAGTATCCGTTTACTTTTAACAGTAATTTTTCTGATACATATTCTTCAGTTTACAATAACGGAATAGCCAACAGTTATCTGAACGGAACTATTACTTCAACAGGTGATGCGTGGGGAACTCTTGTTTTACCGAACGGAACATTCAACAATGCGTTAAGGGTAAAGAATGTAACTGTACAAAGGGATTCCACCTACATAGGAGGTTTTAATAATATTGTTGATTTCACAAGCACGTCATATGCATGGTTTGTTCCGGATAGAAAATTTCCTGTGTTTGAAATAAGATATAATTCTGGAACTATCAACGGAACTCAAACCTTTTCCTTAAAACTTGTTACCTACAATCCTGACAATCCTACAATTGGTATCTCACAGATCAATACAAATATAGCAGATGAATATGTGTTGAGTCAGAATTATCCAAACCCGTTCAATCCTTCAACTAAAATAAGATTTGACATAGCAGCGGGAGATAGAAATACAAGTTCCATGGTAAAGCTGACAGTCTATGATCAGCTTGGTAAAGAAGTTACTACGCTTGTGAATGAAAATTTATCGCCGGGAAGTTATGAGTATAACTGGAATGCCGGTACTCTTGCAGGAGGAATCTATTATTATACACTTTCATCAGGGAACTTCACTGATACCAAAAAGATGATCCTGATAAAATAGTATCATATGATACTGACTAAAAATAAAGTTATCCTTTCAGTCGGAGTGTTTAATTATAAGGAAATGGTTTGCTAATATAATATCTCAGCGAAAAAGCCGGAGATAAATTAATTATCCCCGGCTTTATAAATTAGGAAGTTTTAAATTTTAGTGCGACTTATGTTTATGTGATTTGTCATGAACTTTGTTGTGACCATTTTTATGACCATTGGAAGAACCATTACTTCCTTTAGAACCGTTACTTCCATTAGAAATGTTTTGGCTAATCTCTTTTGAAACCGGTACCGATGGCTGACCTAGTCTGAATCTTTTTACTCTTCCGGAAAGCGAAGCAAAGAATCCGAGAGCCATTATGATAGTTCCGCCCCATACAAGGTTTATGAATGGTTTAATGCTAGCTGTTAATACAAGTGTTTCAGGCGCAGAAACAGAAGGAGCAGTCTCATCTACAATGATCAGATCAGCAGAAGCTTCTGCAGCTACATTTATCTTTGAAAGTAAAAATGTAAAGTGATCAGAGTCACTCAGACGGACAGGGATATTTTCTGTTTCACCCTGTTTCATTAATTGTTCAGCTACTATAGTTTCAGTTTTCCCGCCATGTGTAATTTCAAATTTAGCGCCGATCGTATTTTCAGCACCGGTTTTCATGGATTCCTGGTTAAACTTTGTTCTGTCAAAATCTATGAATTTTATTTTCAGACCTTTGACCTCTTTTTCTTCACCTCTGTTAAAAGTAACAATATCATCATCACTGAAAGGTTTAGGAGATTCCAGAGACATAGGTGACAGATAAACATCTTTTATTCCGAGATTCGCAATATCGGGATTTTTCATGATACCATCGGAATATTCACTGTAAAACATTACAGGTTGTAAAAGAAAACCTTTTCCGTCTTTTTCCACAACTACATTGAAATGATATTTTTCATCTTTATCACCGGGATTACCGAAAGGAGTAGCTCCTTTGTAGGTCATTTCATAGCCGAGAGCTGATTTTGTCTCATTCAGCGGCAGAGACAGATTCACTTCTTCGGAATACTGTGAAGATCCGACTATGCCAAGGAAAAGGATCATAATTCCCAGATGGGCAATATAAGGTCCGGCTTTTAGATTATTTTTTAAGAAAATTTTAATTGCAATGTCTGCATTTATTACTAAAGCAAAAACCGAAGCAGCTACGAATATTGCTATAAGAACATCTCTGATTGCAAATACAACTAAAATTGCCGTGACAATTCCGGTTATCATTAACGGCAGGTATAAACTCTTAAAAAATCTCTTTTCATCAGTGTGTTTCCATGCTAATAAAATACTTATACCATTGATGGCAGCAATCATTATTGCCAGAGGCAGATTCATTTTATTATAAAACGCAGGATCGATTGTTCCTTTGGCGAGGATCGGCCAGCTTGTTCCTACTGCAATAACGAGGGCAGTGGCGCAAAGTGTGATAGCTCCGATAAACACGGCTGATTCGCGAGAAAGCATGTTTGCAGTCTGGTTGCTGTCAGTTCTGAGACTTTTCAGTCTGAATAAGATCAGAGCAATTCCGCCTCCGCCGAATAATGAAAGAAATACTACCAGAAACAGATATACTTCCTGACCCGGATCTACAAATGAATGAACAGATGCATCACCCAGAATTCCGCTTCTTGTAAGGAATGTGGAATATAAAACCAGCACAAAAGCTATAACACAAAGTAATAAACTTGTCTTTTTAAATTTTCCTGTTTTTTCTTCAGCTATCATTGAGTGAATGGCAGCGACTATTACGATCCATGGAACAAACGAAGAATTCTCTACAGGATCCCAGCCCCAGTAACCACCCCATCCAAGTACGCCGTATGCCCAGAAACCACCGAGCATTATGCCTACTCCTAAGACCATTCCGGAAAACAATGTCCAGGGTAATGCAAGTTTAAGCCATCTGTTATATTGATTCTTTACCAGAGCAGCAATAGCAAAGCAGAAAGGAATTGCCAGTGAAGAAAATCCCGCAAAAAGAATAGGCGGATGAATTGTCATCCAGAAATTCTGAAGCAGAGGATTAAGACCTCTTCCGTCTTCAGGAACAAATCCGATAGCTACTTCTTTTGGAAAAGATTCCCAGACATAAAGATATGGAGATTTAATAATAAGTATGAATAAAAGAAAAGTCTGTATAAATGCAAAAGTAAACATTACAAGTGGTTCATATCTATCATCTTTTAATGCATGGCCATTGCTATGTTCATTTTTTCTTTCATCCTGATCACGGCTTTTCAGATACGACATTAAAAATACTCCAAGTACAGCCATCATAAATGCCCAAAGGTGAAAACTGCCTTCCTGCCCTGCATAAAATGTGGAAGCAAGCAGGTTTATCGGGAGATCCTTTGAACTGTAATTCCATACGTATGTAAACTGAAACTGGTGTGTAATAATAAGATACAGCAGATATGCTGCTGAGGAGATCGTCATTACTACCGAAACATGAAACATTAATCTCGCTGTACCGATGATCTTCGTATTTCCTCTGCTGACCAGCAAATACAGGATCGCAGAGAGAAGACACGAGAAAAATGCTATGTATACTATAAATGTACCCATAGGGCTTTTTTAAATTATGTTATTTTAAAATTATATTCCTGATTTCTTTACATCTTCGCCTTTACCTTCGTATTTTGACGGACATTTGGTCAATACTTCTTTAGCATGAAAATTACCATCTTTCATTTTGCCTTTTGCCACAACTGATTCTGCCATTTCAAAATTATTTGGTCTGGCGCCGGCAAGAATGACCTTAACTTCAGAGTTGTTCTCATCTTTCATATAAAATATGAATTCATTTGTATTAGCATCAAATTTTGCGTCTTTATCTTTTACCCATGTACCTTTTACCTGACAGGTTCTGTGATTTTCTGATGCTTTTTCGAAATTACTGTATTCAATTTTACTTTCGGAAAATGAAAAGAAACCGACAACTAAGAAAATAACTATAATTGATATTCCGGTTATTGTTTTGATATTCATGATGCTTGTTTAGTTAGAGTTTTTAAATATTGTTATAAATATACCGAATTTAAATATGAAAAATAAAATTCAGATTAATTTGGGATCGGTTTACCCATGGATTTATAAATATCTTCTATTTCTGTTTTATTTGCCATTGCTTCCTGATTCTTCGGATCAAGTTCCAGTACCCTTCTGTATCTCTGTAATGCAGGTTTGTATTTCTCTCTCGGCGGAAGATCAGCTTCAAACATCAGAAAATTAGCTGCTTTTAACTGTGCATATATACATGCCTGTTTATCCTCTTCAGATTTGGTTTTCTGATATTTTGAATCCGCATCATCAGCTTCTTTTGTATATTTTAAAGCATCCTCATCCATTGCTTCTTCATTATCACCGCCTGTTGTACTGCCACCATGGAATGAATCTTTTGGTTTGAGATTTCTGTGAATGGAATCATCCGGCATTTCAGGTTTTTCATTGTTGGTTTGATCCTTCTGTTTATTGCTTAAAAGCTCAGGGGGAACTTCTTTTGTACAGGAAACAAGTACAACAGTAAAAAAGAAAACTATCAGTACTTTTAAAATATTATGTGTCATTTTTATATTTATTTAATTTATTAATCTACAATTATCATACCAAAGAATTTCTTAAATCAGTTAAATCTTACTGCAAATTCCTGTAATGTCCAATATCTCCACACTTTGATCCAAGAAAGTATCTACAAAGCTATTAATTTCTAAGTAATTGTAATTTAGTACACTTAGGAATTCAGATCTGTTAATTTCCTGAAAATATTTATACTTAATTTTATTTTCAATTAAATAATCTGGAATGTTAATAAACTAAGCTTTTCTAATCATCCGTCATATAAAAAGCACGGGAATAATCTGAACTATGGGAGACCGCTTATCAGTTCCGGTCTGAATTCAAAATGCATGGTATCATAATGATACCATTTCCCACCCCAGATAAATCCGTATTTTTCAAAGATCTCAACAATCCCGATCGGGATCCTGTTTACATATTTCAGATTTTTGTTCCATTTCCAGTAATCCGAGTATTTAGTATTAATATCCAGAGCAGTTCCGAATGAATGATTACTCAAGCGGTCTGTTCCGGCAATATTCCTCCAGACAAATGTACCTCCCGGATTCTTTAAATATTTTTGATATTCTGAAGGAAGATCATTTAGCTCTTCAATAACAAGTCTTAATTTATCCGCCGCGCCATTGACATTACTGAAAGCTAATTCAGAGCCGTCAACCCAGGTAATGCTTTCAAGATGCTGACTTACCTCGCCGGAACTATTTCCGTACATTTTAAGAAAAAAAGGTTCATACCGTATCCTTCCAGGTTCGAAATTTTCTGCCGGTGGTTCTGACCAGTCAGAACCGGCAGTATATTCCTGTGAAAGCATATCTTCCAGATCCGGATCTTCAAGCATCTCATCGTGAGATTTATCTTTGATCCCGTCATCGTAGATCATGACTGTCCCGTCTTTCCAGTAGAGATTATTCTGATCGGCTGAATCAAGAAAATCAGGATAAGCTTTTAACAATCTCTGCAATCCATCCGGAACGGCGGTCTGAGATCTTATCTGATTACTGCAAAGGGAAATTAGTAATCCGCTGATTAAAAAAGAGAGAATAACTTTCCCTGTTAAAAATTTTATTCCCGTATTACCCTCATTTTTACTGATATCTGGGTAAATGTTGTAGATATTAACCGGTCTGATGATTGTTCTGAATTTAATTTTAATTATTTCTTCATTACAGCTTCGAGATTTAATTTGCTGTCCATAAAAATATCTTTCATCGGATAATCCCATTTAAGAATATTTCCGTTTGCTGACGTGGAGTTTGAAGATATTACTTCATATGGAAATTCAATTTCAAAATTAATATAACCATTCTCAAAAATTTTCATCATTGAATTTTTCATAGCTATTTCTGTTGAATCAATTTCTGTATCCTCTTCAGGATTTTCATAATCATAACGGAAAACCACATTATCTCCTTCAGGCATCATAGTCACAACGGTAGGAATTTTATCCTGATTGTCATTCTCATCTTCTAATGTCTTCTGTAATGAAGAGCCGAGAATATCAAGATTATCAAAGCTGTATTTTATCGTAAATGTGCTTGATGAATCCTCATTTCTTTGTGAGGAAATATCAATGATCTTTACACCCTGAATTGAATCGTAACCGTTCTTGGTCTTATCTATAAATATCTGGTCATTGTAAAGGGAATCAAGAAACGACTCCTGCCTTGCTGAGTCCATCATTGCTGACATTGAGCTCATGAGTCCGTAAAACTCTTTCATGAATGTAATTTTCATTGTCTCCTCGCCCGAACCATCTTTGTTTAATCTGATCTGACGGTCAACTCCGATACATGAGCTGAGTGAAAAACAAATTGCAATTATTAAAAAGTACGAAAAAGCTTTATTTTTTAAAGACATATTAAGAGAGGGTTTAATTTATAAGTTGCGTAAAAATAATTAATTTGGATTCTAATAACAGTATATTTTACTAAACTTTTATCACTTATATTTGTTCTATTCACTGTGCAAAATCCCAATTCACATTCTTTGATGAAAAAAAATTATTTCGAACTGATAATTATTTTCATCGTGCTGATGTCATTAACTTTCTGGACTCTCATAGGATTAAAGTTCTGTGAAATAATGTCAGAGGGAAATGTTTTAATGAGATTTGCGCAGTTCTTTTCGAATAAATATCAGACCGTTCAATATACCAACAGCAGCGATAAAAGAGAATCATCTGTAATAGCCAGCCAGGATCTTTATGATGTTCTGCACTGCAAACTTGAGCTTTCCTTTGATATTCCAAAAAAAAACATTTACGGAAAAATGAATATGAAAGGATTAATTCTTTCGGATACTCTCAGTAAAATGTATATCAATCTCTTTGATAATATGAAAGTGAACAGCGTTAAATTCGATAACAATGATATCGGATTCAAAAGAAATGATAATTATATAATTTTAGATCTTAAAAAATCCGGACAAAAAACCACTGAATTTTCCGCAGAGATAAATTATGAAGGAGCTCCCGTCAGTAAAGGATTTGAGACATTTGAATTTAAAAGTTTTGATAACGAGCCGTCAATCTATACGCTCAGCGAACCCGAAAATGCTCCAGCATGGTGGCCTTGTAAAGATATTATTAATGATAAATTCACAAGTGAAGTTACGATTACGGTTCCTGAACAGCTTACTGCAGTTTCGAACGGACTACTTAAGGAAGTTAAAACCGGATCTGACAGTACCAGAACATTTTATTTCAGATCTGATTATCCGATCGCAACATATCTAGTCTCTCTGGCTATCGCAAAGTATGATACCTGGTCAGATAAATATTATACAAAGGACTCTTTAAAGGAAATGAATGTAGATTATTTTGTTTATCCGTCTTATCTCGCAAATGCAAAATATGACTGGGACAGTACTGTAAGCATGATAGATTTTTTTTCAGAAAAAGTGGGGGAATATCCTTTCATAAATGAAAGATACGGCATGGCGATGATAGGCTGGGGCGGCGGCGCAATGGAAAATCAGACAGTCTCGAGTATGGGATATACAACAGTGACGGGTGATAAAAGATATGAAGCCATTGCGGTTCATGAACTGTTTCATCAGTGGTTTGGAGATGCAGTCACGCCAATGACATGGAAGGACATCTGGCTTAATGAAGGTTTTGCTTCATACGGAGAAGCCATGTGGGCTGAACACAGGCATGGAATTGCCGGTTATAAGAAAACAATGAAGAGCATGGATTACGGTTATTTTCAGGGAAGAGTATATGACCCTGAAGGATTTATCCTGAATTCAACAGTTTATAAGAAAGGCGCATGGTGTCTTCATATGCTCAGAGGAGTTACGGGCGATTCTGTATTTACCAGGATACTTAGAACTTATTACGAAAAATATAAATATAAGAATGCTTCAACCCTGGATTTTCAGAAAGTCTGTGAGCAAATTTCGGGAACTGACTTGAAATATTTTTTTGATCAATGGATATTTACCGGCACCGGAAGACCTGAATATGTTTATTCATGGAAATATGATGACTTCAACGGTGAGAAAAACTCCGGAGTCTATATGGTGAGAATAAATCTCAGGCAAACTCAGAAAGACAGGGATGTATATAAAATGCCTGTTCAGATAATTGTGAAAACAGAATCAGGCGAAGAAGAATTTACCTTTTTTAATGAATCAAGAGAACAGCTATTCGAGCAGCCTGTCAAAGGCAAACCTGCTGAAGTTATAATTGATAAAGATAACTGGATCCTGAAGAAGATAGAGACGGAGGAATATAAGTACTGATTATACTAATTGTATTGATTCATCTGTTAACATTTCAGTTATCCTTTACCGGTTTTTTAAAAATTTATTTGTAAATTAAAATCAAAAATGAAATTTTCCATTACCCTCATATTCATGTTGCTGTTTACTTTTTGTGAATCCGCATTTTCACAAAACGGAAGTCTCATAGTTAAATTAAAAAGTTCAGCTCCGGCTGATATTGTAAACAATTTTAAAAATAACCGTGTAAAATCGGGAAGCAGTTCAATATCAACATTGAGCAGAGAAGCAGATGTTAAGAGTTCGGCTGAGGTTTTTAAAAAATCCAATGCTAAATATGCAAATAACGAAAGTTATAAAAAAGCAGGGCTTGACAGGATCTTCATTATTGAAATAAACGAAAACAATCTAGCTAAATATATCAGCGACGCTTCTGAAAATGAATATGTTGAGTATGTCCAGCCGGTAGGGATTTTGAGAGTTGATAATATTTCAGATAATGCAGCAACTCCGAATGATACTTATTTCAGCACACAGGCTTATCTTGATCAGATCGGAATGAGAAATGCCTGGGATATTACTCAGGGGGATTCAAATATTGTAATTGGAGTAATTGATACGGGACTTGATTTTCTTCACCCGGATCTTCAGACAAGCTATAAGATAAACTACGGTGAATACGGAGACGGAAAGCAGGACAATGGCATAGATGATGACAACAACGGTTTCATTGATGACTGGAGAGGATGGGATTTCACCGATGAACCCTTTACCGGTGATCCGCGAAGAGGAGACTATCTTGAGCCTGATAATGATCCGACTGATGACAATAAGAATTCACACGGGACGGCTGTCACGGGAATAATCAATGCAACATTTAATAATAATCTTGGCATATCTTCAGTCGCGCCAAATTGCAAAGTAATGGTGCTGAGAGCTTTTGATGCCGAAGGTTACGGTGAAGAAGATGACGTAGCTAATGCAATTTTATACGGAGTATCAAATGGTGTGAGAATTTTTAATTTCAGTTTCGGAGATTATATTTTCAGTAATCTACTAAGAGATGTTATAAGGTTTGCCTATACACAGGATGTGTTCATTGTCTGTTCGGCCGGAAACGACGGCAGCGACAGGCTGCATTATCCTTCTTCTTATGATGAAGTGATCTCCGTAGGCGCGTCAGATCTTACTGATAACAAGGCAGGATTTTCGTCATACGGAGAGACGGTTGATATTTTTGCGCCGGGACTTCAGAATCTTACAACCGTGAGAGTCGGCAAAGGAAGTTCGACATTCGGCGGAGATTATGATAAACTCAACGGCACATCTTTTGCCGCGCCAATAGTAGCAGGTGTGGCAGCGCTTCTCAGATCTGAAAATCCCGGATTGTCAAATGAAGAAATAAGAGGAATACTCGTTTCTACCACGACTTTAATGGCAGGACAGAACAGCTGGGATCATTTGCGGTCTTCAGGAAGGATCAATGCGGTTAATGCCTTGCAGAATTTCAATAATCCATCAATTGCAAGAATAAATTATCCGTTTCAGGATTATACTTTTGATACAAGCAATGTGCCCATCAGTGTCTCCGCCGCTTCACCTCTTTTTGTTTCATACTCGCTCTATTACGGAGTCGGACAGAAGCCATCGACGTGGATAGCCTTACTTGAAAATCAGAGTTCTCAGGTTTTGAATGACACTGTAACAATCTGGAACACCGCATCATTGGCAGATACTTCATATACATTGAGACTTGCCATCAACAGTAATTCAGGCAGAACCATAGAACACCGTATGATAATTTTCAAAGACAAAAATCCGCCAATTATTACCGATGTTGGTTTTGGAAACGTCATAGATAAAAACAACTATTCTGAACTGATATTATTTGCTACCAATAAAAGAACACTCGGAAAGATCTTTTACAGAAGAAAAGGCTCAAATGATCCGTTTAGTTTTGTACTGGCTGATGTCGGAACTCCGAATATAGGATTCGTATCCGAAGCGCACTTCGGATTGCTTAACGGAAATTCCTTAGCCGGAAATACCGAATATGAATTTTATCTTGAAGCCGAATCATTGAACGGAAAGAAGACAACCTTAACTGATACTGCATTTTATTTCTATACTCAGCCTGAGATCAATACTTACGGTTATATTAAAAAAGATTATTCGCTTACTTATTCACAGTCATCCCCGACTATTTATGATTACAACAATGACGGAAAGAATGATGTAATCCTCAATGACATAAAAAATAATCTGAAGCTCAATATCTTTGAATTCAGCAACGGTGATTTTAATAAAGTATCTGATAATAACTGGAGCGATTTCAAAGTTGGCAGAGACATCAGCGATATAGACGGGGACGGCAAAAATGAAATGCTGTTATCAAAAGGCCGTAACGGTTTTCTGTATGAAGCTCCGGGAGTTAATCAGCTTCCGACAGATCTTATATGGAGTGACTCAACTAACAGTAACTTCTGGTCTGCCCGAATCGCTGATACTGACGGCGACGGTAAAAAGGAAATATTAGGATTCGGTACAACAGGTCTAAGGATACTTGAATCAAACGGAAATAACACTTTCACTCAGACTGCTAATCTTAACTACTTCGGATTTGATTCTACACCGAATTCACAAAATGCATTGGTTGAGGATTTTGACGGGGACGGAAAAACGGATATTGCTTTTATTAATCTCTATTATGAAACTCCGGGATCTGCATTGCCCAAAGTCGGAATACTTGTATATGAAAATACATCCGATAATAATTATGCACTGGTCTATAAGGATTCGATCGATATGATCCTGAGAGGCGATAATGTGACAGCCGGCGATTTTAACGGTGACGGTAAAATGGATTTTGCAGTTGGTGTCGTGAGCAAGGACGGTGAGCTGATACAGTTCTACAGTCTTTATGCGTTCACTTCAACTGCTGATAATACTTATTCAATATTTGACAGAGCCGATATATATAATTATAAATCATATACTGAGACTTGCACAAGAGCCGCAAATGTGGATAATGAAAACGGAGATGAAGTACTTATAAACACCGGGACATTGTTTTATATAATGAAATTCAATAATTCTCAATCAAGATTTCTGCCTGCATATTATATGGAAGGCATCAATACTTTCAATCAGATCATTTATGACTTCGACGGCAACGGTGTAAAGGAGTTCGGATTAAATACAATTAATGACACACTTCTTTTCTTTGAAAAAGACATTGCCTTTACAGGACCTGCAACTCCGCTTGGACTAAGGGGGAACAGCATTGATTCAAATCTGATAAGGCTTGAATTTGAAGTCACACCGGGAGCGGATTATTATAAAATTTACAGAAGCGATACGACTGTCAATTTTGTTTTGTATGATTCTACAAATGTAAATGCTTATCAGGATCTGAATGTGACCAACAGGAAAGATTATTATTATAAAATATCGGCAGTCGATCTTCAGAATTCCGTTAATGAAAGTATGCTGTCTGATCAGATAAAGGTTTATTGTCACAATAAAGCAAAACTGGTTGCGGCGCAGTCAGAGAATAACGGATTCCTGACGGTTACATTATCAGAAAAGATCTCATCGACAATTCCACCGCTGCATTCGTTTGTTGTGAGCAACGGGATTGGATTTCCAAAGAACATAGCTGTAAAAGATAACTATAATTATTTCTTGTCATTTGAAGAACAGCTGCCTAACGGAAATTATACTGTCAGAACGGATGGATTAAGAGATATTTATAATTCACCTGTTGATACTAATTCTGTCAGTTTTGTCACCAGCCAGACCGACTCGGGAAAATTTTATATTTCAAAACTTGAGATGACAGGAAGCAGAAGACTCAAGGTAGAGTTCAATACCGAGACCGATGCGACAACAATTCTGAATCCGGTAAATTATTCTTTTGAGCCGTTTGATATAAAAGTTTTGTCAGTTGAGAAAGATAATTCAAACGGCAGAATAATTTATCTGAATCTTCAGAGTAACGGAGCTATCGGCGCTACAGGAAAAAATTATTTATTAAAAGCATTCAATGTTTATTCGGCTGATGGAGTGAAGATAGTTGACGGAGCCGGAAGCAGTTTCGGTTTGATATTCAATAAAGAGAATCTCGATGAAATGTATGTATATCCTAATCCGTATAGTTTTAATTCAACACAGAATTATATTACGTTTGCCAACATAACTCAGAATGCATCTATTGATATTTTTGATCTGACGGGAAAATTTTTGATCAACATTAAGGAAACCAACGGTAACGGCGGAGTGGAGTGGGATATGAAAGATCAGAACGGTAACAGCATTAATACAGGTATCTACATTTACAGGGCGACAGGTACTAATTCATCCGGACAGGAAGTTGATGAAAAGACAGGAAAGTTTGCGGTTGTAAAATAAAAAAGCGCCATTAAGGCGCTTTCCATAACTTTTGTTTCCGGCGTTGTACTTATCAAAAGTGCAGCGCTTATTTTTTTACTTGTTTACGAATTCAGAAAGTTGTTTACCGGCTTTGAACTTAGCAACTTTTTTTGCTTTGATCTGAATAGCTTTTCCGGTTTGCGGATTTCTTCCTGTTCTTGCTTTTCTTTTAGAAATTGAGAATGTTCCGAATCCTACTAATGAAAGCTTTCCGCCTTTTTTCAGGGTCTTCATTACTGATTCAACTACTGCTCCTAAAGCTGCTTTTGCCTGAACTTTAGTGATCTTAGCGTCACCGGCAATCTTGGTAATTAGTTCTTCTTTTGTCATTTTATTATTTTGTTTGATTTATGGAAAAATTGTTATCACAAAAATAACACTGAATTTATTAAAAAGCAACTTGTATTTACTATTATATTCATTGAGCAAAACAGGCATTACCCTTCCTAAGTATTGATAAACATTGAATCAGATGAAATCAGAATTTTCAAAGTAACAATTACGGTATATTATTTAAAACTTCTTCAACTGAAATACCATCCTCAAACATGCATGTTTCCTTGTCCGGACTGCAGTTCGCATCACAAAACCCTTTGCTGACTTCGAGATTAACTGCTTTGCTGCCGAGCGCTCCCCAGTGTTTTGCGCAGTTCATTCTTCTGTGACAGAAGAGTCCGATGGTTTTTATTTTTAATGCTGAAGCTATGTGTAATGGACCTGTTGAAGGGGCTATCAGAAGATCAGTGTTTGAGATAATGCGGATAAGATCTCTTAGTCTTTTTATATGCTGATCTGGGAATACAATGTTGTTACTGTTTAATGAAATTATGTTTGCTTTAAAATTATCACTCATCTCTTTTGCGGTAAGAATAATTTTAGCTGAACTGTACTTATCAATAATCCTTTTTATAAGTTCAGAATATTTATCCTCGCTCCAGTTTGATGATGACTTTCCGGACCCTGTATGAACTATGATCTTCATATCACTTTCAGAAACATTAAAGCTTCTCAAAATTTCCATACCCGTTTTCTTTTCTTCTGCAGTAATATAAATCTCCGGAGTAAGATCATCTGTAACAACTCCGATCTTTCTTGCAAGATCCATACAATAGTCAGCTTCATGTCTGAGTGGAATGTATTTATTCCTCGAGACAGTCTTCATCAATGTGATCACTTCATATAATTTTCTGCCCACACCAATACGGTTTTTAACTCCGCCAAGAAACATCTGATAAGCGGCTCTTTCGGTTGGCATTACAAGAAGACCATCTGTAAAGTTGAATTCTCTGAGCTTAGCGGTAACAGAATAGAAGCTGTTCTTACTGAGATCATCAGCAATGATTTGATTTAAATGTGGATTGTTTATAAGAATATCCTGAGTGTTGGTATTTGTAAGTGTGGCAATGAAAGCATCCGGAAAGGATTTCCGTAACTCCCTTATCATAGGAGTGATCATTACTACATCACCGACACGGTCGGTCCTTACTATTAAGATGCGCTTCATTTTTTTGTAAAGTATTGGGTATTGAGTATTGAGTATTG